>DATDMG010000309.1:0-15853 GCA_036518955.1 Kineosporiaceae bacterium | reverse complement strand
TCCACGAACAGATCGCCGACGTCGCCCGCCGGATGCCGAACCACCCCGCCGCCCTGTGCCGGGGGGCTGCTCTGACCTACGGCGAACTCGACGCCGCCGCCGACCGGGTCGCCCGCTACCTGCAGGCCCACGGCGTGGGGACGGAGCACATCGTGGCCGCCGCTCTCGACCGCGACACCGACGCCCTGGTGGCCATGCTCGGTGTCCTGAAGGCCGGGGCGGCGTTCGCGATGGTGGACCCCCGGCATCCATCCGCCCGGCTGGCGAGCATCTTCGAGGATTCCGGCACCCGGATCGTGCTGACACGCGAGGAGTTCCTCGCCGACCTGCCGACTTCGCCGGCCTGGTCCGTCGTCACCGTGACGCGGGCCCTTGCGGACGGCGCGACGCTGCCCGCGGTGCAGGGCGGGGCGGGGTGGCGCTCGCTGGCCTACGTGCTGTACACGTCCGGATCCACGGGGCGTCCCAAGGGCGTCCTCGTCGACCACGCGGGCCTGGTGTGTTTCGTCGAGGCCTACCGGCGGACCTTCCCCTTCAGCCCTCAGGACCGGATGCTGCAGTTGCCGGCCCTCACCTTCGACATGTCGCACGGCGAGATCTTCACCGCCCTTGCCGTGGGCGCCACGCTGGTGCTCGTCTCGTACGAGGAGGGCCTGTCGCCAGCCGCTGTCACCGCGCTCATGCGCGAGCAGCGGGTCACCTTCGCCGGGTTCTCGCCCCCCATGCTGGCGCTGGTCGAGCCGGAGCCCTACCCGGACCTCCGGTACGTGATGAGCGGCGGCGACGCTCTGTCTGCCGAGACCGTCCGGGCGTGGAACCTGCCCGGACGGCGGATGGTGAACCTCTACGGGCCCACCGAGGCCGTGATCGCCTGCACGGAGTACGAGTGCCCGCACGACGAGGAGTGGAGGAACGCGCCGCCGATCGGACACGTCCAGCTGAATCGACACGCGTACGTCGTGGACCCGGCCGGACGCCTGGTGCCCCGGGGCGTGCCGGGGGAGCTGTGGATGGGTGGCGAGGGACTGGCCCGCGGATACCTCAAGGCGCCCGAACTGACCGCCGAGCGGTTCGTCACCGACCCCTTCGTCCCCGGCGGCATCGTGTACCGCACCGGAGACATCGTCCGCTGGCGGCGCGACGGCGAGCTGGAGTACCTCGGCCGGATCGACACCCAGGTCAAGCTACGTGGCCTGCGGATCGAGCTCGGCGAGATCGAGTCCGCCCTGATGTCGCACCCGGCGGTCCAACTCGCCACCGTCGTCGTGCGCGAGGACCCCCGCGGCGAACGCCAGCTCGTGGCCTACTGGGTCAGCACGCCGGGCGAGAGCGTGGAGCCCGCCGTCCTGCAGACCCACCTGGCGGAGCGGATACCAGCGTACATGGTGCCCGTCGCATGGGTCTGCGTGGACTCTTTCCCGCTGACGGCGGCGCGGAAGATCGCACGGGACCGGCTGCCGGAACCCACGGTCTGGGGACTGGCCGAACGGGTCGAGGTCGACGAGCCGAGAAACGAAGAGGAGAAGGCGGTCGCCCAGGTCTTCGCCGAGGTGCTGGCGGCACCGGTGGTGGGGCGGCAGGCCAGCTTCTTCGGGCTGGGGGGAAACTCACTGCAGGCCATGCGCGCGCTGAGCCGGATCAACAAGCTCTTCGGTGTCCGGTTACCGGTGCGCCAGCTCTACGGCGACGCGACGGTGGCGTCGGTGGCGGACAGCATCCGCGCCCGACGGTGAGGCCCCGGCGATGACGGCCATCGAGGACGGCGCGGCGCTGCCGCTGAACGTGGAGGGCCTCCGCATGGTCTGGTGCGTGCCACCGTCCTCCGGGTCGCCGACGGTCTACCTTCCGCTCGCGGACGCGGTTGACGGGGCGCTCGCCCTGTTCGGCCTCATGCCCGCCGAGCAGGTTCCCGCCGCGGTGACCCTCATGGAGGTGGTGCAGGGATACGCGCGGCAGGTGGACACCGGGAACGACGGGGCGCTGCTGGGGTGGTCGCTGGGCGGGGCCCTCGCCTTCGAGGTCGGCCGGTGGCTGCATGCCCGCCGCGGGGTGCGCCCCGCGCTCGTGCTGCTCGACACCGAGGTGCCGTCGCCCGCGCCCGTCCCCGACGGAAACTGGTTCCTCCACCGGTTCGCGGTCGATCTGCTCGGGCTGCCGGAGTGGCCTGTTCCGGAGGAGCTGGCCCCCGGCTCCGTGCCGCCGTCCGGTGCCCGCGCGACCCGGGAACGCCTGGAACGTGCCTGGCGCGCGGGCGTGGTGCCGCTCGGACTCGGGCTGGACGACGTCCTGACGTTGTTCCGGCGTTTCCGCGCGCTGGTCGTCGCGCTCTCGGCACACCGACCGTCGGGGAGCTATCCGGGGCCGGTGCTGCACCTGCAGGCGTCCGCCGGACCTCCGGTGGACCGGGACTGGTCCCCGTACGCGTCCGACCTGCGCACCGTCGTGCTGCGGGCGGAGCACCACGGGCTCCTGACCAGCCCGTCCGTCGACGAGGTCGCCACCCAGCTGGTGGCGTGGCTGGAGGCGGTGGCGTGACCAGCGGGGAGACCGCCGCCGCCCGACCCCGTCCTGGGGACCGTCCCGAGGACCGGGCCGCGCGCGGCGGCCGCGACTTCCGCCTCTTCTGGTACGGGGAGACGGTGTCGCTGTACGGCACGCAGGTGACGTTCTTCGTACTGCCGGCGACGGCGCTGACTCTCGGCGCGACGGCCGGTCAGATGGGCCTGCTGCGCTCGGCCGAGCTGGCGCCGTACGTGTTCGCGCTGCTGGCCGGCGTGGCGGTCGACCGGCTCAGCGCACGGCCCCTGATGATCGTGGCCAACCTGCTGCGCCTCCTATTGATCGGGATGCTGCCGGTGCTGGCGTGGCGGGGCGACCTGCGCATGAGCCTGCTGCTGCCGGTCGCCGTCGCGGTCGGTACGGCGTCCGTCGTGTACGACGTCGCGTGGATGTCGTTCGTCCCGGAGCTTGTCGGCCCGGACCAACTCGTCGAGGCCAACAGCCGGCTCGGCGTGAGCGCGTCGTCCGCGCAGGCCGCGGGGCCGGGGCTCGGCGGGCTGCTGGTGGCGGTGGTGCGGGCGCCCTACGCCCTCGCCGTGGACGCCGCCTCCTACCTCTTCTCGCTCGTCACCCTGGCGCTCATCCGGACGGCGCCGCGGTCCCGTCCGGACGGCGCCCCGCCCAGCTCAGCCGGCGCCGTCCTGCGCCAGCTGGTGGAGGGGATCGGCTACGTGGCCTGCGAACCGCGGCTGCGGGCCCTGGCCGTGATCGGGTTCGCGACAAACCTCGTCATCACCGGCCACTCGTCGATGGTCCTGCTCTACGCCACCCAGAACGGGGTGCCCGCCAGCTGGGTGGGGCTGATGCTGTCCGTCAGCGCGATCGCCGGCGCCCTCGGGGCGGTCCTCAGCCGGCGCCTGGTGGAGCGGTTCGGCCCTGGGCGCCTCTACCGGTGGGCGTTCGCCCTGGTGCTCTGCGCACCCGTGCTCATCCCGCTGGCCGGTGGTCCCGGCCCGGTCTTCCTCGTCGTCCTCGGGCTGGCCTACGGCCCGTCATTCCTGGCGATGGGGATCGGCAACGTCGTGGTGATGTCGCTGCGCCAGCGCATCACCCCGCAGCCCCTGCTCGGCCGGATGAATGCCGCCATGCGCACGCTGCTGTTCGGCGGCGGCGCGCTGGGCGGGGCCGCCACGGGGGCGCTCGCCGACGCCGTCGGTCTGCGGCCCGGGTTGGCCGTGCTCGCCGCGGCGTCCGTGCTCGCCGTCCCGGCGGTGCTCCTCTCCCCGGTGTCCCGGTTGCGGGGAATGCCCGAGCCGGCCTGGCTGACGCCGGCGCCGGACGCCCCTGCGGCCGAGAACCGCCCGGGCGAGGCACGGCGGACGTCCGGGCCGGGGCACTGAACCCCACCCGGACGCGGTCGCCGTGGTGCGAGTCGGACGGCGCCGGTCAGCCCGTCGTCGTCCTCGCTGCCAGGGCCGTCACCTCCTCGACGAACGCCGGGTCGCCCAACAGGTCGGCGTGGCCGCGGGGGAACGTGCGCCAGACGAACGTGCCGGTTGTCGTCTCCGCCCATGCCCGGACCGAGATTTCGTCCGCCAGCGGATCCGCCTCCCCGACCCCGGCCAGCACCGGGCAGTCGACCAGGGGATGGTCGGCGGCACGGAACCCGGCGAGCAGGTCCAAGTCCTGGCGGGCGGTGTCGATGACGACGTCGCGCAACTGGGGGTCCGGCACCCGGTCCAGCAAACCGGGGTCGATCGCGGACAGGTAGGCCGCGATCCCCTGGGCCGAGCGGAGTTCCCGGTCCGGGACGCGCAGGCGGGAAGGACCGGCCGCCCCCGCCACCACCAGCGCGCCCGGTGAGATCCCGCGGGGGCCGAGCGCAGTCGCGGTCGCGTAGGCCACCCAGGCGCCGAAGCTGTGCCCGAGCAGGACCACCCCCGGCGCGGCCCAGCGGGCGACGTCCGCGACGCACGCGTCGACGAGGTCCCCGAACGACGCCGCGGGGATCCCCAGGTCGCGGCCCACCCGTCCCGGATACCGCACGACCCGTCCGGCGCCCGGTCCGAGCCGGCGGATCAGGGGCTGGAACTCGGCGCCGAAGGACCCCACCCCGGGGAACAGGGCGAGGCGTACGGGCACGGTATTCACCACTGCAGTCCCAGCTCGTCGATGATCAGCGCGAGGCTGATCACGCTCAACCGGTGATCCCACTTCTCCACCCGCGCCGCCGACGGCCCCCCGTCCAGGCAGGACGCGTCGAGCAGCCCGCTCGCAACGATCAGCTCTCGCCACCGCTCCCAGACGCGGGCGTCGGTAACCGCCGCCAGGTCGTAGGCGGTGAACCCGTGCTTGGCGCGGTCGAGCACGGCGTCCGGAACGAGGCCCCGGTAGGCCCGGCGCAGACACGCCTTGCCTTCGAAGTCGACGACCTTGTCCTGGTCGGGGACCCGCAGGGCGAGGGCGACGACCGAGTTGCCGAGGAAGGGGTAGCGCCCCTCCACGGAGTTCGCCATGACCATCGCATCCCCGTGGTCGCCGAGCAGGTGGCCGGCCAGCTGGACGTAGATGTCGGCCACCGAGCGCAGCTGCATCGGTGTCAGCTCCCGAGCCTGCCCGTCGGATAGCGGGATCAGCCGCGAGCGCCAGAACTCCCGTCCCTCCAGTGCTTCGCGGGCGGCGGGGGACAGATGGCTGAGCCGGCGGGCCGTCACCCGGTCCCAGTCCACCTCCCAGGCGAAGTCGGGCCGACCCCACAGGTGCTCGTTCTCCTCCCGGGACGGCCGGGGCCGGCGCGCCGCGCTGTCGAAGGCGTAGGAGTCGTAGCCGAAGAACAGCTCGTCGGCGCCCTCGCCCGACACCACTCCGCGCAGCCCGGCGGCGCTGACCCGCTCCGAGAGCATCAGGGCGGCGACGTTGTAGGTCTCCCGCTGGGGGAAGCAGCAGTGCCGGACCACCTCCTCGAAGCGGGCCGCGACGTCCGCCCGCCCGCAGCGGACCTCCTCGTGCTTGGTCCCCGCCACGGCGGCCACCTCGCGCTGGAACCGGCCCTCGTCCAGCGCCGGGTCGTCGAAGCCGACGGAAAACGACCGCACCGGCCGGCTCTGCAGGGCCGCCGCCTCCAGGACGAGAGCGGAGGAGTCGAACCCGCCACTGAGGTAGGCCCCGATCTCGACATCGGCGCGCAGCCGGGCGGCGAGCGAGTCGCGCAGTCCCTGGCGCAGATCCTCGTCGCTGACCGCCCCGTCCGGGGCGAACTCGCCGTAGCGCCAGTACCGCTCGGTCCGCACACCCGTCGCGTCGAACCGAACGACGCACGCCGGTTCCACGGCCTGCACGCCCTCGACGAGGGTGCGCGGCGCGACCACGTTCCCCAGGCCCAGGTACTGGTCCACTGCCGTCAGGTCGATCCGCCACGGTTGCGCCAACGCCTGGACCAGCGCCTTGAGCTCGGAGCAGAAGTGCACCCGACCGTCCAGCACCACGTAGTGGAGCGGGCAGATCCCGAACCGGTCCCGAGCCAGGTACAGCGCGCACTCCTCACGGTCGTAGAGGACGCTGGCGAACTGCCCGTCGATCCGACGCAGCCCGGCTGGTCCCTCCTGTGCCATGAGCTCGGGGACGACGCTGACGTCGACCCCGTTACCGGTCCGGTCGGGCGGCAGCCCGGCGCGCAGGGACGGAGCGTTGTAGATCTCGCCGTTGGTTAGGGCCACGAACCGACCGCCGACGTCCTCGGCGGGCTGCCAGCCATCCACCACTCCCACCATGGCCAGCCGACCCAGCTTCGCCGAGAGCGAGGGCGTGTCCAGGGAGTACGTTTCGTCGGGCCCCCGGTGCCTGAGCCGGTCGTGCATGGCGACCGGGATGCTGCGGTCGATCCGCCCATCGGGGGCGTAGGAGCCGCTGATGCCGCACACCGCCGGTCAGCCTTCCGGGACGGGGACCCGGGCGACGAGCTCCCCCAGGGTATCGGCCCGGAGCACGTCGCGGACGCCCGCACCCGTCCAGCCCAGGCGCTTGAGCGCCTCGACGAGGACGACGGTTGAGGCGGAGTCCCCGCCAATGTCAAAGAAGTTGTCCTCCAGGCTGACGTCGGGGAAGCCGGTCAACCGGCGCACCACGTCGAGCACCTGCCGTTCGGCCTTCCCTGCTCCTCCCATCTCGGCCGGCTGGATCTCCGCGGGCCGGCTCTCGGCCGTCGGTCCGGTCGCGCGGCCCGCGCGCAGGGCGTCGCGGTCGACCTTGCCATTGGGCGTGTACGGCAACCGATCCAGCCGGATCAGGACCGACGGCACCTTGTAGGGATCGAGGACCGCGACGAGGTGCCGGCGCAGGTCCCGCGGATCGGCGTCACCCAGGTAGTAGCAGATCAGCGCCTCGGCGGTGCCGTCGCTGTCGTGCGACTCCGCCGTGACGACCGCTTCGGTGACCGTGCCGAGCCGGCAGGCGGCTGCCTCGACCTCGCCGGGATCGATCCGGAATCCCCGCACCTTGACCTGCCGGTCCACCCGCTCGACGAAGTAGAGCGCGCCGCCTCTGCGCTCGACGACGTCGCCCGTGTGGTAGGCGGCCCGCCCCGCGACATCCTGGAAGGGCGCCAGTCCTTCCGCCGTCAGGTAACCCGCCGCCACGCTCCGCCCCGTGACGACGAGCTCACCGCGCTCCAGGTCGGCGTCCCCTTCGGCGGCGCCCCTCCCGATCGGGGCGAGCGCGACGGTGCAGTCGCCGACCACCTCTCCGAGCGGGACGCCGTCCCGGCACGCTGCCGGCGTCAGGCCGTCGCTGAGCAGGTTGCAGATCGTCGTCTCGGTGGTGCCGTAGGCGTTGTGGAAGGTCGCCACGGCCGACCAGGCCGCGACCACGGCAGGCCGGCAGGTCCCGCCGCCGTTCACCACGTGCCGGAGCACCATGCCCGAGGTCGGCCGGGTCGCGGTCAGCGCGTAGGGTGTCGTCTTCAGGTGGGTGATTCCGAAGTGCTCCAGGGTTGCGGCGAGCACCGGCCCCGGGGCGAGCCAGGACTCGTCCAGGACGACCAGCCGGGCGCCCGCGGTGAGCGTCCAGAGGATCTCCGTAATGCAGCCGTCGAAGGTCAGCCGTGCGAACTGTAGCGTCCGGCTGTCCGGGCCGACCTCCAGCCGGCGGACGTGGTCGGCGATGACGGGGACCAGCGGCGCGGCGGGCACCAGCACGCACTTGGGCTCGCCGGTGGAGCCGGAGGTGTAGATGGCGTACCCGAGGTCCGCGGCGCCGCCCTTGAGCAGCTCGCGGGGCGGGGGCGCGGCAGGTCCGGTGGATCGCCATTCGGGGGGGACCGACGAGAGGTCCACGACGTCGGGACCGGCGACGCTCGTCAACCACCTGTCCACGGCGAGCGCGGAGACCTTGGCCCGGTTGGAGGCTGCGTTGTCCCGGGGGTCCAGCGTCACGAAAGGACGGCCCGCCCACAGGGCCGCGAGCATGCCCACGACCGACCCCGCGCGCCGGGTCCCTTCCACCCCCACGAAGCCGCCGGGGGGGACCCCCGACTCCAGCAGGTCGGCCAGCCGGTCGGCCAACCGACCCACGTCGCCGTACGACAGCATCGCCTCCGGTGTCTGGATGGCGACGTGGTCGGGCCGGGCGTCGATCGTCCGACGCACCTCGTCGATGACTGACATCGCCTCTGTGAACACGCTTCTCGTCCTCCGCTCTCGATCCGAATGGTGTCTTCGGGGTGCGGTCAGCAGACCGGGTGCCGCAACGTGCCGACGCCGGCCACCCGCGCCTCGACGTGGTCGCCGGGCTGGATCACGACAGCCCCGGGCGTGCCGGTACAGAGGACGGTCCCGGCGGGCAGGGTGCGCCCTGCGGTGAAGTACTCGACCAGATAGCCGAGGCCGTACCGCATGTCCGACACCGGGGCGGAGGCAATAGTCGTGTCGTTGCAGACGGTGGAGACCAGCACCTGGTCCAGCGCGTCCGGCCCGAACTCGTCCAGCGACACCAGTTGGGGCCCGATGCTGCAGAAGGTGTCGAACCCCTTGGCCCACGGGATGTAGCGGGGGTTCTCCCGGATCACGTCCTCCGCCGTCATGTCCAGGACGCTCGTGACGGCGGCCACCACCTGCCGCCACTCCTGTCGGGGGACGTTCTTGCACGTGGTCCCGATCACCAGGCCCAGCTCGGCCTCGGCCGTCACCCGCTTGCTCTGGCTGGGCAGCTCGACCGGCTGGCCGTTGCCGATCAGGCAACCGCCAGGGCGCAGGTAGGAGCCCGGGCCGGACTCCGGCTGGGCCGTCTCGAGGTCCCGCGCATGGCCCCGGTAGTTGAGTCCGGCACCCCAGATGGACTCATCCGGACCGTCCCCCGCCACCGCCGGGGCGTGGTCCAGGGCGACCTGCTCGGGGTCGAGCGCCGGTTGCGTGGCCAGCAGGTCGAGCACCTGCTGACGGTGGCTTGCTGCGAGGAGCCCGACCGGCCGGGCCTCGGCCAGCGGTGCGGGCAACGCCACCCAGTGGCCGTCCGCGCGTCCGGCGTGGACCACGGTCCGACCCGCCTGCGTGAATCTGGCCAGCCTCATCCCGACCCCCTGCCGGTCCCATCGCCCGCGGCCGCGGCGCTCACAAGGTCACCAACGAGGGACGCGAGGCGCCGGCGAGCTGCTGCGCCGCGGCGGTGATCTCGGGCCGGCCCGGACCGTGCGTGGACATCGCCACGGCCTGCTCCATGACGCGGGCGGCGGTGAGGCCCAGCTCGGAGCACAGCTGGAGCACCAGCGGGAAATGGCCCGTGTGCACGCCGATCACGCCGCCGAGCACCTCCAGGTGCCGATCGTTCGGGACTGGGCGCAGGGCGGTCTGGCAGGACTTCGCGAGCGCGGCCAACTCCTGGTAGTCGTACCCGTCCGCGCCGAGCAGGGTCAGGATCCCGGCCAGCGACTCCAGTTCCGCGTTGCCCGCACCCCGACCGATCCCGTTGAGCGTACCGTCGACGAGGCTGGCCCCGGCCTGCACGGCCGCGAGGCTGTTCGCGTTGGCCATCCCCAGGTTGTCGTGACCGTGGAAGCCGACGACCGGGAAGAGGTCGGCTGCCACCTGGACATACTGGTCCACCCTATGCGGCAGCATGGTTCCGTAGGAGTCGACGATGTACAGACCGGCGATCTCCTGCGGCACGTCCCGCAGCAGGCCGGGCAGGGCGATGCTCGGAACGTCGCTCGTCTTCATGAGGTTCAGGTAGACCCGATCGCACAGCTCCAGTGCGCGTTCCAGGTACCCGAGGTTCTCGGGGACCCGATGCGGCTCCATGCCGACCCGGACGAAGGACATTCCGTCCTCGGCGAGGGCCGCCAGGGTGCCGAGCCGGCTGAACTCCGGCTGCGCGAACATGCCCCAGGACGAGGCCTCGAGGTGCTGCCCGGCAAGCTCACACCACCGGCCGAGACCGATGTTGCAGGCCCGGCTCCCGGATCTCTCGGCCTCGAAGCCGAGACCGTGGCCGACCTCGATCAGGTTCACGGGGGTGTCGTCCAACCGTTCCAGGACCTCGATGACGAACCCCTCGTCGAACTGGAAGTCCACCGCATAGGCGCCGTCCCGAAGTGTGGTGTCGAGCAGTTCCGTAGTGTGCGGTCGCCGATCGTCATCGAATTCAGCAGGCACGTTCCGTCCTCACCGCTGCGTGGCTCGGGACGCCGACGGACGCCGCCCGCACAGCCGTGCGGCAGCTGGCGGGGTTGGTCGCGACGATCCCCTGATAAATTGATCCCCGACCCGACCCGACCCGACCCGAACGGCGGGGCGAGCTGATGAATGGCAGCAGAATAGCGGCCCACCCATTGGCGCGCACCACTGGGTCCGGCCAGCTCTTTGTATGCCTTAGCTGGGGTGGCACACACTCTAGGGGACATGGTTGAGTTTGTCTAGATCCACAGATGGTGACCAAGACGGACAATCCCCTTGCTTCTGACTCCTGACACTTGCTACTGTGTATGCGAATCGAGATCATGCTGCCGCATGGGGAATTCCCGCGTTCGCGAGGGGTGCCGTACTGTCGGACACTGTTGTCCCGGGCAGGTCGTCCTCGATTCAAATCACCCCCGTATCGCAATTCCCGACGGCTACACGCCTGTACGGGAAATTAGGGCTGCCCGCTCCCCTGCCGGAAGGTTGGTTATGTCATCCACGCTATTGGAGAAGCTGCGGAAGGCCCTGCCCGAGCAGGACGTACCCGCGGTCGAGGACTGCATGACCCGTCTGCTGGCAGCCCTGCCCGACCAGGACCGGCTCAGCCGGAACATCGTCATGGTGGCCTACGGCGGGGGCAAGGACAGCGCCTACACCACGGCCTTCATGCGTGCAGTGCACCTGTCGACGGCCGAGCGCACCGGCGGGGATACCTTCCGTCTTCGTGTGGCCACGATGCGTCATGCCGGAATGCCGTACGTCGTGATGCAGAACATCGACCGGTCCTACCGGGCCTTGGGGCTGTACGGTGACGAGAGGGCCGAACTGCTGCTGATCGAACGCGACAAAGTGCGCTCCTTCCGCCGGGACGCCCCCATGCCGATCACGGTCTCGGAGTTCAACCGGATCGACCTGCTGATGTCGGGCCACCGCACCTACGGGGACGGCCGCTCCACCTTCTGCAACGCCTGCAACCTCAATGTCGCCGACTCGTTCGGCGTCGCGAGCTCGTACGGGGACGGGGTGGACCTCATCGTCACGGGCGACTCGCCCGCTGAGCAGCGGGACTATGCCCGATGGATTCGTAGCCTAGCGGCCCGCGCGGGGCTGCCAGCTGTCAACCGGAAGAACTTCAAGGGAACCCTGGAAACCCTGAACGGCCTGTCACGCGCCTACTTCTCCGAGATCTACGGGCCGGAGCAGTCCTACCGGCTGGCCCGGCGTGCCGTCACCACGAACGTCCGGGACGAACTTGCCTTCTTCTCCATCTATAACCACACGAGTTACGCCTCCGGTGCCCACTGGCGATTGCTCACCGACTTCCTCGGCTTCGTCTTCGACGAGGTAGCCTTCAACTTCACCGAGTCCGACTGCGCCAACCCGGCTCTGATGGCCCATCTGCGGGGCTTGCGCGTCGAGCGCGTGTACGGGCGGAGTTACCGGGAGGGGATCGAGCAGTATTTGGACTTCGCCCTGGATCTGATGATCCGCAAGGACTTCCCGGATCATCTTGTGGACGAGATGCGTCAGCGCTATGCGACCGAGGACGGCGTGGCCGCGATGCGGGCCACCGCCACCCGCTATGGCGAGGACACGTTCGGCCTCGGCGACACGCAACTCGTCTGCATGGTCTACTCGCCCTTCGCGGGCGGCGCGGTGAACCTGCAGAACTACCTGGCCCGGGAGATGCCGCACCTGCTCGACCAGGAGGACGAGATCCGAGCCCTGCTCAAGGGCGCGGCGGGAGCCAGTCCCGCCCTCGCGGCCGAGCTGGAACGGATCAGCGGGCTCAGCCTGACAGACCTGCGGCAGCTGCACGAGGGCCCACTGTGGTCGCCCTTCGCTCCGGTCGGGAACCAACCGGGGGTGCTGCCCCTGGTGATGGACAGCGACCCGCACCAGAAGCGGATACGCGTAGCCCGGACGCCGGCGGGCGAGGAGGTCCTGGACCGGGTCTCCGGGCGGTAGCCGGCCACGGACGGCGGTGCCCCGACGTCAGTGACCGCCGATCAGACCGCCGTCGCACCGGATCTGCGACCCCGTGACGTACGAGGCGGGTTCGCCAGCCAGGAACGCGACGACGGCGGCGAACTCTTCGGGACGCCCGTAACGGCCTGCCGGGATCCCCGCTTCGGAGCGGTCGCGCTCCTGCTCCGGGGTGCGCCCGGACTCTTGGGCCCTGGCATGGTCGATCTGCTCGACCCGTCCGGTCCGGATCCGACCCGGCAGCACCAGGTTCACCGTGACGCCGTCCGTGGCGACCTCGGCGGCCAGCGTCTTGAGGTAGCCAGCAAGCGCGGCCCGGCCGACGTTGGAGGCCGCCAGCCCTGGAATCGGCTGGGCTATGCCGCTGGATCCCACCGCGACGACCCGGCCCCAGCCGCGCGCACGCATGCCGGGCACCACGAGGCCGAGCACCGCCACGGGGGGGCGGAGCAGTAGGGCCGTCAGTGCGTCGACCTCACGGGTCCCGAGGGTCGCGGCGGTCCCCCGCGGCGGCCCTCCGCCGTTGAGGACGACGATGTCCACCGGGCCGAAGCGCTCGCGGGCCTGCTGGACCGCCTCCTCGGGCATGCCGGGGGCGGTCAGGTCGGCGAGCACCCCGAGGGCGGGGCCCGGGTGCGGGCCGATCCGGCCGAGGGCCGTTCCCCACGATGCGGTCACGGCGCGGGCGGTGTCCTCGACCCGCTCGCGGTGCCGCCCGACCAGGCTCACCCGGGCGCCTTCTGCGCCCAGCGCCATCGCGACTGCTCGTCCGATGCCCGCGCTGCCCCCGAGCACCAGGGCGTGCCGATCACGCAGTCCGAGATCCATCTGCCGTACTCACCCTCCAGCGCCCCGAGGTGTTGATCCTGACATACCGGCCCACGCGGACCAAGGAGGGCTGATCTGACCCAGATCCACGAGTGGCGCTCCGGCCCGTCTCGATTTCTTGATGAGACAGCCTGCGGGGGTCGCTTGCCCGCATTCGGGCGTGTCAGGTGGCCTGCTGCCGCGTCGGGCCCGCCCTGCCGCCGATCTCGGCCCGAGCCGCACTCGAGCGTCCGCTGTTCCCCGGCCGGTCCGCACAAGTTGGACGCCTCGGACGGCTACCGTCGCGGGGTCACCCCCAGAGCTGGGGTAAGCCCCTGTACGCCCTCAGGATTGCCGTTGGGCCCCCCTCAGTCGGACGGCCACGATCCCGGCAGCAGCTCAGGGAGCGGCGGCTCCGTGTCCCCTCGGGAGAAGATGCCGACGCCAGGGCGGACGTCGGTGGGCTCCACCGGCCGGCATCCGGCGTTCTCCCGTGCCGCCCAGGCGGGAAGGCCGTCCTCGGTGTGGTCGCGCCACGGCCGGGACGCGCGGATCGGCTCCAGCCGCGCCGTCCTCGACGAGGCCGTCGAGACCCTCGCCCGGCTCCGGACGCCCTACTGGCTCGGGGACACCGGCGTCCGGCTGCACGCCCTCGCCAGCCTCCTCGCCCAGACCCACGCCCTACTCCCCGACGCCGTCGCCGACGCCCGCGACCAAGACCTCACCTCGACCGAGATCGGACAACTCCTCGGCCTGACCGCCGACACCGCAGCACGCCGCTACCGACCCACCAATGATCAATAGGCCGCCATCTGCCGGTCGGCGTACCCGCCGGTCGGCGCCGGGATGGTGAGGGCTGCCGGGAGGGTCATGTACCCGCTCCAGGTGTGCTCATCAGTGCCGGCCGACCGGCCCGCCCTCGTCGGGACTCTGCCGGGAGCGCCGCACGTGCGGCGCGAGGGCCGCGCCGCCAGGTCCTCACCCGGGGGCACCCCGCTGCGAGGGGGTTGCCGGCCAGCGAGCCGGGTCTCGGTGCTGGCACTCCGACCTGTCCCGACGGTATCTCCCCGCGCCCGGAATATCTACAAAATTAGTGCACTTTATCCGCATAACGGGGCGTGGTGCGAGGCCGGATCCGCGACCTGCGACGGTTGATCAAGGGGTCCCGCCAGTCGGCCCGGCCACACCGGGGCCGCCACCGGAGCGACCGCAGGGCTCCGCATTCCGGCGGCCGGCTGTGGCATACTCGGCAGGTGCTCTCGGTCATCGCCTGCTGCTGCCTCCCGGTGTGTCGCCGGGCCGCGGGGCGTTGCCGCTGTCACCGTCCCGTGGCCTGACCCAGCCCACCGGCACACCCGTGCCGGGCTGCCGCGTCCCCGGGAACGAGTCGACCTGATGCCCACACCCCACCCCACCGCCGCGACCACCGTCTCGGCGCACACCGCGTCCGCGCACACCGTCGTCGTCCTGCACGCCCATCCGGACGACGAGGCCATCTTCACCGCCCTCACGATCCGCCGCCTCGCCGACGCCGGCGCCCGCGTGGTCCTCGTCACCGCGACGGACGGCGCGGCCGGCGTCCCCCGCCTCCGACTCGCGCCCGGAGAGACGCTGCGCTCCCGCCGCCTCGGGGAGCTGGAGCGCGCCTGCGAACTCCTGGGCGTCGCGCGGCTTGAGGTGCTCGGGTACACCGATTCCGGCGCCCACCGCGGCCCGTACGGGCCCGGCACGCTGGCGGCGGCCGCGCCCGCGCAGGTGGCAGACCAGGTGCAGCAAATCGTCGAGCAGGAGGGTGCCTCGACGCTCGTGCACTACGACGCCCGGGGCATCTACGGGCACGTCGACCACGTCCAGGTCCACCGGGCCGGTTCCCTGGTGGTCCAGCGCACCGGCCTGACCGGATACCAGGCCACGGTCGACACCCAGGCCCTGCGAACCGGTCCCCGACACGTCCTGCACGGCGCCGCCGGGGCAGACCTGGACGTCGGCGTCCCGTCGTCCCGGATCGCGGTCACCGTGCAGGCAGGAACGGTCGAGCTGCTGGCGAAGATGGCGGCGATGTCCGCGCACGCCAGCCAGATCGGCCCGCACTACCTGGACCCGCCAGCCTTCGCCGCCGGCTACGGCCAGGAGTGGTTCGTCCGGGACAGCAGTGCGCCAGGGGTACTGGAATCCCTCCCGGACGGCGCCCGGCACGCCCCAGATGGGCGACACACCGCTGACGCCGGTCTCGCGCAACCGCTACCGGTGGCGGTGTAGCCGGCCGGGCCGAACGACGTGCGCGGGCGCGTCCAGCCGCCTCCGCGAGACCCCGATGTCAGGCGTGGTCCCCCAGGTGCAGGAGCGGCTGCCGGAGCAGGTCAGGACCTGGTGGTCGGCGAGCCAGTCGAGCAGTTGCCGGTCGCGGTCGGTGAGCCGGGCAAGGATGCACAGGACGGCGTCCGGGCCGGTCACGACGGCCGTTCCTGGTCCGTTGATGGCTCGGTGGGGGGAGACCCCACGGGGTCTTCCCGGCACACGTTGGCCGCGGGTGCGGGGCTGCTGGCCTGCGGCGGTGGCTTGTCCAGGGGGTTCGGGTGGGGGTACGTCTCTAGCCGCACCCCGACCCGTCCGACCCCGCGACCCGGTAGACGTACCCCCGGACGCCGCAGTCTCCCGGCCTTGCTGCGTCGGCGCGGGCGGCGGGCGGCGGATGGCGGCCCGCAACTGTTCGAGGTGTCCCAGCGGTGGTCGCGGAGGGCGGGTGCGCAGGGTGAACGCGGGGGGTGGTGCGGGCGTCGATGACGAGGCGGGCGGCGGCGGTGTAGGCGTCGAGGTGGGTCAGGTCGTGTTCGTCGAGTTCGGGTTGAGTGTGGCGAGCCAGGGTTCGGGCTTCTTCGGGGAGCAGGAGAAGA
>DATDMG010000308.1:0-2220 GCA_036518955.1 Kineosporiaceae bacterium | reverse complement strand
GCATAGCGTTCCGCGACCCAGGCGTTGCCGCGTTCGAGGGCAGCTCGCTCCGACCGCCGGCACACCTCGGCGCGGTCCTCCAACGTCCGCACGGCCAGCCAGAGGGCGGCCTCCATGGCCTCGCGCTGCTTCGCCAACAGGCTGCCGGGAGACCAGGCGTGCCCGATCCGGCAGCGGTACCGAAGGAGGCCACCCTCGTCGATCGCGTCCACCGAACCTCCGCACTGGGGGCACCCGATACCGGCCGGCGCACCGTGCAGGTCGTCGTCGTCAGGGAATGGGTCGTCCATCGCCAGCCACTCCTCTCGGGGCAGGGACGATGTCGAGAGCCGGGCCGGGTCGGCCATGGTACCGACCAGGCGGCCGAGCAAGGGCCCGATCTCGACGGCCGGGACGACGTGATCCACGCGCAGGTACTGCAGGACGCTGAGCGGCATGCCGGCGTAGATCGCGTCGGCAGGATCCTGGACGATCGTTCGCCCGCCCCGGGCGGCGATCTCGATCTGCCCCGCCGCTCCGTCGTCCAGCGTCCCGGAGAGCACCACGCCGATCGCCCGGGCCCCGTAGCAGCGGGCGGCGGACCGGAACAGCGGGTCGATCGCCGGCCGGTGGCCGTTCTCCTCGGGGCCGTGGGTCAGTCTCATCCGGCCGTCGACGACGGACAGGTGGTGGTCCGGGGGCGCGACGAAGATCTGCCCCGGCCGCAGCTCCTCGCCGTCCCTCGGGTGGCCCGCCGGGAGGTGTCCGGCCCGGGTCAGGATCTGCGGCAGCGCACTGCGCGCCCCCACCGGCAGGTGCAGCACGACCAGCACCGGCGCCCGCAGGCCGGGCGGGATGCCCGCCGCGAGGGCCCGGAGCGCGGTGACCCCGCCCGCCGAGGCTCCCACGACGACGAGATCCGGGTCGCCACCAGCGGGCCCGTCCTCCATGCGTGCCCCGTGCCCAGGACGATGCCGGGCAAACCTGGTCCGGAGAATGCCCGAGGCGGCCGGCCGAAGGTTCCGCACCCCATCCCCCGGACGACCGGCGGTGCCCCGGGCCGGTAACCGTCACGATGGCTGTCATGACTGTCGGCGATGCCACCGCTCCTGCCGCCGACGCGGCCGGGGACGCCGATCGGATCGTGCAGGCGATGGTGGACGCTTACCGGCGGCGCGGCTACCACCAGGTCAACTTCCCGGCGTCCGCCCTGCTCGTCGCGGTGGACGCGTTGGACCGGCTGGAAGGAGCCCTCGCCACGCTGCTCGACGCCCGACACCTGGTGCCGGCCGGGACGAGCGAGGTGGCGCTCCACCCGAGCGCCCGGTTGGCGCTGCTCAGCCGGTCGGTCCTGGCTCGCTGGTTCGAGGCGTTCTCGCAAGAGGGCCCGACCTCGCGCGCCCGGTACACCGAGCGGGTGACCTCGGAGCTGACCATGCTCGTCCGGTGGGCCTGCGACACCGCCGGCGCGCCCGATGAGCTCCTCCAGCGGGCCGCCGAGCTGGCCGGCGTGCTCGCCACCGTGGACCTCGACCCGGCGGCGTTCGAGGTCGTGGGGAAGGTCGGCGGGACGCCGCGGGCGCGGCTCGAGGCGCTGGCCACGGTCCCGGCCCGCAGCCTGGACCTGGACGGACTGCTGGTGCGGCTGCGCAGGAACGTCTCGACCCGCTGACCCGCCACCCGCTACCCGCCGGCACAGTGACCACCTCCAGGGGTGCAGACTGTGCCCGCGGGAGGTGATGATGGCAGAGCCCGGACGCGACAATGTCACGGTGCGCCGAATGCTTGTCGGCGCCCGGTTGCGCCGCCTTCGGGAAGCGAGCGGGGTCACCCGCGAGAGGGCGGGCTACGTCATCCGCGCGTCGGAGTCGAAGATGAGCCGGCTCGAACTCGGCCGCGTCTCGTTCAAGGAGCGGGACGTCGTCGACCTGCTGGACTGTTACGGCGTCCAGGATCCGACCGAGCGGGAGTCCCTGCTGCAACTCGCCCGCGAGGCGAACGCCGGCGGCCGCTGGCGCGAGTACGAGGACCTGCTGCCCGGATGGTTCCAGAACTACGTCGCCCTGGAAGAGGTCGCCGCCAAGATCCGCGTCTACGAGATGCACTTCATCCCGGGCCTGCTGCAGACCCCGGAGTACGCGCGGGCCATCCTCCGCCAGGCCGTGCCGCCGCTCACCGCGGCAGCCCTCGAGCGGGCGGTCGCGCTGCGACTGGAGCGGCAGCGCGTGCTGGACGGGCAGA
>DATDMG010000307.1:0-2235 GCA_036518955.1 Kineosporiaceae bacterium | reverse complement strand
GGATGACCATGCCGGACGGCCCCGCCGCGGACGCCGCGCTCGACCGGATCGCGGGCGTGGCCTCCACCTACGGCACCGGCCTGTCGCAGCTCAAGATCGCCACCCTGCTCAGGGGCCGGAAGGCCGCCGGCGGCCGGCCGGCGTTCGGGCAGCTGCCGGCCGCCGCGCTCGGCATCGGCCGGCAGCAGGTCACGGGCGGCGGCGTCCTCCCGGACACGGCGCTCGGCCCCCGGCGGAGCCAGTCGGAGGCGCAGCGGCCCTCCGGGATCTCGTCGATCCAGGGCACCGGCACCCTCGGCGACAGCCTGGCGGACCAGTTCCGGCACGCGACCGACGCGCACGACTGGCAAAGCATGACCCCGCCGCCGGTGGCGTTCGGGGGCGCGGCCGCCCCATCCGGCCCGGTGACCCCGGGCGGGTCCGGGTTCTCCCCGATGGGCGCGCTCGGCGCGCCGCCGGACGCGGCGGGCGGCGGGTCACCGTACCGGCAGTTCGTCACCCAGGGCCTGGGCAACCCGATCCCGGGCCGCGCGCCGCACCCGGGCGTGGACCTGGCGTTCCCGCCTGGGACTGCCGTCACGTGCCCGGCCGACGGCGTCGTCGAGCACATCAGCCGGAACGGGACCGGGATCGAGGTCGGCGCCGCGGTGCACATCCGGGCCGAGGACGGCACGCTGTGGAAGCTATACCACATCGACCCCGCGACCTTCCCGTCCGGCCTGCGCGTCGGTCAGCGCATCGCGCGCGGCACGCCTCTCGGTCGGACGTACTCGATCAGCCACTGGAAGGGACCGAACGGCCAGAGCATCCGCACCCACCTGCACGTCGGTCACGTGGGGAGCGGCGGCGCGCTGCTCGATCCGCTGGGGCCCGGAGGGCTCGACGCCGGCGCGCTCACCGGGGGCGCGAGCCCGGGCGGCGGCTTCGGCGGGGGCGGACCGATCACCTCGCCGGGGCAGGTCGCCGGCGGGACGGCGGGGTCGAACATCACGGTCGACGTCCGCATGCACGTCACGCACGACCCGGCGGGCAAACCGGTGGTGCGGGTGCGCGGCGCCGCCCCGTCCGTCACGAGCTCGCCGGGCCAGATCGTCGGGGGGTCGAGGTGAACCGCGGTGTCAGCGCGCTGGCGGGCGACGTCCGCTACGTCAAGAACACGTGCGACGTGCTCCACGTCGCGCGCGCGGCCCAGCTCAGCGCCGGGGACGTGCTGAAGCAGATCGTCGAGGCGCAGCAGCTGCTCGCGACCGGCGCGGCGCTGCCGACCGGCATGGCGGGGAGCTACGGCAACCAGAGCGGCGTGGCCTGGCTCGGGGAAGAGTCGAGCGACGTCATGTCGTGCGGGTGGTCGAAGGACATCGACGGCGTGGTCGGCACCCTGTCGGTCCAGCTCAAGCCCCGAACGCGGTACGTGGACACCATTCTCCCCGGCGACCTGCTCATCGTGTTCATGAGCGACGCCGGAGGGTACGATCCGGCCGACCGGTTCGCGGGGACGCTGGTCACGCTGGCGATCGTCGACCGGGTGAGCAACCCGACCTTCGTCCAGCAGATGGCCACCGTTGAGGTCGTCAACGTCGCCGCGCGCGACTTCGCGGTCGTGCTCTCCGAGTCGTCGACCGTGTTCGACCAGGCGTTCGCGCAGATCGAGAACGCCCTGTACACGGGCGACTTCATCGGGCGGCTGTTCGGGAGCAAGAAGCAGATCGCCCTCAGCCCGCTCGAGAACGTCCTGATTCTACTGCTGCTCCTCTACGACGCGGACACGACGGGGAGCAAGCTCGCCTCCCTGCAGTGGAAGCTGACGGCGTCGGCGGACGCCGCGAGCACGGCGCAGCTAATCTCCCTGCTGGACGTGACGACCTACGTCCAGAACCCGCTGCCGTTCTACGCGCTCGCGGAGCCGCCGGGCATCATCCAGGCCGGCAACGTCTGGTCGCTGCTCGAGAGCTACGCCAATCCCGTCGTGAACGAGTTCTTCATCGACGTCCGCGACTCCAACGCGCAGGAGCGCCAGTTCCGCGCGCTGACCGCGGCGGCGGCGAAGGACACGTACTACGCGGACAACCCGGCCGACATCGCCAACCAGAACACGACGGTGCAGACCGTGCTCGCCTCCAACCTGTTCCGCCCGAGTGCCACCCGCACCGAGGGCGGCGCCACCGTACCGGACCTCGCGGACGGGTCGTCCGTGGTCGCCCTCGTGCTCCGGCAGCGACCGTACGATGCGGATGC
>DATDMG010000306.1:0-10157 GCA_036518955.1 Kineosporiaceae bacterium | reverse complement strand
GGCGAGGAAGGCAGCCGCGGTGTCCTTCACGAAGTTGAAGTCACGGGTCGGCGCCAGCGATCCGATCGAGATGACCTTCTGCCCGGCGGCGATCTGCGAGATGACGGTCGGGATCACGGCCCGGGCCGACTGCCGCGGCCCGTAGGTGTTGAACGGGCGGAGCGTGACGACGGGCGTGGCGAAGCTCAGGTGGTAGCTCTCGGCCAGCTTGTCCGCCGCCAGCTTGCTGGCGGCGTACGGCGACTGGGCCTGCAGCGGGTGGGTCTCGGCGATCGGCACCGTGCGGGCGGTGCCGTAGGTCTCGCTGGTGGAGGTGTGCACCATCCGCGGCGTGCCGCACCGGTTGACGGCGTCCAGCACGTTCATCGTGCCGAGCACGTTGGTCTCGACGTAGGAACGCGGAGCGGTGTAGGAGTAGGGGATCGCGATGAGGGCGGCCAGGTGGTACACGGTCGAGACACCCTCGACGAACGGCTGGACGCAGCCCGGGTCGCGCACGTCGCCGAGCACGACCTCGACGTTGTCCATCACGTCCCGTGGCAGGGTGTCCAGCCAGCCGTAGCTGCCGAACGAGTTGTACAGGGCCATCGCCCGGACGCGGAACCCGCGCTCGACGAGGGTCTCCACCAGGTGGGAGCCGATGAAACCGTCGGCGCCGGTGACGGCGACCAGCTCTCCCGGACCGGCAGGTGTCGTGCTCACGTGGGTCTCTCCTTCAGGGGTGATGTCGGGCTTCAAGGGTGATGTCGGGCTTCAGGGGTGATCGTCGGGCTTCAGGGGTGATCATCGGGGCGGGGCGGGCAGGCCGAACCGGCCCAGGGCTTACCGGGGGATCCGGGCGGGCGGACAACCGGCGGTGGGGGGGACCGATCCCTCGCCGGTCGGGCTCACATGTGCCGGACCGGGTCTGCCACCGTGCGCCGCAGCGCCGGCGTCAGGCTGAGCACCAGGACCACCGGCCCGACCAGGACGGCGGGCCAGCGGGGTGCGGCGAGGGAGGCAGCCAGGGCGAGCGCGACGGCGAGCGCCAGCCGGGGCACGACGGCGCGGACCCGGTCCAGCGAGGTCAGCGTCAGAGCCAGGTAGAAGCCGGCGCCCAGCACCCAGCTGGCCAGCAGCGCGATCGCCAGGGGCGGTCCGGGGAGCACGCCGGTGGTGATCCGGATCCCGGCCACCAGCACCGCGGTGAGCAGGGCGAGTTCAGCCAGGTAGCGCACCAGGCTGGTGACGGCCAGGCGCCGGACCGAGCGCTGGAACAGCTGCACCGAGATCGACTCGTTGAGCAGGTCGAAGGAGCGCCGGCGGAGCCGCACCACGTTCCACTCCGCGCTGCCCATGGACCAGATCACCGGCAGCAGCGCCAGGGAGCCGGCCGCCGTCCGCGGGCCGGCCAGGGCCGGCACCGTGATCAGCACGCCGCCGGCCAGGCCGTAGCCCAGGTGGAACAGGGTGTCGACGGCATCGTGCCGGGTGAGGACGGCGAAGCCGGCGCGAAGGTCGCGCACCCGGGCGGGGGCGCAGGCCAGCACCGCCGCGACGGTGATCAGGGCGACGCTGGTGCCTGCGCCGACAGCCACCACCCACCCGGACGTGCCCGGCACCCACCACGAGCAGGCGGTCGCCATCAGGCCGGGGAGCAGGGCACCGATGATCACCAGCTCGTGGCTGAGGACCAGGACGACGGCCGCGGCAGCGATGTAGACGACCTCCCCGGCGGCGATCGCCGCCACCCTCGAGGACGTCCCCCACGACCCGGCCAGGACGGCCAGGACGCCGGCCGCCAGCGCGAAGGCCGTCAGGGCCAGCAGCAGCACGGCGGCCGCGGCGCGCGGGTGACGGCGACTCTCCAGGGCGAAGCCGACGAACGCGATCGCCTGGCTCGCCGGCCAGCCCAGCAGCATGGCGACCGTCATCGCGACCAGGTCGGCCCGAGTGGTCAGGCCGGGCAAGCAGGCGACCAGGACCAGGCCGGGCAACGCGAAGGTCAGGCCGCGGGTCAGGTGGCGCAGCGGGCGCTCGGCCCAGGGGTTGGCCAGCCGGCCGGGGCTGCGTTCGGCCAACCGCGGGGTCTGCCGGTAGAGCTCCTCCGCCAGGGCGAAGATCCCCGGGAATCCGTACTCCCGGGCCGAGCCGTCGGTGAATCCGGAGGCCTCGAGACCAGCGGCGACCTCGGCGGCGTCCACGGCGCCGGTGCACAGCGCGTCGTAGTCGCGAGCCAACCGACGGAGCCGATCGGTGGACCGGCGCTCGTGGCCGTTCCAGACGCGGTGCGCAGGGGTGGCACCCGACGCGCTGTGCCGGCTGCGGTTCCCGCCGCGACGGGACCGGCCCGACAGCTGGAACGGGAACCGCAGCCTCGACGAGGTGGGCTCGATGATCGGTTCGGCGCTCATGCGCTCACCTTTCGCGACCTGTCCGCGTCCGCGGCCACGTCGGAGTAGATGCGGCGAAATGCGTTGAGGGACTGCTCGAGGGTGAACAGATCGATCACCCGTTCGCGGGCCAGCCGGGCCAGCCGCCCGCGCTCGGCAGCGTCCTGCAGCAGCTGCACGCAGGCTGAGGCGAAGGCCTGCGGGTTGCGCGGCGGCACGATGACCCCGGCGTCGCCGACCGCCTCCGCCACCCCGCCGACGTCCGTGGACACGGTGGCCCGGCCACAGCTCATCGCCTCGATCACGGTGTACGGGAAGCCTTCGGAGATACTCGCCAGGGCGACCACGTGACCGGCGGCGTACGCGTCCCGAGCGGACTCCACCCGACCCTCGAAGGTCACCGCCGCGCCCACGCCGAGGTGCAGGGTCAACTCCTCCAGCCGGGCCCGGTAGTCCTCGTTGCCCGCCGGGACGCTGCCGAAGATCCGCAGCCGGGACTCGGGCACCTGCCGGCGGACCAGCGCGAAGGCGTTGATCAGGGTCTCCAACCCCTTGATCGGGTCGATCCGTCCGACCCAGGAGATGGTGGGGACCTTCGGCTCGGCCTCGACGGCGGCGAACTCGTGGGGATCGACCCCGTTGTAGACGGTGCGGATCGCGCTGTCCGGCACGCCGTCCCACAGCTCCCACCGCTGGTTGTAGACGTTGCCGGGCGCCACCAGGGCCGCCTCGGCGTAGACCGCGCTGGTGAGCAGCCGGTAGAAGCGCAGGAGCAGCCACTTCACCGGGCGGGAGTAGGCCGACCGGCCGAACGACAGATACCGCTCCCGCAGGTAGACCCCGTGCTCGGACAGGACGAACGGCGTGCCGTGCCACCACCGGGCCGCCAGCCCGGTGAGACCGGCGATCCCGTTGGAGACCAGATGGACGATGTCGGCCTCCGGCGGCTGGAGTTCCAACGGCCGCAACAGGTGCGCGAGCAGGCGGGTCGCGGTGACGGCGTCGCCCACCGTGGGCAGGCCGCGCTCGCGACCGCCCCAGTGCGCCGCGAGCTCGTCGGAGGACCAGCCGTCCATCAGCACGGTGATCACGGCCGGTGACAGCAGGGCGGCCTCGACGTCCTGGGACGGGGCCAGCCGTGCCCAGTCCTGGAGGGCGGCGCGGAACCACGGCCCGGCCAGGCGCAGGTCAGGCTCGACGAGCGCCCGGCCCAGGTTCAGGCCGCAGTTGACGACGGCGTCACCACCCCGACGAGCGGGCCGCCCGCTCGGTCCCGGCCCCGGCCCGCGCACCATCGACAACCGGGTCGCGGGAAGCTTGCGGACGGGCCCCCAGAGCGGGACGGCCCGCACGGAACGGACGTTCGTCGGCATCTGCCACAGCCGACGCTCCGCGCCGGTCCCGGTCATCGCCACGATGTCGAAGTCGTGCTCGGACACGCCGCGGATCAACTGGTCGCACCACACGCTGACGCCACCGTGCGAGAAGGGATACGAACCCTCAGTGACTAGTGCGATCCGCACGGAAACCCCTCTCCCTCAGCCTGGGCGCTCGCCGCCGGGCATCAACTCTGGAGAGCGACGAACCACACCCGCCGGCGAAACTCAGCGTGATGTTCGACTGCAGTCCGTGGCAACCCAACGTCCCCCCTTTCACCTGGCAGCCACGCGATCAATTACATTGGGTAGTTGATTGTAACTTCCAGTAAGTGCGTCAAGGGTTCTTGCCGGGCGTTCCGCCCACTCGGACCCAACCCGGCCTCATCGGCGCACACTCCCCGGTGGTGCGCAGACCACCCCTTCACGGCCCGGGGATTGCCGACACGCGGCGTTATCGGTGCCCCTGTCGCTCGTCCGGGCAGAGGGTGCGGCACCCTGATCCCGAGACGGCGATCCCGACACCAGGTAATCGCCGGTCGAGCTTCGGCGTCGTCGAACAAGGGTGGGCTTCGTCGGGCGAAGAATGGCTTCGTCGGGTAAGGACTGGCTTGGGCACAAGGGTCGGGAAAGGCTCGACCTCGGAAGGAGGAACAGGCGATGGCGGCAGGAGCGCGCACGTCGATCCCCGCCGCGGCAGCGGCGCCGGCAGTCGTCGCACGGAGCGTGGCTGCGGTGACCCTGGCGGCGCTCGCGGCATGCTCCTCCGGATCCACGTCCGTGACCTCCCCGACGGGCGGCACGCCCGTCAGCGCGTCCGGGTCCGCGGGCGCCTCGGCGTCCCCCTCGGTCCCTGCCGGCCCCCCCGGCGGGGCGACCAGCGCATCGGCCTCGACAGCCCCCTCGCCCGGCCGGGCCGCCCCCAGCGGCGCCCGCCCCACCCCGGTCACGGCCCCCGCGCCGGCCGGCGGTCTGGCCGCCTGCTCGGGACTCTCGCCCGTCCGGGCCGGCTCCCTGCTCGGGGTGTCCGTAGGGCGGGGCGTGGTCGACCGCCGGGCGACCGAGGCCGGGCAACGG
Source organism: Kineosporiaceae bacterium (assembly GCA_036518955.1). Classification (GTDB taxonomy): domain Bacteria; phylum Actinomycetota; class Actinomycetes; order Actinomycetales; family Kineosporiaceae; genus DATDMG01. Next base: position 5,332 of record DATDMG010000306.1, on the reverse strand, counting down.
CAGCTGGACGGCTGCTCCTACGCCGGTCCGGCGGGACAACACCTGGGCTACCTCGTCTGGCGCCTGGACACCGCCGGAAGCCGGGACGTCGTCCTGCGCGGGCTGCCACCCGCGCACCCCGGCGTGACGACGTTCTCCCCCGGTGTCGGCACCTACTCGGCCGGCACCGTCGTCACGACCGGGCCGATGTGCGTGGCCCAGGTGAATGCCGTGACCAAGACGCGCCTGGTGCAGGTCAGCGCCACCGCATCGGCCGCGTCTGCGGCGCGGTCGGCCGCCACCGCCGCCGCCAGGGCCCTGATCGGCTGAACGCCGCGCCGTTCCGTCGTCCACCCGGCCGAACGGCCACCGTTCCGCCGGACGACGCATTCGCTCCTCCGGCGATAACCACCCTACGTCACCCAGGAATATCCGGTCGGCGGCTTTGGATGCCCTTTCCCGGCGACCGTCCGGGTGATTCACCGACCGGATCGACACGCTGTGCCACGGGAATGCGTAGCGTTCGGTGCATCGCGACTGTCCGTGGTCAACGGACGCGCACACCCCTGAAGCTGACCAGTCTGGTGGAGCGATGCCCTTCTCGACGACTCCCGGCGATTCCCGTCGCCGCCGCGGTCTGCGCTACCGCGCGGCGATCCTCAGTGCCGCCGTCGCGGTGGCCGGCGCGGTCGCCACCCCGGCCACCGCGACGGCTGCCGGTCCACGCCTCGACCTTCGTGCCCTCGTCGTGGACGACGGCAGCGCCTGGGTCAAGGGGATCACCGACCAGTTCACCCTGGAGGGCGTGCCCTTCACGGACGTGAAGCTGTCGGACGCCGCGCGTCCGACCATCACCGCGACCTACCTGTCCAGCAGCACCGAGGCGTTCTTCAACGCCGTGGTGGTCCCGGACGACCTGGGTGGCGGCCTGCCCGCGACGGAAATGGGCGCCCTCGCCACGTTCGAGGCCCAGTTCGGCGTCCGCCAGGTCGACGCCTACCAGTGGGCCAACCCGACGGTCGGCCTCAACTACGCCGCCAGCCCCAACGGCTTCGTCGGCGACCTGACCGGCCTCACCGGAACGGTCACCACCGCGGCACAGGCCGACGGGTTCGGCTACCTGTCCGGCTCGCTGCCGATCGGCGTGGGCACCTACGGGTACATCGCCACCAACGCCGACACCACCGGCGTGATGCCGGCCGGCGGCACCTTCACCCCGTTCGTGACCCTCCCGATCCCCGGGTCGACCACCCCCGGCTCCCTCGTCGGCGTGTACGCCAACGGCGGCGTGCAGAAGCTGGTGATCACGGGCGCGATGATGACGAGCCTGTCGCACTTCCGGCTGCTCGCGCACGGCATCGTCAGCTGGGTGACCCGCGGGGTGCACTTCGGGTACAACCGCAACTACCTCACCTTCCACTTCGACGACGCGTTCAGCTACGACGCGCGCTGGGACGCCGTCCACCACTGCACGCCCGGCGAGGACTGCCCCGCCACGGTCACCACCACAACGCCGGACATCCGGATGACCGCCGCGGACGTGGCGCAGGTGGTGGCGTGGGAGCAGGCGAACGGCTACACCATCACCCTGCCGTTCAACGGCTACTACTCCGTCAACGACGCCAACGGCACGCCCTGGAACGGCACCGACGGGCTGACCACGGCGCTGGTCGCGAACAAGGGGTCGTTCGCCTGGCTCAACCACGGCTACGAGCACATCTTCCAGGGCTGCGTGCAGAACTTCACGGTCGTCCCGTGGGTGTGCACCACGACCAACGGCCAGCCCGTCGCGGCCGATGGAAGCAACATCTCCTGGGTCAGCCAGTCCGCGATCGCCTCCGAGATCACCAACAACGTCGCGCAGGGCCACGCCCTCGGCCTGCCGTTCGATCCCCAGGAGTACCTGTCCGGTGAGCACTCCGGGCTCTTCCTGACCCCGCAGCAGCCCATCGACAACCCCAACTTCGCCGCCGCCGTGACGGCGCAAGGCATCCGGTACATCGGCGCGGACGCGTCCCGGGAGCCGGGCGCTCGCCTCGTGGGCGGCGCGACGACCGTGCCGCGCCACCCGGTCGCCGTCTACTACAACGTCTCCACCACCGCGGAGGAGGTCAGCGAGTACAACTGGTTCTACACCTCGAGGACCGCCGGCGGCAGCGGCTACTGCGACGACAACCCGAGCACCGCCACCTGCCTGGCGGGCCCGCTGGACGCCACGACCGGGTTCGCGTCCTCGATCGTCCCCAGCGACGCGGCCAACGACCTGCGGTTCATCCTGTCGAACGACCCGCGGCCGTTCTACGCACACGTCTCGAACCTGACCGGGCCCGACTACCTCGGCCTGCAGCTGCTCAGCAGCATCATCACCACGTACCGCAACGCGTTCACCCCGGCGACCCCCTTGGTGAACCTCAACCTGACCCAAGCCTCCGACGCCCTGACCCGGCAGCAGAGCTGGGCAGCGGCGGGCATGGGCGTCTCCCCCTCGGTCACCGGCTACGTCCAGGACGGCATCGTCACCGTGACGAACACCGGGGCCTCGGCAGCGCCCGTCACGGTGCCCGGCGGAACCACCGTGAACGGTGCCGCGTTCGGCGCGGCCTACGGCGGCGAACGCTCCGGGTGGGTCAACGGCTCCGCCACCCTGGCGCTGCCCGGCGCCGCCACGTCGTTCACCAGCGCGGCGACGGCGACCTTCACCGTCGGCGCCGCCGGCACCTTCACGGTGACCACCGCCCCCGCCGCCACCGCCGTCACCGAGACCGGAGCGCTGCCGTCCGGGATCACCTTTGCCGACAACGCCAACGGCACCGCCACCCTGGCCGGCACCCCCGCGGCCGGGACGGCGGGGAGCTACCCGCTCACCCTCACGGCCAGCAACGGGTCAGGTCCGGTCACCCAGGCGTTCACGCTCGTCGTCAACGCGGCACCGACGTTCACGAGTGCCGCGTCGACAGCAGTCACCGCGGGCACCAGCTTCTCGTTCCCGGTCACCACCACCGGGACGCCGGCGGCGACCCTGACTCTCGCCGGCACGCTGCCCGCCGGTGTCACCTTCACGCCGGGCACCGGCGGCACGGCCACCCTGGCGGGCACCACGGCCGCCACCCTGAAGGGGAGCTTCCCGCTGACCTTCACGGCCACCAACTCCATCGGCACCGCAACGCAGAAGTTCACGCTGACGGTGGGGACGGCGCCCACGATCACCTCCTCGGCCACCGCGACCGCGACGGTGGGGACGGCGCTCGCCAAGGGAATCCTCACCTCGGGTTCGCCGGCCGCGACGGTCACGGTCACCGGTCTGCCCGCGGGCCTCAGCTTCGCGGCCACCGTGAGCGGCGGCGGGCTCATCACCGGGACCCCGGCACCCGGCACCGGCGGCACCTACGCGGTCACGGTCACGGCGACCAACCTCTTGGGCAAGGCCACCCAGACCCTGGCCCTCACGGTGCGCGAGCTCCCGACCTTCACCAGCGCGGCCAGCGTGTCGGCGACCCTGGGCACGCCGCTCACGTTCACCGTCACGACCAAGGGCTATCCGCTGCCGACGCTGTCGACCAGCGGATCGCTGCCCTCGGGAGTGCGGATCAAGGTCAACGGGGACGGTTCGGCCACGATCTCCGGCACGCCGACCGTCCGGGGCACCTTCCGCCTCACGATCGCCGCCCGGAACGTGGTGGGCACCGTCTCCCAGGCCTTCACGCTGACGGTGATCTGACCGTCACGGAGTGGCTCCCCACCCCCGTGATCATGCACACCGGTCGGCGTGCATGATCACGGGCGGTGTGCATGATCACTACGGCTCGGGGCGATCGGGGCGGCCACTCCGTGTCCCACCTCACGCCATCGACCCCCACGCCCCACCGGCGCCGAGAACGAGAACCCCCAACTGCGAGGATCCTGGTCATGACGAGACGCCGCAGAGGTACCCGGTGGCCGGCCGGTGCCCTGGTCGCGGGTTCGCTTCTCGCTCTGCTCTCGGGATGTTCGGCCCCTCCGCCGCAGCCGGCGGACCCTGATCTCCAGACCACCGCGGTCCCTCCCTCGGGGGCACCCGGCGTCCGGACGACCGCGGGCACCTCGCCGCGCACGTCCACCGCGGCGTCGGCGTCCACCCCAGCGGGGACCGCCGCACCACGGAGGACGACGAGTCCGCCGCGGACCGGCGTCCCTGCCCTGACCGGCCCCCAGCACGCCGTCCAGCCCCCGCCGGCGAACGGCCGGTTCGACTACCAGATCGGCGGCGCCTACCCGCCGGCGGCCACGGTCGACATCGTCGACCGGGATCACAGCGACCCGCCCGCCCCCGGCCGGTACGGCATCTGCTACATCAACGCCTTTCAGACCCAGCCCGGCGCGCAGACCTCCTGGCCCGCGCCGGCGGTGCTGCGGACCGCGTCCGGCGAGCTCGTCGAGGACCCGGACTGGCCGGGCGAGTACGTGCTCGACACCCGGACGGCCGGCAGCCGTGCCGCGATCATGGGTGTGCTCCAGCCCTGGCTGCAGAAGTGCGCCGCCGAGGGATTCCGGGCCGTCGAGCCCGACAACCTGGACTCGTGGACCCGGTCCGACCGGCTGCTGACCGCGGCCGACAACGTCGCCCTGGCGACCGAGTTCACCCAGGCCGCACATGCCCTGGGTCTGGCCGTCGCGCAGAAGAACACCGCGGAGCTGGCGCCGATGCGGGCCCGGATCGGGTTCGACTTCGCGATCGCCGAGGAATGCCAGCCGACGCGCGAGTGCGACGCCTTCACCGCGGCCTACGGCACCGAGGTCATCGAGATCGAGTACCCGGACAACGGCGGCCCGGCGGCCTTCCAGGCGGCGTGCGCCGCCCGCGGGGCCAGGATCTCGATCATCTACCGGGACCGGATGGTCCGGGCCGCCGGCAGATCCGGCTACACCTACCAGGACTGCTGAGCCGGCCCCGATCGGAGGCGGCCACGTCGTGACCGCCCGCGCCGGCACCGGTCAGCGTGGTATCTCCTGGAAGCGGAGCCGTGCGGACCGTTCGCCGGTGGCGGCCGTGCGCAGGTCGGGCAGGGCGAACAGCTCCCGGCCCGTACGAGGGTTCTGGTCGGACGCCGGCACGCGCTACTCGACGACGTCCATGGCGTGGAACTCGATCCGGTAGACCAAGGTGTCGTCGTCGATCGGGCCGGCATGAGCGGCCCGACGGCGCAGGGACTCACGGTCTGCTTCGCCGGCGTGGTGCACATCCGTCTCGTCGATCGCGGCGAAAGGCATCAGCTCGATCGCATCGACCTCGATCTGCCCGGGGCCGACGCGGTAGCGCCCACCGACCTTGACCTTCGGGGTGCGCCACAGGCGGAACGTGACCGTGATGTCACCG
>DATDMG010000305.1:0-8267 GCA_036518955.1 Kineosporiaceae bacterium | reverse complement strand
GGGCCAGGGCACGCTGGAGCACCTGCGCGTCGAGTGCCTCGACGGCGGCCAACTCGTCGGCCCACCCCCGCACCACCTGCGCCAGGATGATCCCGGAGTTGCCCCGCGCGCCGAGCAGCGCGCCCCGGGCGAAACAGTCGGCGACCTCCTTCAGCCGCGCGTCCGCCGGCAGCGCGAGCACCGCGGAGCAGGCCGACTCGAGGGTGAGGTACAGGTTCGTGCCGGTGTCGCCGTCCGGGACCGGGTAGACGTTCAGCGCGTCGATCTCCTCCCGCACCTGGCCGAGAGCGGCCAGCGCGCACACCGCCCAGCGACGCGCGGCGCGGACGTCGAGCACCTCGATCACCTGCACCTGCCCCTCCGCGACGTACCGACCCACCACGACGACGTACCGACCCACCACGACGCCGTGACAGTTGGCAGGCTAACCGGTCGGGCGTCGCCCGGCCGTCCCGGCGGGCGAGCCTGTGGACTTCCGGTGCCGGCGACCCGGGAGTGCACGGGCCGGGCACGCTCGCCGGCCGTGCCTCGGCCGGCCGCCGGTTTGGGACCAGGCCCGGTGGTCCGATAACCTGTCGCAGTTGCCCGAGGTCGGGCTCGGGCGTCCGCGTCCGCCGTTCCGGGTGGGTGACCACCCACCACTGTCCGAGAATGTCAGGAGTTCTTCCCGTGGCTGCCAACTGCGACGTCTGCGGCAAGGGGCCGGGCTTCGGTCACAACATCTCGCACTCGCACCGTCGCACCAAGCGGCGCTGGAACCCGAACATCCAGCGGGTGCGCACGATGATCGGGGCCACGCCGAAGCGCCTCAACGTCTGCACCTCCTGCCTGAAGGCCGGCAAGGTCGCCCGCTGACGGGCACCGACACCCCCACGCGGTCGTTCCGCGCTGACGGCGGGTCAGCTGAAGTGGTGCCATCCCGTGGGGCCCGTCCAGGGCCGCCCGTCGACGCACACCCCCGGCCGCCCGGGGGCGCCTTCGCCGCAGCCGCTGTCGTCGTCCTCGGCGGCGCGGGGCAGGACCCGGCCGACGCGGCGGAACGACGCCGGCAGCTCGACCCCGGGGGGGAAGCAGGCGAGCAGGGCATGGTCCTCGCCGCCGGTGAGGACCCACTGCCGAGCGAGCGCCGGGTCGCCGAGGTGCTCGGCAGCGGCGACCAGGTCGGCGCCAGGGATCAACCACTCCGTCCTCAGGTCGATCACCACCCCGGAGGCCTCGGCGACGCGGATGGCATCGCGAAGCAGCCCGTCGCTCGTGTCGATCATGGCGGTGGCCCCCGCCGCGGCGGCCTCCGGGCCGGCCGGGTAGGGCGGCCTCGGCGCGCGGTGGGCGGAGAGCAGCGTGTCCCGGACGCCGGACGCCAGCCCGGGAACCGCCGGCCGCTCGCCCCGGCCTGCCGGGTCCGGCGTTCCCGACGCCGGGTCCGACGTTCCGGACGAGGCCGCGAGGAGCAGGGCCAGCCCCGCCGCCGACGGACCGGTCCGCCCCGCCAGGGCCACCTGGTCCCCGGGTCGCGCCCCGGCCCGGGTGACCGACGTCACCCCGGTCGGGAGCACCCCCAGGGCGGTCCCGGTGACCACCACCTGGGCCGCGGCCGCGATGTCGCCGCCGACGACGGCGGCTCCGGCGCGGCGGCACTCGTCGTCCAGGCCCTCGGCGAGCCCCTCGGCCCACTCCACCGGCAGGTCCGCGGAGGCCGCCAGGCTGACCACGAGCGCCAGCGGCCGGGCCCCCATGGCTGCCACGTCGGCCAGGTTCTGGGCAGCGGTCTTGACGCCCACCTCCGATGCCGACGACCAGTCCCGACGGAAGTCGTGTCCCTCCACGAGGGTGTCCGTGGAGATCACCACCGGGCCACGGACGTCGAGCACGGCGGCGTCGTCCCCCGGACCGAGGACGACGTGGGCCGGCTGGGTCGGACAGCGGGCGACCACCGAGGCGATCACGCCGTCCTCGCCGACGTCCGAGAACCGCCGGGCGTCTCTCCCCGTGCTCGTCACCCTACCTCCCGTCGATCTCACACCCCCCAGCCGAGGGAGGGGGGCTGACCAGCAGCGTCCGGAACACGGTAGCGTGACCGCTCCGGACGGTTGGCTACACCCGATCGCGCGGGGGGCGGCTGGCGTGGGCGACGGCCGCGGCGGACGACAGGAGGCAATGGTGGTACAGGCGTACATTCTCATCCAGACCGAGGTGGGTAGGTCCTCCGACGTGTCGACGGAAGTGCGCCAGATAGCCGGGGTCACGCTCGCCGAGGACGTCACCGGTCCTTATGACGTGATCGCCCGCGTGGAGGCGGACACCGTGGACGAGCTGGGCCAGCTGGTCCTGTCCCGCATCCAGGACATCCACGGCATCACCCGCACCCTCACCTGCACGGTGGTGCACGTCTGAACGGACCGATCCCCGTCGTCGCGGGCACGATCCTGGCCGCCGTCGCGCTCACCGGGTGCGGTCCCGCCAGCGGCGACCAGGTGGTCGCCGCACCCCAGGCCGGCACGCCCGCCTGCGCCGCGGCGCTGGCCGCGGCTCCGGCCACCGTGCTCGGCAGGCCGCGGTCCCCGCTCCCGGTCCCGGGCACCGTGGCCTGGGGCGAGCCGCCGATCGTCGTCCGGTGCGGGCTCCCGGAACAGCGGCCGACGACGAAGCGGTGCCTGTCCGTCGACGACGTCGACTGGGTCGTGGACGACGTCGGGGACCCGCTGGTGTTCACCGCCTACGGCCGCGCCCCGACGGTCGAGGTGCGCGTGCCGCGCGCCCTGGGGGAGCAGCAGGCGCCGGCGGCGCTGGCCGTGCTCGCCCCCGTCGCCCGGGCCGTGCCGACGACGGCGCGCGCCTGCGTCGGGTGACGAGGCAGGCGGGACCCTCAGCGCAGCCCGAGCGGGCGCGCGAGCGCGAGCTTGACGAGTCGGTCGACGAGATCCGGGTACGGCAGGCCGGTGGCCTGCCACATCCGCGGGTACATGGACACCGGAGTGAACCCGGGCATGGTGTTGATCTCGTTGACCAGGACGTCGCCGTCCGGGGTCACGAAGAAGTCCACCCGGGCCAGGCCCTCGCACCCGAACGCCTCGAAGGTCCGCGCCGCCAGGTCGCGCACCCGGTGCACGATCTCGTCGGGCAGCTCGGCCGGGCAGATCAGGTCGACGGTGCCCTCGTAGTCGACGTACTTGGCGTCGAAGTCGTAGAACTCGTGGCCCGAGGTGATCCGGATCTCGCCCGGCAGGCTGGTCGCCGGTGAGCCGGCGTCCAGCGACTCCAGGACGGCGCACTCGATCTCCCGACCGACGATCGCCGCCTCGACGATCACCTTCGGGTCATGGTGCCGGGCCGCCGCGATCGCGGCGTCCAGCTCCGCCGGCGAGGACACCTTGGTGATCCCGAGGCTGGACCCGGCCCGCGCCGGCTTGACGAAGACCGGCCAGCCCAGCTCCTCGACGTCCTCGCGGACCTCGTCCGGGTGCCGCTCCCAGCGGCGGCGCTCGACGACGACGTACGGGCCGACCGGGATCCCCGCCCCGGCCAGTACGAGCTTCATGTACTGCTCGTCCATGCTCGCCGCGCTGGCGAGCACGCCCGAGCCGACGTACCGGACGTCGGCCAGCTCGAGCAGCCCCTGCAGGGTGCCGTCCTCGCCGAAGGGGCCGTGCAGCAGCGGCAGCACGACGTCCACCCGGCCCAGCTCGCGGGGCACCTGACCGGGTTCCAGCACGGTCAGGTGCCGGTTGCCCGTCTCCATCGGGACGATGACGGCAGGGCCCTCCGCGTCGGTCACCTCCGGCAGCTTGTCGCCGACCAGCTCCCACCGGCCCGGATCGTCGGCGGCCAGCACCCAGCGGCCGCTCCGGGTGATCCCGATCGGGACGACGTCGTAGACGCCGCGATCGATGGCCGCCAGCACGCTGGAGGCGGTCACGCAGCTGATCCCGTGCTCCCCCGACCGGCCGCCGAAGACGACAGCGACCCGCGGCCGCCGGCCCGGGCCCGCCCCTGGGCCCGGGGTCGGACCCGACCCCGGATCGGGCGCCGGGAAGGATGCCGGGCCGGGACCCGTCCGCTCGCTCGGCGACTCGCTCACGCACACCCTCCCGCGACACTCCTACGACCCTGCGACACCGTCACCCCATCACCCATCGGTCGGAGGCTACCGCTCCCACGCGGCGCCGCAGGACCAACCCCGGCGGTCCCGCCATTAGGCTCACCGACCGTGCATCCCTCGCTGTCCCCCGCCACCGTCGTCGTCAGCGCCGGCCGGCCGCGCCCGGAACCGAACGCCGGCCTCTCCACCCCGGTGACCTTCGCCTCGACGTACGTGGCGTCGGACGGCGCCCCCCGACCCGACGACCTGGGCTACGGCCGGTGGACGAATCCCACCTGGGAGGCCTTCGAGGACGCCCTGGGCTCCCTCGAGGGCGGTCGGGCACTGCTGTTCGGGTCCGGGATGGCGGCGATCGCGGCGACGCTGTCCCTGGTCCCCTCCGGCGGTGTCGTGGTGCTGCCGCGATACGCCTACAACGGCACCCTCGGCCTGGTCTCGGCCCTCGCGGCCGCCGGTCACGTCCACGCCCGGCACGTCGACGTCCACGACGTCGCGGCCGTCACCCGGGCGCTCCCGGGCGCCCACCTGCTCTGGATCGAGACACCGACCAACCCGCTGCTGGACGTCGCCGACCTGCCCACCCTGGTGGCCGCCGGGCGGCGGGTGGGCGCCCTCGTCGCCGTCGACAACACCTTCGCCACCCCGCTGCTGCAGCGCCCGCTGGAGCACGGCGCGGACGTCGTCGTCCACTCGGTCACGAAGTACCTCGCCGGCCACTCGGACGTCGTCCTCGGGGCCGCGGTGACGGCGGACGACGCGACCCGGGCGGCCCTGCGGACCTACCGCACGCTGCACGGGGCGGTCCCCGGCCCGATGGAGGCGTTCCTGGCTCTGCGCGGGCTGCGGACGCTGCACCTGCGCGTCGAGCGGTCCGGGGCCAACGCGGCGGAACTGGCGCGCCGGCTGGCCGGGCATCCGGCCGTGGAGCGGGTCCGGTACCCCGGGTTCGGCTCGATGATATCGATCGAGGTGGGTGGGGGCGCGGTCGAGGCCGAGCGGTTGGTGTCCGGGGTGCGGCTGTGGGTGCACGCGACGAGCCTGGGCGGGGTGGAGTCCACTCTCGAGCGGAGGCGGCGGCACGCGGGCGAGCCGGCAGGCGTCCCGGAGAACCTGGTCCGCCTCTCGGTGGGCGTCGAGGACGTGGCGGACCTCTGGGCCGACCTCGAGCAGGCGCTGGCAGGGACGAGGGGGCCGGGGGCTGAGCTGAGCTAGACGCCTTCCGGCTTGCGCGGCCGGCCGAGCAGCCGAGTGCCCAGCTCGGTGAGCGGCAGCCCCTCGTGCAGGATCGCCACCACCGACCCCGTGATCGGCATCTCGACGCCGTGCGCCCGCGCCAGCTCGAGGACGGGCCCACAGCTCTTCACGCCCTCGGCGGTGAACCGGGCGGCCGACACGGCCTCCTCGAGGCTGTGGTCCCGGCCGATCGCGACCCCGAAGGTGCGGTTCCGGGAGAGCGGCGAGGCGCACGTGGCGACCAGGTCGCCCATTCCGGCCAGGCCGGCGAACGTCACCGGGTCCGCGCCCAGGGCCACGCCCAGCCGGATGGTCTCGGCCAACCCCCGGGTGATCAGTGTGGCCTTGGTGTTGTCGCCGAAGCCCATGCCCTCGGCGATCCCGACCGCGAGGGTGATCACGTTCTTCACCGCGCCGCCGAGCTCCACTCCGAGGACGTCCGGATTGGTGTAGGGCCGGAAGTACGGCGCCGAGCAGGCGTGCGCGACCAGGTCGGCGGTGCCGGCGTCGACGGACGCCACCACGGACGCCGTGGGCTGGCGTAACGCGATCTCCCGGGCGAGGTTGGGGCCGGACACGACCGCTACCCGCCCGGGATCAGCCGCCATGGTCTCCTGCACGACCTCGCTCATCCGCCGGTGCGTGCCCAGCTCGATGCCCTTCATCAGGCTCACCAGGACGGCGTCGGCCGGGACGGCGTCCCGCCAGGCGGTCAGCGTCCGCCGCAGTGACTGCGACGGGATGGCGAGCACGACGAGCTGCGCCCCGGCGAGCGCCTTGCCCGGATCGGTCGTCGCGGTGACGGACTCCGGCCGCGCGACGTCGCCGAGGTAGGCCGGGTTGCGGCGCCGCAGGGTGATCTCCTCGCACACCTCCTCCCGGCGCCCCCAGACCGTCACCGACCCCCCGGCGTCCGCCAGGACCGCCGCGAAGGTCGTCCCCCACGACCCGGCCCCCATCACGGCGATCCGGTTCACGCGGCGTTCCCCCGGCGGCGGAAGGCGCTCCCCTGGCGGCGGAAGTTGCCCAGCCGCGCCTGGCCGTGCTCGCCCGGATCCCAGCGCTGCGCCGGCGGCGTCCCGGCACGCAGCTGGACCAGGAGTGCGGTGATCGCGTCGAGGATGAGGTCGGTGGCGGCCCGCAGCGTCTCGGCGTCGGCCGGCGACCCGGCGACGGCCGAGAAGTCGACCGGCGGCCCGGCGAGCACGTGGACCGTCCGCCGGGGCAGCAGGTGCACCCGCTTGCCGTACGGCTCCAGGACGTCCTGCACCCCCCACTGCGCGATCGGGATCACCGGGCAGCCCGTGGCGAGCGCGACCCGGGCGGCGCCGGTCTTGCCGACCATCGGCCACAGGTCCGGATCCCGGGTCAGGGTGCCCTCCGGGTAGATGGCGACGCACTCGCCCTGCTCCACCGCCCGGACGGCGGCGGAGAACGCGTTGCCGGCGTCGCTCGACTCCCGGAACACGGGGATCTGTCCGGCCCGGTCGAGGATGCGGCCCAGCACCGGGATCCGGAACACCGACTCCTTGGCCAGGAATCGCGGCGGGCAGCGGTGGTCGGCCAGGAAGTGCGTCAGCGTGAACGGGTCGAGGTGCGAGATGTGGTTGCTGCACGCCACGAAGCCACGATGCATCGGCAGGTACTCCGCGCCACGCCAGTCGCGGCGCGTGAACACCGTCAGCGGCGGTTTGATGATCAGTTCGGCCAGTCGGTAGGCGGCGCTCTTGTGGCGGGGCGTGGTCACCGGGCTCCCTCGGGGTCGCGGTGGGGAAACGGCAGAAGCCTCATCCTCTCCCCCGCCCGGACCGCTGTCGAGGCGCCCCTCCCGCAAGCCGCCGGACAGGCGAGCCCGCGCGCGAGACTCCCACCAGCCCTGAGAGGATCGGCACGTGGTCGTCGACGCAGGGCCGGGCCGTACTCCGGGCTGGGTGCTGATCCTGCCGCTGAAGGGCGGCGCCGCCGCCAAGTCGCGCCTGGGCGGAGGCCCCGAACTCGCCCGGGCCATCGCCCTGGACTGCCTGGACGCCGTCCTGGCCTGCCCGGACCTCCGGCAGGTGCTGGTGGTGACAGCGGACCCGACGACCGCCGAGGAGGCCGTCGCAGCCGGCGCCCCGCGGGGCGCCGGCCACCGCGGGCACGACGCGTCGACCACCCCCGCGCCGGGCCTCGCACAGCCGCCGGCGCTCGCCGTCGTCCGGGAGAGCCGCCCCGGCACGGGGCTGGTGGCGGCCGTCCGCGACGGCCTGGCCGCGGTGCCGGCCGCGAACCGGGACGTTCCGGCGGCGGTCCTGCTCGGCGACCTGCCGGCGCTGCGCCCGGCGGAACTGTCCGCGGGACTGGCGGCCGCGGCCGCGGCCCTGGCCGCGCGGCCGGACGCGCCGATGGCCGCTCTGCCGGACGCCGAGGGCACCGGCACCGTGCTCCTCGCCGGACGCGCCGCCGGCGACCTCGACCCGGCTTTCGGGCCCGGGTCGCTCGCCGAGCACCGCCGGCGCGGCGCCGTCCCGATCGTCCTGGACGACCCCCGTCGCCACGACGTGGACCCCGCACGGCTGCGCCACGACGTCGACACCCCCGCCGATCTGAGTGTCGCGCTCGCGCTCGGGGTCGGGCCGCGGACCGCCGCGCTGCTGGTCGCTGCCCGCCCGGCATCCTGACGTCCCGGCCGGAGGCCGGCCGGCAGGCCCTACCGTGGACGCATGCAGGCCACCGTGCACGCCTTCGACCCGACCACCCGCAGCGGCACCGTCGTCACCGACGACGGGGTGCTGGTGCCGCTGGCCCGGGAGGTGCTCGAGAAGTCTCCCCTGCGCACCCTGCGCCAAGGCCAGCGGCTGACCGTCACCATCGCCGGGCTCGGTGCCCAGGCACAGGTCACCTCGATCGCCCTGGAGAGCGTCGGCCAGGTCCCCGCCCATCCGTCGCGGCCCCG
>DATDMG010000304.1:0-2017 GCA_036518955.1 Kineosporiaceae bacterium | reverse complement strand
CCGGCAGGGCGATGATCGCCTCCACCACGCCGCTGCCGAGCAGTTGGGCGCGTCGCGTGGCCGCCGCACGATCGCGCAGGCGATCCACGAGCGCCTCCGCTGGTCCGAGGACGACCCCGGTACGGCCCGGCCCCAGCAGGTCCGCGACCTGCTCCACCTGCGCGAGCGTTGCCAGGGGGTAGCGGTTCTCCCCCGCTGTGTAGGGCAGGCGGGTGACGATCAGGTCAGTCACCCAGACCCGAGGGGACGCCACGAGGCGTGAAAATGGGGTCGGCTGCCCGTTGGCGTCGTTAGCCCCTTGGGTCGTTGAGCCCGTAGGTCAGTCTGACGTCGGGGTCTCGACCTGAAGGGTCACGCACTGTTGCTTCGAGCACGCAAGTCAGAGTTTCGGTTCCCGACCGAGACCCCCGGGCAGCCCTCGTGGAGGCGTTCGTCGGACGGGAAGGGGAGCTGATGGCGGCGGGGGGCGTGCAGGAGATCGTCGATGAGGAGCACGAGCGGCTGGTCGAGCGGGTCTGCGCGATCGATGTAGCCAAGGCGTCGGGCATGGTGTGCACCCGGGTGCCACGCCCGGCCGGGGGCCGCTCCAGCCGGGTCTGGCAGGTCCCGGCGACCAGCCGGGCGGTGACCGATCTGGCCGCCCAGCTGGTGGAGCTGGGGGTGGAGAAGGTCACGGTGGAGTCCACATCGGATTACTGGCGGATCTGGTTCTACCTGCTGGAGGCAGCCGGTCTGGACGTGCAACTGGTCAATGCCCGGGACGTGAAGAACGTCCCCGGCAGGCCGAAGACGGACAAGCTAGACGCGGTGTGGCTGGCCAAGCTGACCGAGCGGGGGATGCTGCGGCCCTCGTTCGTGCCCCCGGCCCAGATCCGCCGGTTGCGGGACTACACCCGGCTGCGGGTGGACCTGACCCGGGAACGGACCCGGCACTACCAGCGGCTGGAGAAGCTGCTCGAGGACGCGCTGATCAAGGTGTCGAGCATCGCCTCCCGGATGGACCTGCGGTCGGTCCGGGACATGGTCGAGGCGTTGATCGCCGGGGAACGTGACCCGCGCAAGCTGGCCAGGCTGGCCCAGGGCCGGCTGAAATCCCGGCACACCGAGTTGGTTGAGGCGCTCACCGGCCGGTTCGACGACCACCACGCCGAACTGGCAAGGATGCTGCTGACCTCCATCGACGCCCTGAACGGCCAGATCGACACCCTCACCACCCGGATCGAGGACCTGCTGGCCACCCTGCCCGCCGACCTCGACGACACCCCAGGCGGTGGTCAGGGCGGCGGTGGTGACGGCGGCGGTGGTGACGGCGGCGGCGGTGACGGCGGCGGCGGTGACGGCGGCGGCGGTCAGGGCGCGCAGATGTCCGTCGTGGAACGCCTCGACGAGATCCCCGGAATCGACGTGCGCGGAGCGCAGATCATCCTGGCCGAGATCGGGCTGGACATGACCAGGTTCCCCACCGCCGGGCACCTGGCCTCCTGGGCGAAGCTGACCCCGCGCACCATCCAGTCGGGCACCTCGTCCCGCGGCGGCAAGACCGGCAAGGGCAACCCCTACCTCAAAGGCGTCCTCGGCGAGGCCGCCACCGCGGCGGCCAAGACCCAGACCTTCCTCGGCGAACGCTACCGACGCATCGTCAAACGCCGAGGCAAGCTCAAGGCCATGGTCGCCGTCGCCCGCTCCATCATCGTGATCATCTGGCACCTCCTGGCCGACCCGACCACGCGCTTCCACGACCTCGGCGTCGACTACCACGCCAACCGGATCGACAAGGACCGCAAGATCCGCAACCACCTACGGCAACTGCAGGCCCTCGGCTACACCGTCACCCTCAACCCCATCGCCGCCGCCTGACCGACCGCACCCCCTCCCGGCTCCGCTGCGCTACGCCGGGACGCTGTCGCGCGCCCACTCACCAGTCATTTTCAAGTCAGTGCCACGCGGTGCGCCGTTCCGCGACCGGCGGTGCCGTGGAATGAGCTTCGCCACCGTGGACGTGCGCAGCGGGGCAGCC
>DATDMG010000303.1:0-10442 GCA_036518955.1 Kineosporiaceae bacterium | reverse complement strand
CCCAGCGTGTCCGCCGCGTTGTACGCCGCGATGACCACGCTCAGGACCTTCTGCACCCGCGTCCTCCTCTTCCCCTGGCGCCCACACCTCGATCGAGAACGATCCGGATCCGCACGGCACCTCGACGGCCGGGCCCGAGGGTCGCGTCCGCGGAGAGCCCACCCTTCAAACCCTGAACATGCCTCGCACGCTCTCCTGACGGGTTACCCTCGACCGGCCCACGATGACCGCTGCTCCGCCGACGCCGGTGAACCACGGCTCGGTGAGGCACATGCTCGCACGAAGATGGGGAGGACGTGAACGATCGGTTGCATCAGGGGAGCACCTCGCGCCCGGACGCCGGCCGCCCGAAGCCGAGCGGCGCCTCGCGGGGGTCCGTCGTGCGGATCGTGGACACGTTCAGCGTAGTCCTGGGCATGGTTCTGGCGAACGCGGCTCGCTACGACGGGTCCAGCGAGTCGATGAACCTCCTCGGGCTGGTGATCGCCATCGTGATCGGCGTCGCGGTGTTCCTCGCCGTCTCCGCGGCCCTGCGGCTCCACCAGGGCAGGCACGCCCTGGGGAGCGCCGACGAGTTCAGGAGCCTCGCCGGCGCCGTCGCCGCCGTCACGCTGGCCGTGCTCGTCGTAGACTTCGCGAGCGAGGCCTGGCGCCTTATGCCGCTCAGCGTGCCGGTCGTCGGTGGCCTCATCTTCTTCGTGCTCGCCATCGGCTACCGCGCCGCCGTCGCCACCCGCGACCGGGCGGCCGCGCCGCCGCCGGCCGGGCGGCGGACCCTGGTCTTCGGCGCCGGCGACGCGGCTCAGCAGCTGATCCGGTCGATGATCTGGGATCATGACAGCGGCTACGTGCCGGTCGGTCTCCTCGACGACGACCCCGCCAAGCGATACCTCCAGATCAAGGGCGTGCGCATGCTCGGGGGCCGGGACGCCATCGCCGCGGCGGCCTCCGCCACCCGCGCCGAGGTGCTGGTCATCGCGCTGCCCTCGGCAGGGTCGGAGCTGGTGCGGGCGGTCTCCGAACCGGCGGCCGCTGCCGGGCTGGTCGTCAAGACCCTGCCCAAGGTCACCGACCTGCTGGACCGGCGCGGCGTCGGCATCCGCGACGTGCGCGACATCGACATCGCCGACCTGCTGGGGCGCCGCCAGATCCAGACGGACGTCGACGAGATCGCCGGTTACCTGCACGGCAGGAGGGTGCTCGTCACCGGCGCCGGGGGGTCCATCGGCTCGGAGCTGACCCGGCAGATCGCCAGCTACAGCCCGGCCGAGCTGATGATGCTCGACCGCGACGAGTCGGCGCTCCACGCCCTGCAGCTGACGCTGTTCGGAGAGGCACGTCTCGACCTCCCGCAGGCGATCCTCGCCGACATCCGCGACGGCGAGAGGCTCATGCGGCTGTTCGCGGAGCGGCGCCCCGAGGTGGTGTTCCACGCCGCGGCGCTCAAGCACGTCAACATGCTCGAGCAGTACCCGGACGAGGGCTGGAAGACCAACGTCCTCGGGACCCTCAACGTCCTGCGGGCAGCGAGCTCGGTCGGCGTCGACCACTTCATCAACGTCTCCACGGACAAGGCCGCCGACCCGGTGAACGTCCTCGGGCGGACGAAGCGGATGGCCGAGCGGCTGACCGCGACCGTGGCCCAGCAGCACTCGGGACACTACCTGTCCGTCCGGTTCGGCAACGTGCTGGGCAGCCGCGGTTCCGTCCTCGAGACGTTCGCCGCGCAGATCGCCCAGGGTGGCCCGGTGACCGTGACCCATCCCGACGTCACGCGCTACTTCATGACCATCCCCGAGGCGGTCCAGCTGGTCATCCAGGCGGGTGCCATCGGCGCGGACGGCGAGGCCCTCGTGCTGGACATGGGCAGCCCGGTCCGGATCGCCGACATCGCAGCGCAGCTGATCAACATGGAGGGACGACCGATCGAGATCCGCTACACCGGTCTGCGCCCCGGCGAGAAGCTGCACGAGCAGCGGCTCGGGTCGCAGGAGCGGGACGAGCGTCCGATCCACCCGCTGATCAGCCACGTACCGATCCCGCCGCTCCCCCCGCCTGCCCTCGCCCGGGTGCGCTCGATCCAGAGCTACGCGGAGTACGCGGCCGCGGACGACCTCGCCGAGCGGACGCCGTCGGCGGCGCCGACCGAGCTAGGCGTGGTGAGCCGATGACCGGCGCACCGCCCCGGCAGCGGGGGCGCATCTACCTGTCCGCCCCGGACGTCGGCAGCCGCGAGGAGGAGCTCGTGGGCGAGGCGATCCGATCCGGCTGGATCGCTCCGCTCGGGCCGACAGTGGACGAGTTCGAGCGCCGGATGGCCCAGCGCTGCGGCCGTCGGCACGCGGTGGCCCTGTCCTCCGGGACGGCGGCCCTGCACCTGTCGCTACTGAACGTCGGCGCGGCCGCCGGCACCGTCGTCGTCGTCCCGACCATGACCTTCGCCGCCACCGCGAACGCCGTCGCCTACACCGGCGCCGAACCGGTGTTCGTCGACTGCGACCCCGTCACGGGCAACCTCGACGCGCAACTCCTCGACGAGGCGTTGACGTCGCTGCGGGACGAGGGCGCCGACGTGGTCGCCGTCGTACCGGTGGACCTGATGGGCCGCTGCGCCGACTACACCCACATCACGCCGATCTGCGACGAACATGGCGTACCGGTCATCTCCGACGCCGCCGAGGCGGTCGGCGCGACCCACGCGGGTCGCCCCGCGGGTAGCTTCGGGCTGGCGGCAGGGGTGTCGTTCAACGGAAACAAGATCATGACCACCAGTGGCGGTGGGATGGTCCTGACCGACGACGCGTCCTTCGCCGATCGGGTGCGCTACCTGAGCACCCAGGCCCGCCAGCCCACGGTCCACTACGAGCACACCGAGATCGGCTACAACTACCGCCTGAGCAACGTGCTGGCGGCGCTCGGTCTGGCACAGCTGGAGCGGCTGGACGCGATGATCAGCCGCCGCCGCGCCCTGCGCGAGCAGTACGCCCAAATCTTCGCCGACGTCGAGGGCGTCCGCATCTTCCAGCGTGACGGCGACGAGGCCGACAACTGCTGGCTCAGCGCAGTGCTGGTCGACCCAAGGACGGCGGGCTGGGAGGTGGACGACCTGAGGCTCGCTCTCACCGAGCATGACATCGAGTCGCGGCCGCTGTGGAAGCCGATGCACCGGCAGCCGGTCTTCACCGGCGCCCGCTCCTTCCTCAACGGCGCGGCCGACAAGCTCTTCGCCACCGGGCTGACCCTCCCCAGCGGCTCGGCCCTGACACCGGCTCAGCGCGAGCATGTGGTGACGGTCGTCGAGGACTTCCTCGGGGCCCGTCGCTGACTCTTCGCGCGAAGCTGCGTCGATGGTCTCCGTGATCAGGTAGCTTCCTGACCCAGGATGTGGGGAGGATCAATCATGATGCGTGGTGGACAAGTCCGTGGGCGGCGCGTTGCCGAGCGCTGGTCATGACGTCCGGGTCGTCGTCATCCGGCCTGTTCCCTGCACGCTCCGTGCTTGTGCGCAGCAGCACGATCGGTGACTTCGCCGCCCCGGGGCCGCGGCCGCCGCTGGTGTCCGACGGGATCCTGCACTGGGCGAAGTGGGGCCTGCTGCCGATCAGCTCGATCATGCGGGTGGCGACACACGAGCCGGTGATCAGTCTTACCTATGACGACGGCCCGGACCCGGCAGAGACGCCGGAGTTGCTCGACGTCCTCGCCGCCCGCGGCGTCCGCGCCACGTTCTTCGTGCTCAGCGACCGGGCGACCACCCACCCCGGCATCGTGCGCCGGATGCTCGCCGAGGGGCACGACGTCCAGCTCCATGGTGACGACCACACCGACCTGACCACCGTGCCCGCCCCGGAGGCGGTCCGGCGGATCCGCCGGGCCAAGGCGGCCGTGGAGACGGTGACCGGGCACCGCATCCGCAACTTCCGCCCCACGTTCGGCGCGGTGAACCTGGCAACGTTCCTCGGCGTCCGCGCCCTGGGCATGGACGTCGTGATCTGGTCGGCATGGGCGGAGGACTGGTTCGACGCCCCGGCCCAGGAGATCGCCGACCGTGCCGTGCGGGCCCTGCACCCCGGGGCCGTCGTCCTGCTGCACGACACCAACGACCCGGTGCAGACCCCGGCCGGCCCCATCCGGCCCACGTTCTCGCGGGCCGAGGCTGCCGACCGGCTCCTCGACGGGGTATCCGCCTCCGGATTCCGCACGCTGCCGCTGAGCCAGCTTCTGGACCGCTACCCGCCCGTGCGGTCGCTGACCTTCCGCCGACCCCGGCTGCGCACCCGGGGCGGCTGACAGCCCGACCCCGGTCTCGTCAGGCGGCAGCTGGCCAGGTGCCCTCTGTCAACGTCCGGGCTTCTGGAATGCAGAGGGACATGGGGTCCGGCATGTCCGTATACGTCCGTGCCATCCCCCGGCCAGCGGGCCGGTCTCCAGAGGTTGAGACACTGTCGTCGGTGCCCTGCGCCGAGGTGGGCACCGTGGCTGGCCAGGACGAATTCCAGGATCGGGGTGCTGGTTGGGGCGCTCCAGGCTCCGACCTTGGGTGAGATGAGTACCCCCGGATCGCCCGCTCCGCCCGCCGCGTGACCCTGCACCTGCCCGAAGGCTGGCCCTGGGAACCGCGGCCTGGACCGCGCTACACGACGCTCTCCAGGCCGCGATCCGCCGACCCGCGATCCGCCGACCACACCCGGCCTGACCACCCGGCCCGCACAGGCCCCGACCGGAGCACGTCGGGACCAGCGCAGGTGGAAGGCCTCGGCTGTGGCGGTCAGCAGTCCGGCGGTCTTGGCCAGGGCGAGGGCGTGTAGTCGACGATGCTCGCCGACGGACAGCTTGATGTGGCCCAGGTCGGGTGAGCGGGGCTGGTCGGGACGGGTGGGGACGGGTGGGGACGGGGCTGTCGCCGAGGGGGATGCGCAGGTCGGCGGCGTGCAGGCCCGGTTCGGGCCCGGGTTCGGGTGGCGCCGGCGCATCGGCTTCGGCCACTCCACCGTCGGCGTCGCCTCCGGCAACGACATCTTCGGCGACAGGGCCGTCTCCGGCCTCTGCACCGTCGGCTCCAACAGCCAGGACTTCTCGGACAACCTCCAGGAGACCAACCTGACCCCACATCGACCACAGTTCCAACGTCACCCACGCCCAGGGCCAGACCTTCGCCGCCGCGGACCAGCACTTCGCCCAGCGCTCCAGTCGACATCGACCACTCCCGGTTCGCCGGCGACGACGGACGCGCGACTGCTTGAGCCGGGGCCGCCTTGTCGGTACCGGCCGATACCGTGGGCGTACGGCCGCCGCCGGGGTGGCCGCCAGCTGCCAGCCACGGGAGGTGCCCAGGTCATGGCGGGGATCCACGTGCCGGTAGACCTGTTCTCTTTCACTGTGGGCGCCCGCGCGCCCGTCTACACGGCGGTGCTGGAGGTGTTCGGCGAGGCAGCCGAGCGGCTGGAGACGACGCTCGGGCTGGACGACATCGCCGCCCGCCTCGACGAGCGCGGCCTGGCAGGGGTGCTGCCCGACGGGGCATTGTTCGAGATCTTGAAGTCGCTGCGAGAGTGGCGGCTGGTCGACGTCACGCAGAACCACGCCGGAAACTACCGGACGGCGGAGGACTACGAGCGAAGCAACCTGCAGTACTCGCTCAGCAAGCGCGGCGAGGCGGCCCTGGCCGGCGTCCAGCACGCGGCGGCCGTCCTGGCCTCGACCGGCGCGCTGCAGACCGCGGTGCTGGACGCCGTCGCCGACCGTCTCGCCGAGCTAGCCGCGCTGCTGGGCCGCGCCGGCGCGGACGACCGGCGTGTCTTCGCCGCGCTCCAGGAACTGGAGGGGCATCTGGACGCGCTGCGCACCAACACGACGCAGTTCAATGCCCAGTTACAGCGGCTGCTGCGCGCCGAGGAGGCGGACCACGCGACGTTCCGGGAGGTCAAGGCCGCGACGGTGGCCTACCTGCAGGAGTTCCTCACCAACTTGGACCTGCGCGTCCACGTGATCTCCGAGGCGGTGGCGGCCGTCGAGCGGATCGGGGTGGACCGTCTGCACGCCCGGGCGTTGGCGGGCGCAGATCTGCCCTCGATCGGGGGCGAGGACCCGGCCCCGGCGTGGCTGGCGCACCGCCGCGCGCGATGGGAGGGCCTGCGGGCGTGGTTCCTGCCCTCGGACGGGCAGCCGCCCCGCGCGGAGCAACTGCACCTGGTGGCGCGCCGGGCGATCGTCACCCTGCTGCAGGCGCTGGATCGGCTCAACGAGTCCCGTCGCAGGGCCTCCAGCGCGGCGGCCGACCTACGCGAACTCGCAAGGTGGTTCTCGCAGGCACCGACTGAGGTCGACGTCCACCGTCTGTGGTCGGCGGCGTTCGAGCTGGGGCCGGCCCGTCACGCCCACCTGGTCCATCCCGACCCCGAGCTGGTGCCCGCCGGGATCGCCTGGTCGCAGGCACCTCCGGTGCCCGTGTCGGCCCTGCTGCGCAGCAGCGGACGCGTCGAGCGGTTCAGCCGCACCGGGCGCGTGCGTGATGTCACGCAACTGCGCCGGGTACGCGCCGAGCGCGCCCGCGCTGAACGCGCCGAGATCGACAGGGCCTGGCGGTCCCTCGCCACCGATGGCGCGGTCCGCCTGTCGCAGTTCAGCGCGCTGGACCACGCGACGTTCGAGCACCTGTTGGACCTGCTCGGCCGGGCCCTGTCCGCCCCGGTGGGCACCTACGGTCATCGACGGGCGGTAGCCGCCGACGGCCGGACGGAGATTACGCTCGGTGCTGCGCAGGGTGGGCCGCCGGCGCGAATCCGCACGCCCCGCGGCGAGCTGGTGGCGCCCGACTACGTCGTGCGCATCGCCACGCCCGGCACCGTCACCGATCACGCGGCCGGCCCGCCCGCCCGGCCAGCGGCCGACCCGGCGGTTCACCAGCGGTCGGACCAGGCGGCCGACCACCGACGCGAACGGCAGGCGACCGGTTGAGCACGCTGCACAACCAGCTCGCCGTCGCCGAGGCGGAGGAGGTCGCCCGAGGCGTGCGGCTGCTGCTGCGGACCCCTCTGCTCACCCAGGCAGCGGACGGCGAGGGCTTCGACCTGGTCCGCCGCCGGCAGCAGCCCCTGCGGGCCTGGTTCGACTACCACTGCGGGTGGACGCTGACCGTGGAGCCCAGGTTGGGGTATGCCCGGCTCCTCAAGGTGGGCACGGTGCACGACGCGTCCCGCCCCGCCCGCCGCGCGCGCTCGGGCCGCGCGCCCTTCGACCGGCGCCGCTACACCCTGCTGTGCGTGGTCGCGGCCGAGCTGCTGGACACCCCGGCCACCACGATCGGGCTGCTGGCCGACCGGGTCGTGCAGGCGTGCGCCCTGGACGAGGCCCTGCCCTCGTTCGACACCAGCAGGCGCCCTGAGCGGATGGCCTTCGTCGACGCTCTGGTCCTGCTCGAGCAGTTGGGGGTGCTCGAGGTGCTGGACGGCTCCTCGGACGCCTACGTGGAGGCGGAGTCCGCCAAGGCGCTCTACCGGGTGAACACGACGCTGCTGGTTCGTCTGCTGGCCTCGCCGCGCAGCCCGTCGACGCTGGAGGTGGGCCCGGGCGAGATCCCCGAACGGTTCGAGGAACTGCTGGCGGCACTGGGCCGCGAGAGCCGCTACGGCGTGCGCGACGACGCCGGGCGCGACGACACCGAGAATGGCGGCACCGACGCCGTCGACGGCCCCGGCGCCAGCCACGCGCCCTTCGACGCCGCGGACGGCGGCAGCGCCGACGGGCACGGCGGTGGTGCGGCCTGGACGCCGGCCGTCGCGGACGTCCGGCGCACGCTGTGGCTGCGCCACTCGATCCTGCGCCGGCTCCTGGACGAGCCGGTCGTGCACCTGGACGACCTCACCGTCCAGCAGCGGGAGTACGCGGCCACGCTCACCGGCCGCCAGCTGATCCGTCGCGCGGCGACGCAGGGCGGGTTCGTGCTGGAGGAGCGCGCCGAGGGCCTGATGTTCGTCGACCCCGACCAGATCGCAACAGACTCCGTCTTCCCCGACGGTGGCTCCACCGCCAAGGTGGCAGCGCTCCTGCTGCTGGACGCCCTCGTCGCAGCCGGCCAGCCGCTGAGCGTCGGCGAGTTGACCCTGGTGGCGACCGAGGCGCTGACCCGCTTCCCGTCCTGGGCAAAGGCGTACCGGGAGGACGATGGCCCGCACCGGCTCGCCGAGGACGCGACGGCGGTCCTGGAGTCGTTCCGGCTGGCTCGTCGCGAGGGCGACCTGGTCACCGCACGGCCTGCGGCCATGCGGTACACGGTCTCCGTCGACGCTGCCGCCGCGGGCCCGACCGGCTCCCTCGGCGAGTCAGCGCCACCCCCTCCGACGACGGAGGTCCTGCCGTGACCCTCACGCCGAGCGTCGCCGACCAGGACGCCCGTCACCGGGCGGGCAGCCGCACCGAGGCCGGTGCCAGGCGTCCCGACCGGGGGACGGAGCGCTGGGCGCCCACGCGCGCCGGCATCCTCAACGTCTGGCGCTACTACGACGAGGTCTTCGCCTTTCACCGCGGACGGCTGCTGCTGCGGGGCCCGAACGGCACCGGCAAGTCCAAGGCGCTGGAGGTGCTGCTGCCGTTCCTGTTCGACGCCAGCCTGCGCCCCAACCGGCTCTCGACGTTCGGCACGGCCGACCGCACCATGCACTGGAACCTCATGGGCGAAGGCGCCACCGGGGTGACCCGCGTCGGGTACGTGTGGCTGGAGTTCGGGCAGGGCGACCGCTGGTTCACCTGCGGGGCCCGGCTGCAGGCCAGCGCCCACACCACAGGTGTCGGCGCGGACTACTTCACCACCACGCGCCGCGTCGGCGTCCCGCAGGGGCTGCACCTGGTCAACGAGCAGGGGCAGCCGTTGACGCGCGCCGCCCTGGCCGAGGCGCTCGGGGACCACGGCACGCTGCACGCCGGGCCGGGCGACTACCGGCTCACGCTGCGTACCGCGCTGTTCCCCGGGGTCGGGGAGCAGCGCTTCGACGCCCTGGTCACCGCCCTGCTGCAGCTGCGCACCCCCAAGCTGTCCCAACGCCTGGACCCCGGGCTGTTGTCGGCCCTGCTGTCCCGGGCGCTGCCGGCCCTGGACCAGGCGGACGTTGCGGAACTCGCGGAGGGATTCGAGCGCCTGGACCGCCGGCGCGAGGAGCTGCGCCACCTGGACGACGTGGTGGCCGCCGCCGAGCAGGTCGCCGCGCACGCGCGCACCTACGCCCGGCGGGTGCTGAGGGCGGGATCGGCCGCGCTGATCGCCGCCACGTCCACCATGGACCGCCTGACCCGCGAGGCGCGCACCAGCCAGGACAGCTACCAGGAGGTCAGCGCCGAGCTGGAAACGGCGACCCGGCTGCGCGAGACGTTGCTGGCGCAGCAGCTCGCGGTCGAGGCGCGGATCACCGGCCTCACGGCGAGCGAGGCCTACCGTCGGGGCGAGCACCTGGTGCAGCTGCGCAGCCAGAGCGGTCGGGCACGGCGGCAGGCCGACGAACTGGCCTCGGTCGCCGACCGCCGCGTCGCCGCCGCGTCGGCGGCGGGCGCCGCGGCGGACCGGCAACGGGACGTCGCCCGGGAGGCCGGGAGCGCCGTCGACCAGGCGCGCGACGAGCTCGCCCGCCACGCCGAGCGGCTGTCCCTCGGCTCGACCGTCCCCGTCGCGGACCCCCACCTGGACGCGTTCGCCGCGCGGGCGCTGGTGCAGGCGGCCGTCTCCGAGCGATCCCGGCAGATCGAGGAGGTGCGCGGTGCGGCGGCCCGGCACCGCCAGGCGGTCGCCGACCGGGAGCGCGCGGAGTCCGAGCGGGAGCGCGTCAGGACCCGGCACGCCGAGGCCGTGCAGGCCCACGAGGAGTCCGAGTCCGCGCACCAGGCCGCCGTCGCGGCGCTGACGGGTGAGCTGGAGGCCTGGGCCTCCGGCTGCACGCAGCTGCGCCTGGACGTCGAGCAGCTGCTGGCCCGCGCAGGGTCCGCCGCGGCGGTCGCCCGCCTGGTGTCCGAGGCCAGGCACGCCCGCGCCGCCACGCTGGCTGACGAGGCATCGACGCTGTCGGCCCGGATGACCTCCACCGCTGAACGACGGGACGCCGTGCGCGCCCAGCTGGAGGAGTGCCTGTCCGCGGTCGACC
Organism: Kineosporiaceae bacterium; assembly: GCA_036518955.1. Lineage (GTDB taxonomy): Bacteria > Actinomycetota > Actinomycetes > Actinomycetales > Kineosporiaceae > DATDMG01. Next base: position 315 of record DATDMG010000303.1, on the reverse strand, counting down.
TGCCGCCGGCTGCCCCGGCCACCCGTACCGCGGACCGCACCGGATGGCCCGGGGCTCCGTTGTGGCGCGTCACCGACTTCGTGCCTGGTCTGCCTGCGCGGCTGCAGGCGGGGATCGAGGCGGCGTTGGAGGGGTGCGGGCTGCTCGACGCGTGGATCAGTCCCGACGGCGGGGTGCTGGACGAGTCGGGGCACGACGTGTTCGCCGTGGTCGAGCCCGACCGGCTGCCGGGAGCCGCTGCGGCGCACCCCGGGCCGGACCGATCCCTGGCTGCGGGCGCCGAGCCGGCATGCGCGGGGCCGGCGGCAGCGGGTG
>DATDMG010000302.1:0-21677 GCA_036518955.1 Kineosporiaceae bacterium | reverse complement strand
TCCAGCGACGCCCCGCCGCCGGTCGAGATGTGCCCGAACGCCTTCTCGTCGAAACCGAGGCGACGCACGGCCGCTGCCGAGTCCCCGCCGCCGACGACGGTGAACGCGCCGCTGTCGATCAGGGCCTGGGCGAGGGCCCTGGTGCCGTGACTGTACGGCTCGAGCTCGAAGACGCCCATGGGGCCGTTCCAGAACACCGTCTTGGCGTCGGACACCTTGGCGGCGAAGACCCTGGCGGATTCCGGACCGATGTCCAGACCCATCCGGCCGGCCGGAATGGCATCGGCGGGGACGACGCCGTGCTCGGCGTCCGCGCCGAACGCGGTCGCGGCCACGATGTCGACCGGCAGCACCACCTCGACGCCGCGCTCGGCGGCCCGGGCGAGGTAGCCCTTCACGGTCTCGATCTGGTCGGACTCGAGCAGGCTCGTGCCGACCTCGTGTCCCTGCGCGGCCAGGAAGGTGAAGAGCATGCCGCCGCCGATGACGAGCCGGTCCGCCGTGCCGAGCAGGTTGTCGATGACGCCGAGCTTGTCGGAGACCTTCGAGCCGCCCAGGACGACGACATAGGGCCGCTCGGGGTCAACGGTGAGTTTCTCGAGCACCTCCACCTCGGCGAGCACCAGCCCGCCGGCGGCGTGCGGGAGGCGCTGGGCCACGTCGTAGACACTGGCCTGCTTGCGGTGCACCACGCCGAAGCCGTCGGACACGAAGACGTCGGCGAGCGCGGCCAACCGGTCGGCGAAAGCGCCGCGCTCGGCGTCGTCCTTGCTCGTCTCCCCCGGGTTGAACCGGAGGTTCTCCAGGATCGCCACGTCACCGTCGCCGAGCCCGGCCACCACCGCGCGCGCGGCATCGCCGACGGTGTCGGTGGCGAACGCGACCGGGCTGCCGAGCAGGTCCGACATCCGGGAGACGACCGGTCGCAGCGAGTACTTCTCCTCCGGTGCTCCCTTGGGACGCCCCAGGTGGGCGACGACGGCGACCCGCGCGCCGGCGTCCGACAAGCGTCGGATCGTCGGCACGGACGCACGGATCCTGCCGTCGTCGGTGATCGTCGTCCCGTCGAGCGGGACGTTGAGGTCGGACCGGACGAGGACGCGCTTGCCGCGCAGGTCGCCGAGGTCGTCGATGGTCTTCACGAGCTGCTCCAACGAATGGGTCGGACAGGTGGGCCGAAGGGGGCCGGGCGCGGCGAACCGGCGGCGGGCTGCAGGTCAGCCCGCCGCCGGTTCGGCGTCAACGGTCGTGGAGGTCGGCGGCCGACCGCACCGCCAGCACGGACGGTGGGTGGGCACGCACGGTCGGCCGAGGTCAGAGCGAGGAGCCGACGAGCGTGGTCACGTCGACGAGGCGGTTGGAGTAGCCCCACTCGTTGTCGTACCAGCCGACCACCTTGGCCTGGTTGCCCTGGACGGTCGTCAACGAGGCGTCGAAGGTGCACGAGGCCGGGGAGGTCACGATGTCGGAGGAGACGATCGGGTCCTCGGTGTACTCCAGGTAACCCTTGAGCGAGCCCTCGGCCGCCTTGCGGAAGGCGGCGTTGACCTCCTCTTTGGTGGTCTCACGGCCGAGCTCCACGGTGAGGTCGGTGGCGGAACCGGTCGGCACCGGCACCCGCATCGCGAATCCGTCGAGCTTGCCCTTGAGCTCGGGGATGACCAGCGAGATGGCGCGGGCGGCACCGGTCGTGGTCGGGATGATGTTGGTCGCGGCGGCTCGGGCGCGGCGCAGGTCCTTGTGCGGGAAGTCGAGGATGACCTGGTCGTTGGTGTAGGCGTGGATCGTGGTCATCAGGCCCTTGACGATGCCGAACTCCTCGAGCAGGACCTTCGCCATCGGGGCCAGGCAGTTGGTGGTGCAGGAGGCGTTGGAGATGACGTGGTGTGCGGCGGGGTCGTAGTCCCCCTCGTTGATGCCCATCACGACCGTGAGGTCCTCGTTCTTGGCGGGCGCCGAGATGATGACCTTCCTGGCGCCGGCGTCGAGGTGCGCCTTCGCCTTGGTCGCGTCGGTGAAGTGACCGGTCGACTCCAGGACGACGTCCGCGCCGAGTTCCTTCCATGGCAGCGCGCTCGGGTCCCGCTCGGCGAGCGCCTTGAAGGTCCTGCCGCCGACGGTGATCGAGTCCGCACCGAAGCTGACGTCCTGCCCGAGCCGGCCCAGGATGGAGTCGTACTTCAGCAGGTGGGCGAGGGTCTTGTTGTCGGTGAGGTCGTTGACGCCGACGACCTCGACGTCGGCACCCGATGCCAGGACGGCGCGGAAGAAGTTGCGGCCGATGCGGCCGAAGCCGTTGATACCTACCCGAACGGTCACGAGAGGAGCCCTCCCTGGCGCCGGGCGCTCCCGGCGCGAGTCTGCGAATGAGAGAGGTACGCACGTCGTCGTACGCCCTTGCCACTGGTAACCCTACGGGTTACCAGTAAGTACAACCCAACCCGGTGAGTCGGTGACTTCCCCGGGTCGATGGTCCCGCTCGTTCACCCGCCCGTAATAGCGCGGTGACCTCGGGATTCTCGTGTCCGTCGAGATTCCCGCGTCCATCGAGCGGCGCCCGATCATCGGGTGATCATGCGTCCAGCATGTCCGGCGTGAGATTGGCGTCAGTACCGGGAACGCCGAGCTCGGAGGCCCGTTTGTCGGCCATCGCCAGCAAGCGGCGGATCCGTCCGGCGACCGCGTCCTTGGTCATCGGCGGGTCCGCGAGCTGGCCGAGCTCCTCCAGGGACGCCTGGCGGTGCTCCAGGCGCAGCAGACCGGCGGCCCGCAGGTGGTCCGGGACGTCGTCGCCGAGGATCTCCATCGCGCGCTCGACCCGGGACCCGGCGGCGACCGCGGCCCTGGCCGAGCGCCGCAGGTTCGCGTCGTCGAAGTTCGCCAGGCGGTTCGCGGTGGCCCGCACCTCCCGGCGCATCCGGCGCTCCTCCCAGGCCAGCACGGCATCGTGGGCACCGAGCCGGGTGAGCATCGCGCCGATCGTGTCGCCGTCCCGGATGACCACTCGGTCCACACCCCGGACCTCGCGGGCCTTCGACTGCACCCCCATCCGGCGGGCTGCCCCCACCAGGGCGAGCGCCGCCTCCGGCCCCGGGCAGGTCACCTCGAGGGCGGACGAACGGCCCGGCTCGGTCAGCGAGCCATGAGCCAGGAAGGCGCCGCGCCAGGCTGCCTCCGCGTCACAGGTGGCCCCGGACACCACCTGTGGCGGGAGGCCCCTGACGGGGCGGCCGCGACCATCGAGCAGGCCGGTCTGGCGAGCCAGCGACTCACCCTCCCGGACGACCCGGACGACGTACCGACTCCCGCGCCGCAGACCGCCGGGCGCGAGCACGATGACGTCGGAGCTGTGACCGAAGACCTCCGCGATGTCCCGCCGGAGCCGCCGCGCGGCGTTGCCGGTGTCGAGCTCCGCCTCGACCACGATGCGCCCGCCGACGATGTGCAGTCCGCCCGCGAACCGCAGCGTCGCCGAGACCTCGGCTTTCCGGCAGCACGGCTTGGTGATCATCAGACGGCTCAGTTCATCCTTCACCAGAGCCGTCAGTGCCATGCCGGACATCCTGCCACCGGCCGGCCTGGCACGGTGAACGTACCCCACGCTGAGGTCGGGCTGGCCGCGGTCGGTCGTCGATATCGTCACTCTGTCCCTCGTCGTACTTGTCCCACGCCGGTGTCGATCGCAGACCGGCCCCGACGTCTGTGCGGGCAACGCTCGCCCGCCCCCCTCAGACGTCCCCAACAACCCCTGCGAACACGTCACGATAGGCGGCCGCCAGCCGCAATGGGTCGTGACGCGCGGTTCCGTCACCGAGGGAAACCTGCCTCATGATCAACTTTGCCCCCAGCAGAGTGGCCACGTCAGCCAACGCCGCGTGCTCCTCGACCGCCGAGGGATCGGCCAGGACGGCGTCGACGTGCAAGTCAGGGGCATGCGCGGCGAGCACCTCCAGGTGCGCCTCCGGACTGAACCCGTCGGTCTCCCCCTTCTGCTGGCCGAGGTTGAGCGTGACACACGTCCGGGCACCGGTCTCGTGCAGCGCAGCGGAGAGCTGAGGTACCAGAAGGTGGGGCAGCACGCTGGTGAACCAGGAGCCGGGGCCGAGCACGACCCAGTCCGCCGCCCGGATCGCCGCCAGGGCCTCCGGGCAGGCCGGCGGCCGGTCGGGCACCAGGCGGATCGACATCACGCGCCCCGGGGTGGTCGCCACGGCCACCTGCCCTCGCACGCTGGTCAGGACCGCCGGCTCGGCCGGGTCCATGCCACGCACGGTCGCCTCGATGTCCAGCGGCACAGCAGCCATCGGCAGCACCCGGCCCCGGGCGCCGAGCAGCCGGGCGACCCAGTCCAGGCCGGTCACGGTGTCGCCGAGCAGATCCCAGAGCGTGACGATGAGCAGGTTGCCCAGGGCATGGTCATGGAGCGCCCCCGCGCTGGCGAACCGGTGCTGGAGCACGTCACGCCAGAGCCTTCCCCACTCGCTGTCGTCGCACAGGGCCGACAGCGCCATCCGCAGGTCACCGGGCGGCAGCACGCCGAGTTCGCGGCGGAGCCGGCCCGACGACCCCCCGTCGTCGGCAACGGTGACCACCGCCGCCAACCGATCGGTCAGGTGCCGCAGCGCCGCCAGCGACGCGGCCAGACCGTGCCCGCCACCGAGGGCGACCACCGCGGGCCCGACCATCACTCCCGGCCCAGATCACGGTGGACCGTCGAGGCGTGCACGCCCGGGCCGCGCAGCAGCGCGGCCAGCGCCTCGGCCATCGCCACTGACCGGTGCTTGCCGCCCGTGCAGCCGACCGCCACGGTGAGATAGCGCTTGTTCTCCCGCGTGTACCCGGGCAGCAGCGGCACCAATGTCGAGGCGTAGCTCTTCAGGAACGCCTCGGCGCCGTCCGCGCCCATCACGTAGTCGCGCACCGCGGCGTCCAACCCGGTGCGCGGGCGCAACTCGGCCACCCAGAAGGGGTTCGGCAGGAACCGGACGTCGGCGACGTGGTCGGCGTCCATCGGCAGGCCGTACTTGAACCCGAACGACATCACCGTCACCCGCAGGGCGGGCCCGGCGGCCTCGCCGAACGCATCCGCCACCTTGGCCGCGAGCTGGTGGACGTTCAGGTGGGACGTGTCGATCACCACCTCGGCCGAGGCCCTCAGGTCCGACATCAGCTCCCGTTCGCGGGCGATCCCGTCGAGGAGCCGGCCGTCGCCCTGCAGCGGGTGCGGCCGACGGACCGACTCGAACCGGCGCACCAGCGTGTCGTCGACGGCGTCCAGGAACAGCAACCGGTGGCCGACGCCCCGACGGTCCAGCTCAGCCAGTGCCGACCTCAACGCGGCGAAGAACGACCGGCCGCGGACGTCGACGGCGACCGCCAGCCGGGCTACCTCGGGGCCGGCGGTCGTGGTCAGGTCGACCAGACTGGAGATCAGCTGCGGCGGCAGGTTGTCGACGACGTACCAGCCGACGTCCTCCAGGACCTTCGCCGCGGTGGAACGCCCCGCCCCGGACATGCCCGTGATGACGAGCAACTCCCCCGGCACCCCGGGGGAGCGCAGGGGCAGGGCTCCGGTCACCGGCCCGGCCCACTCGTCGGGCCCGGCGACGTCGGATGGCGTCACGTCGGCATCCCTTCCTTCCGCCGGCGCCCCGCGCCGGCATCGATCGCGGCCGGCCCACGCCGGCTCACTCGATGATTTCACCGGTCGTGGTGTCGATGGCCGGCAGCGCCGCCTCGCCGGACCCGGTCGCCAGGGCCGCGACGACCGCGCCTGCCAGCGCCGGTCCGATCCCCTGCACCGAGGCGATCTCGTCGGCGTGGGCGGAGCGCAGTCGCTTGACCGACCCGAAGGCTCGCAACAGCGCCTTCTTGCGGGTCGGGCCCAGCCCGGGCACGGCGTCCAGCACGCTCGCCGTCATCGCCTTGCTGCGGCGCTGCCGGTGATGGGTGATCGCGAACCGGTGCGCCTCGTCGCGGACCCGTTGCAGCAGGTAGAGGCCCTCGCTGGTGCGTGGCAGGATCACCGGCCGGTCGTCGCCGGGCAGCCAGATCTCCTCCAGCCGCTTGGCGAGCCCGCAGAGAGCCACGTCGTCGACGCCGAGCACGGCCATCGCCCGCGCGGAGGCCGCCACCTGCGGCGGCCCGCCGTCGACGACCACCAGGTTCGGCGGGTAGGCGAACCGACGCGGCCGCCCGGTCCCGGGGTCGATCGGGCTCGCCGGGTCGGCATCGAGCGCGCCGGGCCCCTCGCCGGGGGCATCGACGGCCCCGCCACCCAGGTCGAGGTCGCCGGCACGTTCACGCTCCTCCACGTACCGGCGGAACCGGCGGGTGATCACCTCGTGGACCGAGGCGACGTCGTCCTGACCCTCGGTGCCCCGGATGGTGAAGCGGCGGTACTCGCTCTTGCGTGGCAGCCCGTCCTCGAAGACGACCATGGAGGCGACGATGTGCGTGCCCTGGATGTTGGACACGTCGTAGCACTCGATGCGCAGGGGCGCCTCGGCCAGGCCGAGCGCCTCCTGGATCTCGGCGAGGGCCTTGGACCGGGTCGTCAGGTCTCCGGCGCGCCGGGTCTTGTGCAGGGTCAGCGCCTGGCCGGCGTTGCGGGCAACGGTCTCCAACAGGGCACGCTTGTCGCCGCGCTGCGGCACCCGGATGACGACCCGCGACCCACGCTGCTCGCTGAGGAGCTGCTCCAACTCGGCCCGGTCCGGCGGGTCGGCCGGGACCAGCACCTCCCGGGGCAGCCCGTCGCCACTGACCTCGCCGTACACCTGAAGCAACAGTTGTTCGACGAGGTCGCCGGTGGTGACCTCCTCGACCTTCTCCACGACCCAGCCGCGCTGCCCGCGGACCCGCCCGTCGCGGACGTGGAACACCTGGACGGCCGCCTCCAGGTCGTCGTCCGCGAGGGCGAACACGTCGGCGTCGGTGCCATCGGGGAGCACCACGGCGCTCTTCTCCAGCGCGCGCTGCAGGGCGGTCAGGTCGTCGCGGAGGCGTGCCGCCCGTTCGTACTCCAGCTCGGACGCCGCCAGCTTCATCTCGCGCTCGAGCCGCTTCACGTAGCGCGCGGTCGACCCACCCATGAAGTCGCAGAAGTCCTCGGCGAGCCGGCGGTGGTCCGCGGCGCTGATCCGCCCGACGCACGGGGCCGAGCACTTGTCGATGTACCCCAGCAGGCAGGGCCGGCCCACCTGCCCGGCTCGCTTGAACACCCCGTTGCTGCAGGTACGCACAGGAAACACCCGAAGCAACAGGTCGACCGTCTCGCGGATGGCCCAGGCGTGCGCGTACGGCCCGAAGTACCGGGTGCCCTTGCGCTTGGCCCCGCGCATGACCTGGACCCGCGGGAACTCCTCGCCCAGCGTCACGGCGAGATACGGATAGGACTTGTCGTCGCGGTACTTCACGTTGAAGCGCGGGTCGTACTCCTTGATCCACGCGTACTCCAGCTGCAGCGCCTCCACCTCGGTGGAGACGACCGTCCACTCCACCGCGGCCGCCGTCGTCACCATCGTCTGGGTGCGGGCGTGCAGCGAGGCGAGATCCCCGAAGTAGGACGAGAGCCGCTGCCGCAGGCTCTTCGCCTTGCCAACGTAGATCACCCGGCCGTGCTCGTCGCGGAACCGGTACACACCCGGTGACTCCGGGATCTCGCCGGTTCGCGGCCGGTAGGTGGCGGGATCGGGCACCCCCCAAACCTATGCTCCGGTGCCGACAGTCATCGTTGCTCCCCCGCCGGCCGGGTCGGCACGGCGGCGATCGGGTCGAGCCGGTAGACCCGGGCCGCGTTACCGTGAGCGATCATCTCGGCGATCCGGACGGCGTCCGCCACCGACCACTCGCCGTCCGCGACCCGTCGCGCGAGCAGGTCGGCGCACCCCGTCCGGAAGGCCAGAGCCGCGAGGTGGTACAGCTCCGGCACCCCGAAGGCATCCGAGGAGTAGAGCAGCTTGCCGAACGGCGCGACCTCGGCCGCCTCGGCGAGCACCGCCGTGGCGCGCGCCGGTCCCAGGTAGTGCAGCGCGAGCCCCAGGTCCAGGTGAACGTGGGGATGGACGGCGGCGAGGAACGCCGCGGTGCGGTGGAACGGCCAGCAGTGCAGCAGCATCACCGGCACCCGATGGCGGGCGAGCCAGTCCGTGAGCAGGCTCGGGTCGACCCGATGCATCCGGATGTCGGCATCGCCGAAACCCACGTGGACCTGGATCGGCAGGCCGATGTCGACAGCTGCCCAGAGCAACGCGCGGGTGAGCACCGGGTCGGTCAGCCGCCAGCGCGGCCGGTCGCCCGGCCGGGGCCCCGGCCCGGCGGCGAACCAGGCCTGAGCGGCGTGGGCCACCTCGACCGGACCCGGCCGGGCTGGGTCCAGGTCGAGCCCCACCCGGTACGCGGCGACCGTCTTGACGCCGACCGCCCGCCGATCCTGGACAGCACGTTCCAGGGCATCGGCGATGGCCCCGACGAACCGCCCCGCGCTCGCCCCGGAGGCGGCGACCTGCTCCGCGACCGACTCGAGCCGGACGATCTCATGGCCCACCGCGCCGGCCACCTCGGCAAGCTCCCCGGGCGTGGTGAGCGCCTCGGACAAGAACCCGGTGTCCACGACGTACCGCGCCGTCCCGGTCGTCGCCAGCAGGCGCCGGGTGACCTCCCCGACACCGAGTTCGGCCCGCCGGGCCAGGTACGTCGCGGGAGGCGCGTGCGGCCGGAGACCCAGGACCGGAGCGCAGTGCCGGCGGATCGCCAGCCCGATCGGCGTGTCGAAGTTGGTCAGGCCGTCCGGAGCCTGGCCTCCCTCGCTGATCAGGCGTTCGAAGCCGGCCCGGTCCAGGTCCGTGGTGACCACGCCGTGGCAGTGGTGGTCGATCAACGGTAGCCGGCGGACGACGTCCACGATCTCCTCGGCGCTCCGCGCGGCGCTCGTGGCGCCGCCGTCCGGCGCTGGACCGGGGATCAGTAGACCCACCGGTACGCCTCGGCGACCCGCTCCGGCGACCAGCCGGCCGTACGCGCCAGCTCCGCGCGCCGGACGGCGATGATCGCCCCGGCCAGGACCTCGCCGTAGAGAGCCTTGGTCAGCGGCGAGGTCTCGAACTCGCGGACCGCCTCGGCCAGGCCGGACGGGAGCCGACGCACCCCGTGCTCGGCCAGCCCGGCGTCGTCGAAGCGGACCGGGTCACCGGTGACCTCGGGGCCCAGTGCCGCGCCGCTGGCCACGCCGTCCCGGCCGGCACCGATCAGACCGGCCAGGAGGAGGTAGGGGTTGGCCGCCAGGTCCGCGCACTTGACCTCGACGTTCGCCGCACGGTTCCGGCTGCCGACCATCCCCGTGACGACCCGGACGGCCGTCTCCCGCGTCTCGTGCCCCCAGCAGGCGAACACGCCTGCCCAGTGCGACGGTTGCCAACGCAGGTAGCTGGCCGGACTCGGCGCCGTGACGGCGGCGAGCGGCGGAAGCCCGGCGACGAGACCGGCGACGAAACTCTCGGCGGCGGCGGTCATCCCGTACGGGCCGGACCCGCCCGCGTGCACGTTGACGCCGCCCAGCCAGCTCGACAGGTGCACGTGACCGCCGTTGCCCACGCCACCCGCCACGACGGCCGGGGAGAACGAGACGCGCAGGCCGTGCCGCTGTGCCAGAGCCCGGACGGTCGCCCGCACCAGGACGCTGCGGTCGGCCGCGGCGACCGGGTCGAGGGCGCCGACCGAGATTTCGTACTGCCCCGCGGCGTACTCCGGGTGGATCTGGTCCACGTCGACACCCTGGGACGCCAGGGCACTCAGCACCGCCGCGCAGAAGTCGGACTGCTCGACCAGCCGGGTCATCCCATAGGCGGGCCCGTCGCAGGCGGGCACGAACTCGCCCGGCGGGGCATCGCCCCGCCCGAGCGCGAACTCGATCTCGATGGCGGCCCGGTAGGTCACGCCTTCGGCGGCCGCACGCCGGACGAGGCGACGCAACAGGCTGCGCGAACACGCCACCCACGGCGCGCCGTCCTGGGTCATCCGGTCGACCGGGGCCCACGCCCACCCCGGTTGCGCCGCCAGGACGGTCAACCGGTACAGGTCCGGCACCAGGCGCAGGTCGCCGTCCGGGCCACCGAGGTGCTCGCTGCTCGTGAGCGAGTCGTCGGCCAGGAAGGTGTCGAAGACGGGTGACATCCCCACCCCCCAGGCCACGGCCGAGGCAAGTCCGCCGACCGGCACGGCCTTCACCCGGTTCACACCGGCGGTGTCCACCCAGGACAGGACGACGCCGTGCACCCCGCGGGCAGCCAACTCCTCCGCCTGCCGAGTCGCGTGCTCCACCTCACCCGGACGGCCGCCGGGCACCGGGTCGTCGAACATGGTCTCGCTCCTGCCTGCCGACCGGGCTCAGCCCTCGCTGCGGTCAGCGGTAGCCCCTGCCCGGCGAACCGTCGCGGGCCGAAGCACCACGACTACCACGGCGGCCGACGGCACGCCGAGCAGGACGGGCTCACCCTCGCGGCCGCCCCCGCGCCACCGTCGTGCCGGTGGTCGTCGTGGTGGCAGTCTTCGCGGCGGCCCCCTTCGCGGCAGTCTTCGCGGCGGCCCCCTTCGCGGCAGTCACCGCGGACGCCTTGGCGGCGGCCCTCTTCGCCGCGCTCGCCGCTGCGCCGGTCCTCGGCGCGGAGACCACCCCCAGCGGGAGTTCCGCGACCGCGGTGGCACGCACCGCGGAAGCGCGCGCGGCCACCGCCACCGTCGGCCGCCGGACGCCGGGTGGCACCGCGCGCCCGGCCAGGATCGGGGCGAGGAAGCGACCGGTGTGGCTGTGCTCCATCGCCGCCACCTCCTCCGGAGTGCCTTCGGCGACGACCGTGCCGCCGCCCGAGCCACCCTCCGGCCCCATGTCGATGATCCAGTCCGCGCTCTTGATGACATCGAGGTTGTGCTCGATGACGATGACCGTGTTGCCCTTGTCGACCAGCCCCTGCAGGACGCCGAGCAGCTTGCGGATGTCCTCGAAGTGCAGGCCCGTCGTCGGCTCGTCGAGCACGTACACCGTGCGCCCGGTGGAGCGCTTCTGCAGCTCGCTGGCGAGTTTGACGCGCTGCGCCTCGCCACCCGAAAGCGTCGGAGCGGGCTGCCCGAGCCGGACGTAGCCGAGGCCTACCTGGGTCAGCGTCGTCATGTGCCGCGCGATCGCCGGCACCGCGGCGAAGAACTCGGCGGCCTCCTCGATGGGCATGTCCAGCACGTCGGCGATGGTCTTGCCCTTGAAATGCACCTCGAGCGTCTCACGGTTGTAGCGAGCACCGTGACATACCTCACACGGCACGTAGACGTCCGGCAGGAAGTTCATTTCGATCTTGATCGTGCCGTCACCGGAACAGGCCTCGCACCGCCCGCCCTTGACGTTGAAGGAGAACCGCCCCGGCAGGTAGCCGCGGATCTTGGCCTCGGTGGTCTCGGCGAACAGCCGGCGGACGTGGTCGAAGACCCCGGTGTACGTCGCCGGGTTCGACCGAGGCGTGCGCCCGATCGGCCCCTGGTCGACATGCACCACCTTGTCGAGGTGCTCCAGGCCGGTCACCGTCTTGTGCCGGCCGGGCACCTGCCGGGCGCCGTTGAGCCGGTTCGCCAGGACAGTGTAGAGGATGTCGTTCACCAGCGTGGACTTGCCGGAGCCGCTGACGCCGGTGACCGACACCAGGCACCCGAGGGGGAACGAGACGTCGACGCCGCGCAGGTTGTGCTCCCGGGCCCCGACGACGGTGGCCTGCCGCGCGGCGTCGACGGGGCGGCGGTGTGCCGGTAGGGCGATCTCGCGACGCCCGGACAGGTACTGCCCGGTGAGCGAATCCGGGTGCGTGAGCAGGTCGGCAACCGGCCCGGAGTGCACGACCTGGCCCCCGTGCTCACCGGCTCCCGGACCGATGTCGACGGCCCAGTCGGCAGCCCGGATCGTTTCCTCGTCGTGCTCGACGACGATCAGCGTGTTGCCCATGTCGCGCAGCCTGGTCAGGGTGTCGATCAGCCGGCGGTTGTCGCGCTGGTGCAGCCCGATGCTGGGCTCGTCGAGCACGTACAGGACGCCGACGAGCCCGGACCCGATCTGGGTCGCGAGCCGGATCCGTTGCGCCTCGCCTCCCGACAGCGTGCCCGCTGCCCGGTCCAGCGACAGGTAGTCGAGCCCGACGTCCAGCAGGAACCCGAGACGGGCCTGGATCTCCTTGAGGACCCGCTCGGCGATCTGCCGCTCCCGGGCGGTCAGCTCCAGCTGGGCCAAGAACACCGCCGCGTCGCAGACCGGCAACGAACAGACGTCGGCGATCGAGCGGCCACCCACGAGGACGGAGAGCGACTCGGGCTTCAGCCGGGCCCCCTTGCACGCCGGGCAGGGGACCTCGCGCATGTACCCCTCGTACCGCTCCCGACTCCACTCGGACTCGGTCTCGCCGTGCCTGCGCTGGACGAAGGGGATCACACCTTCGAAGCCGGTGGAGTAGGAGCGCTCCCGGCCGTACCTGTTGCGGAACTTCACATGCACCTTGTGGTCCTGCCCGTGGAGCAGCGCCGTCCGGGCACGCTCCGGAAGAGCCCTCCAGGGGACGTCGACGGAGAACCCGAGGTCCTCCCCGAGTGCCTTCATCAACCGCAGGAAGTAGTCGGCCGAACCGGTCGCCCACGGTGCGATCGCACCCTCGGCAAGGGTGCGGTCCTCATCCGGCACCAGCAGGTCGGGGTCGACCTCGAGCTTGCTGCCGATGCCCGTGCAGACCGGGCAGGCTCCGAACGGGTTGTTGAAGGAGAACGAGCGGGGCTCGACCTCGAAGGAGCTCAACGGGTGGTCGTTCGGGCAGGCCATCTTCTCGCTGAAGCGGCGCTCCCGGTCCGGCGAGTCGGGCAGCTCGTCGACGAGGTCTGCGGTGACGAGGCCACCGGCCAGCTCCAGAGCCGTCTCCACCGAGTCCGTGATGCGCCGCTTCGCCGACGGCTTGACGACCAGCCGGTCGACGACGACGTCGATCGTGTGCTTGAGCTTCTTCTCCAGGGCCGGGGGATCGGCGAGCAAGACGATCTCGCCGTCCACCCGGGCCCGGGCGAACCCCTTGGTCTGCAGTTCCTTGAAGAGGTCCGCGTATTCGCCCTTGCGGGCTCGCACCACGGGGGCCAGGAGCTGGAACCGGGTGCCCTCGGGCAGTTCGATCAGCCGGTCGACGATCTGCTGCGGCGTCTGCCGCGTGATCGGTTCACCACAGGTGGGACAGTGCGGTCGACCGGCACGTGCCCAGAGCAACCGCAGGTAGTCGTACACCTCTGTGATCGTGCCGACGGTGGAGCGCGGGTTGCGGTTGGTCGACTTCTGGTCGATCGAGACCGCCGGGGACAGGCCCTCGATGAAGTCGACGTCCGGCTTGTCCATCTGCCCCAGGAACTGGCGGGCGTAGGCCGAGAGCGACTCGACGTACCGCCGCTGACCCTCGGCGAAGATCGTGTCGAAGGCGAGCGAGGACTTGCCCGACCCGGACAGGCCGGTGAAGACCACCAACGCGTCGCGTGGCAGGTCGATGGAGACGTCCTTCAGGTTGTGCTCGCGAGCACCACGGACGATCAGACGGTCGGTCACGGGATCCTTCTCCGCCGGACACCAGGGGCGTCGCCCATGCTAGGTGCCCCCACCGACAGTCTCGCGCGCTCGGCCGAAACCGCGACGACACCCAGGTCAACGCCCATGACTGCCCGCACGCCCCAGTCCCGAAGGCGCTTCGCGGCTCCCGGCGTCAGGACCCGGCGGACGCGACCCGACGAAGGCGACCCGGCGGCGCGACCGAGCGAGGCGAGTCGCATCGCTGGGGTGTCGCGAGGGCGACCCGACTGCCAAGCTGAGGCGGAGCGTGCCCCGGTGGGCGGGGCACCACGACGGGAGGAACCGTGGACTACACCGGCGAGGTCGTCTCCGGCGGCACCAGCGATGTCCGGCGCCTGCCGGACGTCGTCATCCGCAAGGCCAGCGTCTCGACGATGGACAACAACTGCTACCTGATCACCTGCCGGGCCACCGGCAGTCAGCTGCTGATCGACGCCGCGGACGACGCCCCGCGCCTGGCCCGGTTGATCGCTGAGGGCACTGACGACGGCGGACAGGGACTGGGCCTCGTCGTCACGACGCACCAGCACTGGGACCATCACCGAGCGCTGTCCGACGTGCTCGCGCAGACCGGCGCGACCAGCGCCGCCGGACGACTGGACGCACCGGAGCTGCCGGTACGTCCCGACCGGCTCCTCGACCACGGAGACGTGGTGGAGATCGGCCGGCTCCGGCTGAAGACGGTCCACCTGCGTGGCCATACCCCGGGGTCGGTGGCCCTCGTGCTCCGCGCCGACGACGGGAGTGTGCACGCCTTCACCGGCGACAGCCTGTTCCCGGGAGGGGTCGGGAACACCTTCGGGAACGCGGAGAACTTCCACTCGTTGATCGACGACATCGAGCATCGACTCTTCGCGGAACTCCCGGACGCGACCTGGGTGTACCCCGGTCACGGGAAGGACACCACCCTGGGCGCCGAGCGCCCGCACCTGGGCGAGTGGCGCGAACGCGGCTGGTGACCGCACGACAGGCGCCCCTCAGGGTCTGCCGCCACCCCGGCGGCCCCTTCCCGGCACGGGTTGCGGACCGGCCTGCGTGCCGTTCCCGGTGCCCGCGGCACGGACCGCCGTGGACGGACGCCGTACCCCGTTCGGGCCGGGCTGAGGGCGGCGATCGTCACGCTGACGTGCCGAGGGCCACGAGGGCTCCGGGGCCCGCCCCTCCCCCGACCGGCCCGCGGTCTCGCCCCTGCGGCCGGGACCTGCCGGGACGACGCCGGAGGCGGGAGCGCGGCCGGCCTGCGCCCCTGGCTCGGGCGCCCTGGTGCGGGACCGGAGCAGGCTGGCCACCGTGGTGAGCGCCAGCACCACCACGATCGTGCCGAGCGAGACGCTGATCGGGATGCTGGGGACGGCGTCGATCGGCTGCCCGTTGTTGAGGAAGGGAAGCTCGTTCTCGTGCAGGGCCTCCAGCACCAGCTTCACGCCGATGAAGCCGAGGATCACGGCCAGGCCCGTCGAGAGGTACACCAGCCGGTCGAGCAGCCCGCCCAGCAGGAAGTAGAGCTGGCGCAGCCCCATCAGAGCGAACAGCGTCGCGGTGAACACCACAAAGGGGTCCTGGGTGAGACCGAACACCGCGGGGATGGAGTCGAGCGCGAACAGCAGATCAGTCGATCCGATCGCCAGGAAGACCACGATCATGGGTGTCAGCTCTCGCCGACCGCGGCTGTGGGTCACCAGGCGTGCCCCTTCGTACCGATCGGAGATGGGCAGCAGGCGACAGACTCGGCGAATCACCGCGTTCTCGCGAAACCCGTCGTCGTGCGCCTCGGGCCGACGAGCGAGCTGGACCGCGGTGTAGATCAGAAATCCGCCGAAGGCGTAGAAGATCCAGCTGAACCGGTCGATCGCCGCCGCGCCGACCAGGATGCACGCTCCCCGCAGCAGCAGCGACAGGATGATCCCCATCATCAGAACCTTCTGCTGGTTACCCCGGGGGACCGCGAACTGGCTCATGATCAGCACGAAGACGAAGAGATTGTCGACGCTGAGGCTGTACTCGGTCAGCCACCCCGCCACGAACTGTCCCGCGGTCGGCCCGTCGCTGACCAGCGAGAGCACGGCCGCGAACAGCCCTGCGAGGGAGACGTAGAAACCCACCCAGAGGGAGGACTCCCGAAGGGTCGGGGCGTGCGGCCGACGCGCCACCACGGCCAGGTCGATCAGCAGCAGTCCGGCAAGGACTGCTGCTGTGGCCACCCGGAACCACAGCGGCAGAGTCACAGAACCTCCGTCTGCCGGCAGGCTCGCCGACTGAGTCCAGCCGCTGACGGCGGCGTGGGCAGTATGCCGATGCTAACCCGCGGCCGGCGGACCCACGAGGCCACCACAGCACCGGATTGCGCACACAGCCCGTTACCATGACCGCCGGCCGCCACCCCTCAGCGGGCGCCGGCCTCGCGCATCGCACGCAACTCCTTCTTCAGCTCGGCGACCTCGTCCCGCAGCCGGGCGGCCAGCTCGAACTGCAGCTCGGCCGCGGCAGCGTGCATCTGATCGGTCAGCTGCTGGATCAGGTCCGCCAGGTCGGTCGCGGGCAGCGAGACCAGGTCGGCGGCGTGCCGGCCGGCGCCCTCCGAGCGCATCCCGGGCACCGGCGCCTTGCCCCGGCTGCGCTGACGGCCGCCGCCGCCGATGAGCGCGTCGGTGTCCGCCTCCTCCCGGGCGATCAGGTCGGTGATGTCGGCAATCCGCTTGCGCAACGGCTGGGGGTCGATCCCTCGCTCGCTGTTGTAGCCGATCTGCTTCTCCCGGCGGCGATTGGTCTCGTTGATCGCCTCATCCATCGACGGGGTGATCCGATCGGCGTACATGTGCACCTCGCCGGACACGTTGCGGGCCGCCCGCCCGATGGTCTGGATCAAGGACTTGGAGGAGCGCAGGAAACCCTCCTTGTCGGCGTCCAGGATGCTGACCAGCGACACCTCCGGCAGGTCGAGGCCTTCACGGAGCAGATTGATCCCGACCAGGACGTCGTACTCCCCCTGCCGGAGCTCCCGCAGCAGTTCGACGCGACGCAGGGTGTCGACCTCGGAGTGCAGGTAGCGGACCCGGACGCCCTGCTCGAGCAGGTAGTCGGTGAGATCCTCCGCCATCTTCTTGGTCAGCGTGGTGACCAGGACCCGCTCGTCGCGGGCGGCGCGGGATCGGATCTCCTCCAGGAGGTCGTCGATCTGCCCCTTCGTCGGCTTGACCACGACTTTCGGGTCGACCAGCCCGGTGGGTCGGATCACCTGCTCGACGTAACCACGGCCGCGGGCCAACTCGTAGTCTCCCGGCGTCGCCGACAGGTAGATCGTCTGGCCGATCCGCTGCAGGAACTCCTCCCACTTGAGCGGACGGTTGTCCATCGCACTGGGCAGCCGGAAACCGTGGTCGACCAACTGCCGCTTGCGCGACATGTCGCCTTCGTACATCGCGCCGATCTGCGGAACCGTCTGGTGCGACTCGTCGATGACCAGGAGGAAGTCCTCCGGGAAGTAGTCCAGCAGGGTGTTCGGCGCGCTGCCCGGACCGCGGCCGTCGATATGCCGGGAGTAGTTCTCGATACCCGAGCAGGATCCGACCTGGCGCATCATCTCGATGTCGTACGTCGTACGCATCCGCAGCCGCTGCGCCTCCAGCAGCTTGCCCTGACGCTCCAGCTCCGCGAGCCGCTCCGCGAGCTCCGTCTCGATGCCCGCGATCGCCCGCTCCATGCGCTCCGGCCCGGCGACGTAGTGGCTGGCCGGGAAGACATACATCTCCGGCTCCTCGCGGATCACCTCGCCGGTGAGCGGGTGCAGGGTGTAGAGCCGGTCGATCTCGTCACCGAAGAACTCGATCCGCAACGCCAGCTCCTCGTACACCGGGATGATCTCGACGGTGTCGCCCCGGACCCGGAACGTGCCCCGGCTGAACGCCAGGTCGTTACGGGTGTACTGCATTCCGACGAACCGCCGCAGCAGCTCGTCGCGCTCGACCTCCATCCCGACCTTGAGCCGGACCATCCGGTCGACGTACTCCTGAGGGGTACCCAGGCCGTAGATGCAGGAGACCGAGGCGACGACCACGACGTCCCGCCGGGTCAACAAGGAGTTCGTGGCGGAGTGACGCAGCCGCTCGACCTCCTCGTTGATCGAGGAGTCCTTCTCGATGTAGGTGTCGGTCTGCGGGATGTACGCCTCCGGCTGGTAGTAGTCGTAGTACGAGACGAAGTACTCCACCGCGTTGTGCGGCAGCAGCTCCCGGAACTCGTTCGCGAGTTGGGCGGCGAGCGTCTTGTTGGGGGCCAGCACCAGCGTGGGTCGCTGCAGCTGCTCGATCATCCACGCCGTGGTCGCGGACTTGCCGGTGCCGGTGGCACCCAGCAGGACGACGTCCCTCTCGCCGGCCTGCACCCGCTCGGCCAGTTCGGCGATGGCCTGCGGCTGGTCACCGCTCGGCTCGAACTCCGACACCACCCGGAAGGGGGCGACGGTGCGCTGGAGGTCAGTGGTCGGACGCATGACACCACCGTAAGGGCCGCCACCGACACTCTCATTCCGCACCCGGAACAGGCCGACGACCGGCGGCGACGAGCCGGACCAGGACGGGGATCGCCGGATCCGCCCCGGCGCACCAGTGCTCCCCCCGCGGGGCGGGGACCGGGACGAAACCAGCTTCCGCCAGGC
The DNA here is from genome assembly GCA_036518955.1 of Kineosporiaceae bacterium. Lineage (GTDB taxonomy): Bacteria > Actinomycetota > Actinomycetes > Actinomycetales > Kineosporiaceae > DATDMG01. The sequence goes on along the minus strand of DATDMG010000302.1, from coordinate 3,396 downwards.
GCTCGCCGGCCGCCGCGGCGTCGGGGACCCGGACGGTGAACTCGACCTGACCGTCCCGCAGGCCGGCCACCTCGACGTCCGGCCCGCCGCCGACGGCGAGCGCGAGGCGTTCCCGGACCCGCCGGACGGCGTCCGGGCCCGGCCCGCCGCCACGCCCCGCACCGGCGCCGCCTTCCCCGGGCTCGGCCGGACGGCCCTTCCGCAGGTTCTCCGCGTACGGCAGGATCCGCTCGGTCCAAACCCGGTCCACGGCATCGAGCAACGCCTGCGGAGCGCCGGAGTTGTCGAGCCAGACGTCGGCCGCGGCGCGCCGGGCGTCGTCGTCCGTCTGCGCCGCCACCCGGGACGCGGCGTCCTCGGCGGGCATCCCCCGATCGGCGACCAGGCGCCGGATCCGCTCCGCGACGTCGGCGTGGACGACGAGCACCAGGTGGTACGCCGGACCCAGGCCGTTCTCGACCAGCAGCGGCACGTCGTGGACGACGATGGCGTCCGGCCCGGCGGCTCGCATCCGCTCGGCCGTCAGCACCCCGATCCGCGGGTGGAGGATGGCGTTCAACCGGGCCCGCGCGTCGGCATCCGCGAACACCTGACGGCCGAGGGCGGCCCGGTCGAGCGTGCCGTCCGGCGCCAGGACGCCGTCCCCGAACGCCACCACGACCTCCGCCAGTCCCTCGGTGCCCGGCTCGACCACCTCACGCGCCAGCCGGTCGGCGTCGATCACCACCGCCCCGCGTTGGGCGAGCCGCGCGGCCACCGTCGACTTGCCCGCCCCGATGCCACCCGTCAGACCAACCCTGAGCACGGCCGCATCCTGTCATGCCCGAGTGCCGGACCGACCAGCACGTATCGCTGTTGAAAGACTACGCCGTGCGAATGTTGACTATCCGTCATCATCAAGGCACATTGGGTCGTCGTCCCTGAACGTCCGCGCGAGGTGTTCCGCATGACACGTGAGTCCCGCCCCGGCGACGCCGCCCGACCCCTCCCGACCAGCGGCTGAGTCATGGTCGATGTGCCCGCGCTCCGGCGCAGTTTCGGGGCGATCGCCGAGCATGGTGACGAGGTGCCCCTGTACTTCTACTCCTACCTGTTCCTTCGGGAGCCGCGACTGCGGGGACTGTTCCCACCAGGGATGGCGGCGATGCGAGACCGGCTCGTCGGCGCCCTCGCCAAGATCGTCAGCGACGTCGACGACCTCGGGGAGCTCGTGCCGTTCCTCGAGCACCTCGGTCGCGACCACCGCAAGTTCCAGGTGGCGGCCGAGCACTACCCGCTGGTCGGCGAGGCGCTCCTGGCCACGCTGGAGCACTTCCTCGGCCCGGCCTGGACGCCGCACCTGGCCACCGAGTGGGCAGCCGCCTACGGCGTCGTGGCCGATGTGATGATCAAGTCCGCCGCGACCGATGCCGAGGCCCAGCAGCCGGCGTGGTGGGACGCGCAGATCGTCCGGCACGAGCGCCGGGCCCCCGACCTAGCGGTGATCACGGTCCAGCCGGACGTCGAGGTCCCCTACCAGCCCGGCCAGTCGGTGTCCTTGCAGCACGACCACCGGCCCCGGCTCTGGCGCTACTACTCCCCGGCCAACGCGCCTCGGCCGGACCGCACCCTGGAGTTCCACGTCCGGGCGGTGGACGGCGGCTGGGTCAGCTCGTCGCTCGTCGCCTCCGCCGGCCCTGGGGACAGCCTCCAACTCGGCTCCGCAGTCGGCGAGCTGGTGCTCGACCGCCAGTCTGACGACGACCTACTCATGGTTGCCGGAGGTACTGGTCTGGCTCCGCTACGGGCGATGATCGAACAGCTCGCCGCACCCGGTGCCCCGCGGCGCCGCACCCACCTCTACGTCGAGGCCCGGACCGAGACCGACCACTACGACCTCGCCGTTCTCGACCGGCTCGCCGCCGCGCACCCCTGGCTCACCGTCGTGCCCGTCGCCAGGTGCGGCCGCGTGCACCGCTGCTACGCCGGCCGCGCTGCCGATGTCGCCCTGCGGCAGAGCAGCTGGACCCGGCACCAGGTGTACGTGTGCGGCAGCCCCGGGATGGTGGCGGAGACCCGGGACCTGCTCCTGCAGGCCGGCATCGACCCGACACGCATCCGGCACGAGAGCTTCGGCTACCGGACCGGTCCGACGTCCCGCTTCCTGACCCCACCGGTCCGCCGGGAAGGCGACCCCCCTTCGGACGACCTCGACCTGGTCCACGCACCCCTGACTGCAGACTGGAGCTGAGCGAGATGACCACCACCGGCTCCGCCGTTCCGGGCCCCCGTGGCCGCGGGGTCCGGCTCACCCCGGAGGCGGTGCGCCGCTGGGACTTCACCCGCAGTCCCCTCGGCCGTCGGGGATACCTGGAGGCGGACGTCGACCGCTTCCGGCGGGTCGTCGCGGACGAGATCGCCCACGCGGACGCCGAGAAGGCCGAGTTGCGCGCGGAGGTGGACCGGCTGCGCAACTACTTCCGGGACCAGCACATCGACGTGGCCGGCGGTGGCCCGAACGGCACCGATCCGCGGCAGCCGGCGATCAGCGTGCAGGCCGTGAACATGATGTCGATCGCCCAGCAGGCCGCCGACCAGCACATCGCGCAGGCCGAGACGTACGCCCGCCAGCTCGTGGGCGACGCCCGGCGGCAGTGCGAGGAGATGCTGCTGACGGCGCACCGCCAGGCCGAGGAGGCTGCCCGGGAGGCGACGGCCGCCTACCGGGCGGTCGCGGCGGCAGAGGACTCCCCGGCCGACCTGGCCGGCCTGGAGGGGCGGATCGCGTATCTCCGCACGTTCGCCGATGTCACCCAGGTGCAGGTGACGTCGATCCTGCAGGCGCTCGGCCACGAACTGGACCGGCTCACCACCCTGGGCGGCCAGCACCAGCACGGCCATCCCGATCCCCTCGAACCCGGCCGCGGCCCGGCACACCGGCCACCGGCCACCGGAAGGAGTCCCGATGACCACCGACGAGACCACAGCCCAGGTCTCGCTGTATGACCGGCTCGGAGGCGCCGCGACGATCGGCGTGGCGGTCCAGCGCTTCTACGACCGACTCCTGGCGGACCCGCAACTGGCCGACTACTTCCGGGACGTCGACCTGCCCCGGCTCAAGCGGCACCAGGTCCTGGTGATCGGCAACGTGCTCGGCGGCCCGGCCGCGTACGAGGGACCCGGTCTCGAGGCAGCCCATGCGTCCCTCGGTATCACCGACGCGGACTACGACGCGGTCGGCGCACACCTGTTGGCCACCCTGGCGGAGCTGGGCGCCGGCGAGGAGGCGGCCGCTGCCGTCACAGCGGCGCTGGAGGCCGTCCGACTCCAGATCGTGGCGCCGCCGGTGTGAGGTGGAACAGCGGCGAGAGCCGGACAGCGCGACAGGGGCCCACCGGAATACCGGTGGGCCCCTGT
>DATDMG010000301.1:0-7363 GCA_036518955.1 Kineosporiaceae bacterium | reverse complement strand
GGCCCGTTGCGCCAGGGCGGTCTGGGCCGTGAACGCCTCCCGGCCCAGTTGGGTGAGCCGGTCCAGGAGGGGGGCCTGGGTGTCGTCGCCGGTCATGCGCAACATCCGCAGTCACACTCGACGTCGACCGGCGCGCACGCGTCGGCACAGACGATCACAGCCAGCCGCAACGGTCGCGCGCAGCCTTCGAACCGGACGTCGGAGTAGCTGCTGCCGCACCTGTCGACGTCGTGCTGTCGGCCCTCGTCCCCGGCCTGCCCGCCGAGGTCCAGGGTGATCCGGACCACGGCACTCCGGCAGGGCGCCAGGGTCAGCGAGGAGGGCTCCACGGCGGCCTGCACCGAGACCTCCGCCCCGTGGCAGGCGTGCCACGGCCCCACCTCCACGGTGGTCGGACGCTCGCGCCGCCAGCGGTTGTGCAGCCGGAGCGGGAGCACGCGCCGCTCCCCGACGCGAGCCCGGACCACGACATCGGCCTCGCGGACGCAGCACCGGAGGTGGTCATCGTCGGCACAGCACCGCCCGTGGTGCCCCTCGTGGCGGCACTCGTGTGCCCGGCGAGGCCCGCACCACGCGGTGTCCCAGGAGTCGAGCCAGCTCCTGGCCAGGTCGGTCCAGCCGGTGCTCCGGGCCAGGTCGGTCCAGCCGGCACGCCACGCGGTGATCGGATCGGTGGTCGTCGTCATCGGGGCTCCTCGGTCGCACGGGGTAGGACGATCACGTCCAGGTCGGCGAGCCCGATCGGCACGCGAGCATGAAGCCGGCGTGTCGGGTCGAGCCCGTCGGGCACCTCGAGGGTGCCGGTCAGCGAGAGCGTCGCGCCGGGCTCGACGACGTCGGGCTGGTCCAGGCGCAGCGCGACGTCCGGCCCGGGCGGATCGCCCGGTGGGCCGTCGGGCAGATCGCTGCGGCGCAGGGCGGCCCGGCCCAGCGGCGCCAGCGGGATCGCGACGTTGCCGAGGTTGGTCACGACCAACTGCACCGGCTGGACGCCGGGCACGGCCAGCATCCGCCGTGGCGTGAGCTGGAGGGCCCATTCGGCCTCGACGCGCAGCGTCACGGGGCGACGCGAACCGGCGACCTCCACCTCGGCCGGGTAATCGCCCGGCGGGGTGGTGGCGGGCAGGCTCGCGGTCAGGGGCATGGCCGTCGTCGCGCCGGGCGCCACCACGCCGACGGCTTGGGCGAGCACCGGATCGGCGCCGTCGCGGTGCACGGTGATCCCTCGGACGACGAGCCGGCGCGCCCCGCCGTTCTCGACGGACACGACGGCTTGGAGCGCGGTCGGCGGACCGCTGAGGACCAGCGGCTGCTGCCGCCCGGTCATCGGTTCGGGGAGGTCGCGCCGGGGTGCCATCGCCGACTCACTCGATGACGACCGGCGGCGTGCGGTCCGCCCCGATGTGCGCGGTGGCGCTGCCGCGCAGGTCGAGAGCGAACACCTCCACCCCGAAGACCGACCAGGACCAGCGCTGCTGGTAGGGCGTCCTCACCTGCGTGGGGGGCAACGGGCCCAACTCCAGCCGGAGGCAGGAGTCCACGGCGACCGGCTCGATGTCGAGGGTGGAGGTCGAGGTGAGAGCGGAGGTGGAGGTGAGGTTCGATGTGGAGCTGAGGTTGGATGTGGAGGTGAGCGTCGAGTCGACGGTGAGCGGTTCGACGGTGACCGTGGACACCAGCGGATCGAGCGTGATCCGGGCATCGCCGTGGACGGTGTTCTCCCCTGCCGTGGTGAGCCTGATGTCGTCCAAACCGGTCAGGGTGGAGACCACGTCGGCGGTGACGCTCCCGGTCAAGGGGCCGCCGTGGACGTTGCTGTCGATGGACAGGTCTGCCATCAGTCGCCTCCGAAGGTCTGTTCCGTGATCGACGGGCTGACGAGGTGGGAGTGGTGGAAGCCCAGCCGCGAGTCGGCCCACTCGGGCGCATCGGCGGCGAACTCGCGCAAAGAGGGCATGACCACCCGGTCGCGCACGGTCAACGCCGGGTAGTCGTAGACGGTGATGTGGTTGCGCCCGCGGTTGGCCGTGAACAGCAGCCGCTGGTCCGCCGACAGCTGGCAGGCGTAGATGCCGTCGATGAACGCGCCCCGGGCGACCCTGAGCGACTCGGCATAGACGTGGGAATTGGTGAAGACGTTGCCGCGCATGAACGACTCGGCGATGGTGCTCAGCGTCTCGCGCGGATAGCTCAGCCCATGCAGCGCACCGGGATGCTCGTCGATCAGCCGGTGGTGGCGCAGGGTGGCCAGGTCGACCAGCACCACGGTGTGGCTGCCACCCGTGCAGAAGATGAGCTCGCTGTCCGAGATGGTCACGTCGGAGTTGATGTGCGCCGGCAGATCGCGCTGGCCCACCCAGTGCCGCAGCACGTGGCCCTGCTCGGCGTCCACCTCGAACGCGTACTCGCGCAGCCACGCCATGCCCCACCGGCCCCAGTCCCGGCCGTTGGCGGGCTGCACCCGGAAGGAGATCGCATAGAAGACGTCGAGGACCGGGTGACAGACCAGGTGCCAGCAGGTCGTCGGCAGCGTGACCCGCCGCACCGCTCCGGTGAAGGTGTCGAGGATCCCGACCTCCTTGGCCTCACCGCGCTGGGGGTGGTCCATGCCGCCGTAGACGATGTACCGCCCCGACGCGGTGCGTTTCATGGCGTGCGGAGCCTTCAACGCGTGGGGCGCCACCACCTCGGCCTTGCCGAGCTGGTTGACGTCGAGCGTCCACAGGTGCTCCCCGATCGAGGTGACGAACCGGGTGTCGTCCAGCCACACCAGGTGCGTGCTGCCCTTCAGCGTCGTGTCCGGCACCTCGAACCGCAGCGTGGAGACCCGGTCGACCTCCGCCAGCGTGGCCGGGTCGTAGAACAACAGATGCTGGCCGGTATTGCCGAGAAAGCCCACCCGCCGGGTGGGGTCGACGTTCGGTGCGTGCCCGCCCGCGGCACCGTCGAAGTACTGCACCTTGTAAGCGTGGTCGCCGGTCGCCGGGTCGTAGCGAAACACGCACGCCCCGGCACGGCCCTCGAGGCCGTCCAACCCGTTGCCGTCCAGCGCGATATGGAACGCATACGGGTACTCGCGCACCTGCGCTCACCCCCAGAAGATTCGAGCCCTGTGACAGCAAGGAGGACGACGACGCCGCCCTGGATACATCTCCCGGCACGGCGACGTGCGCCACCCACCAGTGCACCTGCGTGCGGGTGGGTGGCGCGGCGACGACCCTCATGATCCACAACTATCGTACAGGGTGGTGGGGCTCCGGACGAGTTGTCGAGCGGTGCGACCGTCCCGCGCGCAGGCCCGACCTCCTTCCGTATCTCCGACAAAGGGCCTTCGGCGCGAACGCCGTGTGCACGAAGAAACATTTTGAAGGCAACAACAGTTGTGGCACGGCGCGATCCCTGTCGAGGGTACGGCGCCTGCCCCGACCGCGACCCGACCCGTGGCGCGCGGCCACCTTGCCACCACTGACCAGCGACACGTCTCTGACCAGCACCGATACATTGATCTGGCCCTGTAGTACTAGCCGGACGCTCGCGCTCGATCTGGTGACCGTGCGCTCCTACCGCGCCAGGCCGCGGGGTGCGCCGGCGAGCAGGTCGTCGACGAGCGAGGTGGAGTGCTCGGCCTTCAGGAAGCGGCGGTCCGCCAGGACGGACAGCAGGAAGTCCCGGGTGGTGCGCAGCCGCGGTCCGGAGATCTGGAACTCCTGCAGGGCCCGCCTCATCCGCTCCACCGCCTCACCGCGTTCCGGCGCCCAGACCACCAGCTTGGCCAGCAGCGAGTCGTAGTTCGGCGGAACGACGTAGCCGGGATGGACATGGGTGTCCACCCGGACGAACGGACCGCCGGGCACCTGAAAGTCCGCCACCACGCCCGGGGTGGGCGCGAAGGCGTGCTCGGGATTCTCGGCGTTGATCCGGCATTCGATGGCCGCGCCCCGAGGGACGACGTCCTGCTGCCGCAGACCCAGTCGCTGCCCGGCCGCGACGAGGATCTGCTGCCGGACCAGGTCCACGCCGGTGACCATCTCGGTGACCGGGTGCTCGACCTGGATCCGGCAGTTCACCTCCATGAAGTAGTACCTGCCGGCGGCGTCGAGGAGGAACTCGAACGTTCCCGCGCCGACGTACCCGGCGGCGATCGCGCCCTCCACCGTGGAGCGGCCCATCCGCTCAACCAGTCCCGGCGGCAGGGCCGGGGCCGGCGTCTCCTCGATCAGCTTCTGGTGGCGGCGCTGCACGCTGCAGTCCCGTTCACCCAGGTGGATGGCGTTGGCGTGGGTGTCGCAGAGAACCTGGATCTCCACGTGTCGAGCGTGTTCCAGGTATTTCTCCAGGTACACCCGCCCGTCGCCGAACAGCAGCTGCGCGGTGCCCTGGACGCGCCGGAAGTCCTCGTCGAAGCGCGAGCGGTCCCGGATGACCTGCATGCCCCGCCCCCCGCCGCCCGCGGCGGCCTTGACGATCACGGGATAGCCGATCTCGTCGGCCAGGGCGGCGGCGCTCTCGGGGTCCAGGGCGTCGAGCCCGCCGGGCAGCAGCGGCAGTCCGGCCGAGGACATCAGCGCCCGGGCCGCCGTCTTGTCCCCCAGCCGGGCCATCACGTCGGCCGGGGCACCGATGAAGGTGATCCCGGCGGCCTCGCAGGCGTCGGCGAAGTCGGCGGACTCGGACAGGAACCCGTACCCGGGGTGGATGGCGTCCGCACCGGTCTGCTCGGCCGCCTGCACGATGGCTGCGGCGTTGAGGTAGCTGCGGGAGGGCTGGCCGGGGCCGATCTGGACGTGTTCGTCGGCCAGCCTGACGACGGCCGAGTCCCGGTCGGCCTCGGAGTGGACGGCGACTGTGGGGATCCCCATCTCCCGCGCGGTGCGAGCCACCCGCAGGGCGATCTCACCCCGGTTGGCGATCAGAATCTTGGTGAACATCCGTCCCCCCGGTCCGTGACGTCGGCGGCGAGCTCTCCGGTGAGCTCTCCGTCCAGCTCTCCGGCGAGACCGTCCAGCTCCGCCTCCAGCGGGGTGGGGGCTCCGTACTGCCGGAAGCGGGCCCGCCGGCTGTCCACGAGTTGCGCTCCGCGCGTCCCGGACAGCTCGTGCAGCATCGCCAGCAGGGCGGTGCGCAGCCGGAGTGCGGCGATCAGCGGGTCGGCCCCCGTGCCGCCCGCCGGCTCGGGGATCACGCCGTCCACCACTCCCAGCCGCAGCAGGTCCCGCGCGGTGACCTTCAGGGCCTCCGCCGCACGCGGCGCCGCGGCCGGATCCTTCCAGACGATAGAGGCGCAGCCCTCGGGGCTGATCACCGAGTAGACGGCCTGCGAGAACATCAGCACCCGGTTGGCCACCGCCAGCGCCAGCGCCCCGCCACTGCCGCCCTCGCCGATGACGGTGGCGACGACGGGCACCCGCAGGCCGGACATCAGCTTGAGGTTCTCCGCGATGGCCATCGCCTGCCCTTGCCGCTCGGCCTCGGCCCCCGGGTAGGCGCCAGGGGTGTCGATGAGCGTGATCACGGGCAGGCCCAGCTTGTCCGCCAGCCGCATCAGTCGCGCCGCCTTGCGGTAGCCCGGCGGGGTGGGCATGCCGAAGTTGCGCTCGTGCAGCTCGATCGGGGTATGGCCCTTCTGCTGGCCGATCACGACGACCGACTGCCCGGCCAGCCAGGCGAGGCCACCGACGACGGCCGGGCACTCGCCGGACACCCGGTCGCCGTGCAGTTCGACGAAGTCGTCGAAGGCCAGCCGCAGGTAATCCAGGGTGGTGGGCCGGCGCAGGTCCCGGGCCTGGCGCACCTGTTCCCAGGCGGGCTGCTCCGGCAGCAGGCCCGGGTCGCGCACCAGGGCGGCGGCCGGATCCGCGACGCCACTGACCGGGCCGGGACGGCGCGGGCGACCGGGAGCCGACCGGCGCGGCGGGGCAGCCAGCAGGCGGGCCAGCTGGGACGCCAGCCGGGACCTGTGGACGACCACGTCGATGAACCCGTTCTCGAGCAGGAACTCGGCGGTCTGGAACTCGGCGGGCAGGGACTGCCGGATGGTCTGCTCGATGACCCGCCGCCCGGCGAAGCCCAGCCGTGCCCCGGGCTCGGCGATGACGACATCGGTCAGCGTGGCGAACGAGGCCGCCACGCCGCCGTAGGTGGGGTCGGTGACGACGGTGACGGTGAGGACGCCGGCCTCGTCCAGCCGGGCCAGGCCGGCACTGGTCTTGGCCATCTGCATCAGGGACAGCACGCCCTCCTGCATCCGTGCCCCGCCCGACGCGGTGACGATCACCAGCGGGGTGCGCTCGGCCAGCGCGGTCTCCATCGCACCGGTGAGCCGCTCCCCGACCTCGCATCCCAGGCTGCCGCCCAGGAACGCGAACTCCATGGCCGCCAGGATCACCGGGTGGCCCCCGATGGTGGCGCGGGCGCACAGCACCGCGTCGTCCAGCCCGGTCAGCGCCCGGGCGCGCTCCAGGCGGCTGCGGTAGGGCACCGAGTCGGTGAAGCCGAGCGGGTCAGGCCGTACCGGGCGCCCGGTCAGGGACTGGTAACGGCCCCCGTCGCAGAGCTGGGCGAGCCGCTCCGCGGCGGTGAGCCGGTGGTGGCGGTCGCACTCCGGGCAGACGTGCAGGTTGCGGGCCAGGCGCTTGGCGTAGAGGGGCTGCCGGCATCCGTCGCACAGCACCCAGGGGGCACTGGCAGCGGCCAGTTGAACGGTCTGGGTCATGAACGGTCCTCGGGGCGGTGGTGGATGGCGCGGGGCTCAGGCGGAGGTGGGTGCCCGCTGCGGCAGGCCCGGGACGTCGGGGCCGGGCAGGCCCGCTCCCGCCAGCACGGTCGTGGCGTAGCTGGTGGCGGCAGGCTCGAACTGCAGCGCCACGTGACTCGCGGCGGAGTGGACGTCGCGCCAGGCGCGCTGCAGGGGACTGGTGCGGTCCAGGCCGTGCGTGCCGGCGTGCCGGAAGACCTGGTCCACCGCGGAGACCAGGAACTCCACGGCGAGGGTACAGTCCCGCAGGTTGCGCGCGGTGGCCAGGCCGGTCAGCCCCGCCGGGACGTCGGCCACCGCGGCCGCACGCTCGATCAGCAACTGGGCCGCGTCGATCTCACCGGCAGCCCGGGCCAGGGCCAGGTAGTAGGCGGTCGGACCGACCCCGGGACCGCCCCGCCCGGCCTGGGCGATGCGCAACCCCACCGAGCCGGACCAGCCCGCCAGCGCACCACGGGCCGCCCCGAGGATCGGCGCCGCGAAGGAGATCCCGTTCACCGCCAGCAGCGGCACCTGGTGGCAGGCGCCCGAGGCGTCGGCGGCCCGCCCGGCGTGCAACTCGGCACGGGTGAACGAGCGCGACCGGGGGACGAACAGGTCCTCGACGAC
>DATDMG010000300.1:0-5957 GCA_036518955.1 Kineosporiaceae bacterium | reverse complement strand
GAACACCAACGGAGGGCAGCTGTCGGGCGGTCGGCTGCACGGCTTCGGCCATCTTCACGAAGCCGTCGTTCAGCTGCGCGGCGACGGCGGCGAACGTCAGTTGCCACGACGCGGGACTGCTCCAGAGCGCTCGGCACCCCCGAGGTCATGTGTGCCCGGGCTGGGCTGTTCCCACCGCTACTTCCTTCCGCTGGCCCGCCACCCGTGCCCCGTGGCGCACGTGGCCGCGGTGGATCTTCCCGGCTTGGTCGCTCTCCCAGGCCCTGGCGGCATGGCAGTCGGCCACCCGCCGCGCGGGCGCAGTGCGGGTGGCCAACTCGACCGGCTCCCAGGTGGTGGTCGACCTGGCCGCCCACGGCCGCTCCGCTGCCCTTCGAAGCGGTCGACCGATTCCTCCACCAACCGCAACAGCGTCAAGCCCCGCACTGGACGGCGGACTGACGGGTCACCATCACCCGACGCGAGAGCAGCCGGCCCAGCAGCCCGTCCGCGCCTCGGCTCAGCCAGTGATTCCAGCTGAACCACCCGCCGGGACGCAGAGACGTTCAGCTCCTACGGGCCTGGGGCGGCGTCATGAGGCAGGGCCGCGCGACGTCAGCTCTCCTCGACGGCTCTGGCCAGTTCTTCCTTCGACATGTTCGAGCGGCCAGGGATCTCCTTCTCCTTGGCTTCCTCGTAGAGATCCGCACGGGTTGCTCCGCCGGCCTCGCCCAGGTCTCCGTTGCGCGGCTCGGCTTTCTGTGACTGGCCCTGCCGTGATGACGGGCGCGCCTCGTCCTTGCCGTCCATGGTGAGCCCGGTGACCTCTGCGAAACGGACGCCCAATTCCTCGCGCTGCTCGTCGCCGGCCTTCTCGATGAGCACCGGTAGCAGGTCCTGCTCCTCTTCTTCGACGTGATGGCGCAACTCGCCGATCATTGCGGCGAGTTTGCCGTCGTAGCCGGGGCCGGAGGGGTCCTCCGTGAGCAGTTGCTCCAGAAGTCCCTCGATGTGGTGGTGTTCGGCGACGCCGTCCTTCACCTCGTCGTCCTCCTGGGTGTCATACTGGCGGATCGCGGGATAGACGAAGGACTCCTCCGCCTCCGAGTGGGGCCGCAGCAGTTCTGCCACCTGCTGGAGGATTCCGACCATGTGGTCGGGTTCACTGTTCTCCGCTTGCTCGAGCAACTCATCGATCTGCCGGTGCGCTGCCCTGATGAGGTCGACGACGTCGGCCATGACCCCTCCTCGTGGGTAAGTCGCGACCGTGAGCGTGCCAGACCTGGGGAGTCCGGCCAGCCGGCAGGTCCCGACGCCGCTCGCCCACCCGCTGGGCACATGGGCCGGCCCGACCTGCCTGTTGTTCTGCCTGTTGTTCTCCGGTGGTTCTCCGCCGGCTTGCCGTCCCGACCTGCTCGTGGTTTGTGCCGGTCCCGCCGGGGTACCGCGCGAGGACTTGGGGTTGCACGTCCGATCGGGGAGGCTGCCGATGTCCGAAGCTCCTGGAGGCGTCTCGTCGTCGACGGCGGTGGTGTCCGGTGATGTGGTCGATCTGCTCAGAGAGCAGCATGCCCGGATCCGGGATCTGTTCGCCGAGGTGGAGGCAGCCGACGGCGAGGCGCGCAGGGACTCCTTCCGCCGCCTGGTGCGCTTTCTCGCCGTCCACGAGACAGCCGAGGAACTCGTGGTACGCCCGTTGTCCCGCCGGTACGTCGACGCCGGTGACGCCGTGGCGGCAGATCGCGTGGAGGAGGAGCGGATCGCCAAGGAGAAGTTGGCCGAACTCGAGGAGCTCACCACCGACCACGAGGACTTCCTGCCGAAGCTCGCCGTGGTGCGCACGGCCGTTCTCCAGCACGCCCGAGCCGAGGAACGCTACGAGCTCAGCAAGCTGCGGCGCGCGGACGCGACCGACGAGCTGGAGGCGGCGGCGCGGGCGCTGCGGGCCGCCGAGTCCCTGGCGCCGACCCACCCGCATCCCGGCGTGGAGTCGACCACCGCCAACGTGATGACCGGACCCGTGCTGGCCTTGGTGGATCGGGTGCGTGACGTCGTGCGCGACGCCCCCGGCCGTCACCCGTCGTGAGGAGAGATCGGTGACCTTCAACCCGCTGACCGAGAGCGGCATCCCGCTGGACCGGCAGGCCCGGAGCTGGCGTGAACTCGCCGTTATACCCCTGGATCCCGACCGTGGAGACCCCTACACGAAGTGTCGGGTGATCACCATGAACGGGATCGAGGTCGAGTCGGTCCTGTTCAGTCATCAGTTCGCCCGCTTCTGTCCCGAGCCGGAGGTCAAGCGACAACTGGCCGAGGTGCGTGCGATCGAGCAACAGCAACAGAAGGCCGTGAACTGGCTCCTGCCCGGAACCGCCTCGGTCCTGGAGACCACCATCGAGTACGAGCAGGTCGCGGTGGATCTCACCGCCTGGGTGGCGCGCTCGGAGCCGAACCCGTACCTGAAGCAGGCGTACGAGTTCGGCCTCCTGGAAGACTTCGATCACCTGTACCGCTACGCCAACCTCTACGAGATGATCGAGCACCGCGCGGCGGAGAAGGTCGTCGACCAGCTGACCGAGGTCATGCCGGGCCGCCCGACACACCTGCATCACCGGCACCCGGCGGACAACGTCCGTGACCCCTACGACCGGCACACCACCGACCCGATCTCCAAGCTGCACGCGCTGACCATCATGTCCGCCGAGCAGCAGACCATGAACTTCTACATGAACGTCGGGCCCGAGTACATGGAACCCATCGCCCGCCAGCTCTACCAGGAGATCGCACTCATCGAGGAGGAACACGTCACCCACTACGAATCCCTCGTGGACCCCGGGGAGACCTGGTTCGAGCGGCTGGTGACCCACGAGTACAACGAGTGCTACCTCTACCACTCCTTCCTGGAGCAGGAGTCCGACCCCCGGGTGAAGGCGATCTGGGAGCTGCACCTGGCCATGGAACTGGAACACCTGCGCCTGGCCGCCGAGGTCCTGCGCCGCCACGAGGGCAGGGACCCGGAGGAGATCGTCGGTCCGCACCTGCCGCCCGTCGTCCGGTTCGAACCGAACAAGACGTTGATCCGCGAACTGCTCGCCACCCAGATCGACCTGACCACCCTCGGCGCCGGCTACGTCCGGGACGCGCACGAGCGCTTCCAACGCTGGCAGACCCAGTTCCTGGGCGACACCCCACCGCCCAGCGAGCAGGTCATCACCGAACACGTCAACCAGTACGGCACCGACTACCGCAGCCAGAGCGAGGGCGAGCATCCCGTGCCACAGTTGGCCACCCCAGGGACGCGCTGATCCCTCTGCTGCCGCAGCCCCTCCCGAACCACACCGAGGAAACGTCACGCCAGGTACGGCACACGTTCTGGAGGGGCGGCAACGGCCGGAAGGCGGCGTCGCGGCCACCGAGCCCATCGGCGGCCTGATCGGCGTGGACTCCGACGCCGCCGCCGTCCACCCCGCCGCCGTCCACCCCATGTCGGCCCTACGCGCGCGCGGTGCGTCGGAGTCGCCGCGCGGCGGCATGAAGTCGGTGACCCGCACCGAGCCGTCGGGGGTGTCCCACTCCGTGTCGAGGACGAGCGTCTCCCCGCGGTAATCGTGCCGGTCGCCGCCCCCGCACCGGCCGGGGCGCTTCGCCACCGCCCCGCGCTCTCGTCATCCAACAGGGCGGTGAAGCAGGCAGGCGAGTCGAACCGGGGCAGGCACAACCAGTCCACGGAACCGTCCCGCCCGACGAGCGCCGCGGCGTGCAGATCACCGATGAGCGCGTAGTCCTCGATCCGTGCCGCCACGGCGCACCTCCCGTTCCGTTTCTGCTCCAGCCCCCGCTCGTACCCGGCACCGGCGCTGACATGTCCGTGCACCAGGCACGAATGTTGCCCCGCAACCCTGGCATGAATATCCGTGCATAGGGCATGTATCCGGGATGGAGAGCACGATGACCACGGTGACGGTCCTGCGGGGCAGCATGTTCCTCGTCAGCGACGTCGCGGGGGACGCGGTGCCCGCGCCCGGCTCCCGCGTGGGCCTGTTCTACCGGGACACCCGGCACCTGTCCCGCTGGGAGCTGGAACTGGACGGGCGGCGTCTGGAGCCGCTCGCGGACGCGCCGCCGGGCGGCACCGGCAGCGAGGCCCTGTTCGTGCTCGCCGAACCCACCCTCGGGGCAGGTCACGACCCGCACCGGCAGGTCGTCCGCCGTCGCCGGATCGGCCGGGACGTCGAGGAGGAGGTGGAGGTGACCAACTTCGGGCCCCGCACCGAGCGGATCACCCTCACCGTCCGGTTCGACGCCGACTTCGCGGACCTGTTCGACGTCAAGGCGCGGAGCGCCCCGGCCCGTCAGCGCACCGCCCGGCGGCGTCGTGACGCCGTCGAGCTGACCCACCGGCGCGAGGGCTTCCGCCGCACCACGCGCGTCGTCGCCGCTGGTGCCGAACTCACCGACGGCTCCGCCCAGTTCGCGCTCACCCTGCGCCCGGGCGAGCACGGCACGGTGTCGCTGCGGGTCTGCTGCTCCGCGGACGACGAGCCGGACGACGCGACCCCTCACCCGCAGGACGACGCCGACTGGCTGCGTCAGGCCCCCGAGCTGGACACCGACTGGGAGGTTCTGCGGGAGACCTACCGGCGCAGCCTGGCCGACCTGGCGCTGCTGCGGTTCTACCCCGACGTGCACCCGCAGGACGCGGTCCCGGCGGCCGGCGCGCCGTGGTTCATGGCCCTCTTCGGCCGCGACGCCCTGCTGACGAGCTACTCGGCGCTGCCCTACCTGCCGAGCCTGGCCCGCAGCACGCTGCTCACCCTCGCCGACCACCAGGCCACCACGGCGGACGACTTCCGCGACGCGCAGCCGGGCAAGATCCTGCACGAACTGCGGCACGGCGAACGCGCCCGCTCCGGTGAGGCACCGCAGTCGCCGTACTACGGCAGCGCGGACTCCACCACGCTCTTCCTGATTCTCCTCGAGGAGTACCTGCGCTGGACGGGTGACGCCGACCTGGTCCGGCACCTGGAGGGCCCGGCGCGGGCCGCGCTCGACTGGCTGGAGCGGTACGCCGACGACAACGGGGACGGCTACGTCGACTACCGGACCCGGAATCCGGACTCGGGCCTGCGCAACCAGTGCTGGAAGGACTCCACGGACGGCGTCGTCCATCCCGACGGGTCGCTCCCCGGACTCCCGCTGGCCACCTGCGAGCTGCAGGGGTACGCGTTCGACGCCCGGCTCCGCAGCGCGCGGCTCGCCCGCGACTGCTGGGGCGACGCGGAACTCGCCCGGCGGCTCACGGACGACGCCGAGCGGTTACGCGGGCGTTTCGACCGCGACTACTGGCTGGCCGACGAGGGGTGGTACGCCTTCGCACTGGACGGCGCGGGCCGGCCGGTCACGACCCTCACGTCCAACATCGGGCAGTTGCTGTGGAGCGGCATCGTCCCGGCCGGACGGGCCGCGACCGTGGTCGACCGGTTGATGTCGCCGGACCTCTTCTCCGGGTGGGGCATCCGCACGCTGGCGGCGGGCCGGCCGGCGTACGACCCGCTGTCGTACCACCGCGGATCGGTGTGGCCGCACGACAACGCGCTGATCGCCGCCGGCCTCATCCGCTACGGGTTCCGCCGCGAGGCCGAACGGGTGGCAACCGCCCTCGTCGAGGCCGCCGGTCGCCTCGGGCACCGGCTGCCGGAGGCGCTCGTCGGCACGGACCGCGACCGTACCGGTGGGCTCCCGGTGCGCTACCCGCACGCGTCCCAGCCGCAGGCGTGGGCCAGCGCGGCACCGCTCCTGCTCGTCACGTCGCTGCTCGACCTCAGGCCTCGGTCGCGTGCGGTCGCCTGCGGCATGGACCTCCCCACCGGCGGCCATCACTCCGCCCACCTCGGCGTCCGCCTGGCGCTGCTGCACCGCACGGAACCGCACGTGGACCTGACGGTGCCGACGCCGCCCGCCGGGGTGGCACCGTGGTG
>DATDMG010000299.1:0-3444 GCA_036518955.1 Kineosporiaceae bacterium | reverse complement strand
GCCGCCTCAGCGCAGGCAGGAAGTAAACCTAGAAAACCAGTTACACCTTTAAGTTGACAGACCCATCCGACGTCGTGATTGTTCCGACCTGAGGTTGGATCGGCCTGCCTGGTAAGGGATCTCCTGGAGAGCAGGTCGGAACAATCCCGCGGCTCGGGCTCATGATTCCTTCACCGGTTTCGAGTGAAGGAGGAAGCGGATGTCCGGATCGAGTCGGAGAGGGTCGGGGCGGTCGGCCTGCTGTTGGACGGCTTCGCTGGCTACCTGCGCAGCGAGCGCGGTGTGACGGAGTTGACGGTCGATGTCTACGTGAGCGATGTACGCAGGTTCCTCGTCGATCGAGGGGGAGGCGACCTCAGCGAGCTGACGGCGGCTGAGGTGTCGAAGGCGGTGCTGGGGCAGGTGACCCGCTGGTCGCCCGCCTCGGTGCGGCGCTACGGGTGCTCGCTGCGTTCGTTTCTCCGCTACTGCTACCTCGCCGGCCTCGTCGATCGCGACCTGCCGGCGGCGGCCTTGCCGGTGTCGGGGCGGCGGCGGTCGCTGTTGCCGATGGGCATCACTCCGACCCAGGCCAAGGCCTTGCTGCGGGCTTGCGATCGGCGTCGCGCCAGCGGCCGGCGTGACTATGCGGTGATCGTGCTGATACTGCGGCTCGGGTTCCGGGCCAGCGAGGTGGCGACGCTGCGCCTGGAGGACCTGGACTGGCGGGCTGGGCAGGTCACGGTTCACGGCAAGGGTCACCGGGTGGACCAGCTGCCGTTGCCTGTTGATGTCGGCGAGGCGATCGCCGCCTACCTGTGCCGCGGCCGGCCCCGCACGGCCACGGTCCGGGAGGTATTCGTGCGGGTGCGGCCGCCCCACGCCGGCCTGAGCCGTGGCGCGGTGACGACCATCGTCGCTCGTGCCGCCGGCCGTGCCCGGCTTGGCGCGGTGCGTGCGCATCGGCTGCGCCACACCGCCGCCAGCGACATGCTGCGGGCTGGCGCTCCGCTCGGTGAGATCGGCCAGGTGCTGCGACAGCGCTCGCCCGGCTCCACTGCCGCCTACGCCCGGGTCGACGTCGAACGGCTCCGCACCGTTGCCCGGCCCTGGCCGGCCGGGGCGGCGTCGTGAGCACCCTGGCCGGGCAACTCGATGACTACCTGCGTCTGCGTCGCGGGCTGGGCTTCCAGCTCGGCCAGCACGGCAGCGTGTTGCCCGGGTTCGTCGCCTACGCCGCCGCCAGCGGGGCCCAGACCGTCACCATCGAGCTGGCGGTGACCTGGGCTCGCCTGCCGGCAGGGATCAAGCCGATCACCGCCGACTTCCGGCTGAGCGTGGTACGCGGCTTCGCCCGCTACCTGCACGCCATCGACCCCGCCCACGAGGTCCCGCCGCCCGGCCTGCTGGGGGTCCCGCGCCGGCGGCCCACGCCCTACATCTACACGCCGGGCCAGATCGCCGAGATCCTGCGCGCGACCCAGCGGCTGCAGCCACCGCTGCGGGCGGCCACCTACCAGACGCTGCTCGGGCTGCTGGCAGCGACGGGCATGCGCCTGGGGGAGGCGACGGCGCTGACCCGCGCCGACGTCGACCTCGTGGAGGGCATGGTCACCCTCCGGCACGCGAAGTTCGACCGATACGCCTCGTCCCCTTGCACCCGTCGGTCACCGCTGCCCTCCGTGCCTACGCCGCCACGCGGGACCGGCTCTGCCCCGCCCCGCGGGTCGATCGGTTCTTCGTGTCCGTCACCGGGCGGGCCCTGCGGCGGGGAGAGGCTGACCAGGTCTTCCGGGTGATCACCGGGCTGACGGGAATCCGCACCGGCACCGTCCACCCGCGCATTCATGGCCTGAGACACAGCTTTGCCGTGCACACCCTCATCGACTGGCACCGCCAAGGCGCGGACATCTCGGCCTTGCTGCCAGTGCTGTCCACCTACCTCGGGCATGTTGAGCCGAAGAACACGTACTGGTACTTGTCCGCCGTCCCGGAGCTGATGCAGCTCGCCGCCGCCCGGCTCGAACACGGGACAGGTGAGTCATGACCACGCTGGCGCCGGTGCTGCAGGCGTTCTTCACCGAGCGGCTCATGGCTCAGCGCCGGGCCTCGAGTCACACCATCACCGGTTACCGGGACACGCTCCGGCTGCTGGTCGGCTTCGCCTGCGCCAAGACCGGCAAGACGCCCTCCGCGCTGGACATCGCCGACCTGGACGCGCCACTGGTCGCCGCCTTCCTCGACCACCTGGAAGCTGACCGGCACAACACGGTGCGGACCCGCAACTGGCGCCTCGCCGCCATCCACTCGCTGTTCGGCTACGCCGCACTGCACCACCCCGAACGCGCCGCCGTCATCCAGCGGGTCCTGGCCATCCCGGCCAAGCGCCACGAGCGCACACTGCTCACCTGGCTCACCGCGCCAGAGGTCGACGCCCTGCTGGCCGCACCCGACCGGGGCACGTGGACCGGCAGGCGTGATCACGCCATGCTCGTGCTCGCCGTCCAGACCGGGCTGCGGATCTCCGAGCTGATCGGCCTGTCCCACGGCGACGTCGTTCTCGACGCCGGGGCGCACGTCCGTTGCATGGGCAAGGGCCGCAAGGAGCGGGCCACGCCGCTCACCGGACTCACCGTTGCCGTCCTGCGGGCCTGGCTCACCGAGAACCCGGGTCAGGCCCATGACCCGCTGTTCCCGACACGCACCGGGACACGGCTCAGCCACGATGCCATCGAGCACCGCCTCGCCGTCCATCTCGCCACCGCGCGCGCCAGCTGCCCGTCGTTGCGGACCAAGCACGCCACCATGCACACCCTGAGACACACCTGCGCCATGCGGCTGCGACACGCCGGAATCGACGTTGCCGTCATCGCACTCTGGCTCGGCCACGAGCAGATGGCCACCGCCAACATCTACCTGCACGCCGACATGGAGGAGAAGGAGCGAGCCATCGCCCGAGTCACCCCGCCCGGCACGGCGCCTGGCCGCTACCAGCCGCCCGACCCGCTACTCGCCTTCCTCGACAGCCTCTGATTGTTCCGACCTGCCGCCAGCCGATAGCCCTGCCACGCACACCAATCCGCGCTCAGGTCGGAACAATCACCACGTCGGATCAATCGGCGTTTTGTAATTGTTCGAGCCGACTGCAATTCATCCGTTGGTCACGTGATGTGACCGGCGGTTCGGCTGCGGATGGTAAGTCGTCGGATCACCCTGAGGCGCTGCTCCTTTCGGAGATCGATTGTGCTGCTCAGTCCGCGGCTTCGCGGTCGGGTTCGGTGTCATGCTCGGCGGCGAGCTGGAGGATCCTCGCCGAGGGGATGATTTCCGGTTTGGGCGGCTGCAATATCGCATTCCGGCCGGATGCCGGCCAGCCAGAGAAGGTCTTGCCGGGGTCGCCCCGAACCGGATCTTCGCCAGGCACCATCAGCCGCGGGCGTTCGCCGATCCCGGCGCGGGACACTT
>DATDMG010000298.1:0-17057 GCA_036518955.1 Kineosporiaceae bacterium | reverse complement strand
CGGTGACGTGACGTCCGGCGGCCCCCGCTGGGGTGCCCTCGTCGTCGACGCCACCGGCATCGCCGACCCCGGCGGCCTGGCGGTGCTGCGCGAGGTGCTCGCTCCCGGGGTCCGCGCGCTCGCCCCGAACGGCCGGGTGATCGTGCTCGGCACGCCCGCCGCCCTGGCCGGCTCCACGGACGCCGCGATCGCACAGCGCGCGCTGGAGGGCTTCACCCGGTCGTTGGCGAAGGAACTGCGCGGTGGTTCCACGGCTCAGCTCGTGCTGGTCGCGCCCGGAGCCGAGGGCAGGCTGGCCTCGACCGTGCAGTTCCTCGCGTCCGCCCGATCGGCGTTCGTCGACGGGCAGGTGATCGAGATCTCCACGACCGTACCGGACGCCGTCGCCGGCAGCTTCGAGGTCCCGGACCCGGAGCGCCCGCTGGCCGGCCGGGTGATCGTCGTCACCGGTGCGGCGAGGGGCATCGGCGCGGCGATGGCGGCCGCCTTCAGCCGGGACGGCGCCACCGTGCTCGGCGTCGACGTCGCCCCCCTGGCCGACGACCTGCAGCGCGTCACCGCCGCCGCAGGGGGGTCACACCTGGTGGGCGACGTCACCGCGCCCGACCTGGGCGCCCGGATCGCGCGCGCCGCCCGGGAGCGGTACGGCGTCCTGCACGGCCTCGTGCACAACGCCGGGATCACCCGGGACCGCAAGCTGGTGAACCTCTCCGCCGAGGCCTGGCACCAGGTCATCGAGGTCAACCTCGCCGGGCCGCGACGGATCACCGCGGACCTGCTCGCGGACGGCGTCCTCGGCCAGGACGGGCGCGTCGTCGGTGTCTCGTCGGTCGCCGGCATCGCCGGCAACGGCGGGCAGACGAACTACGCCGCCTCCAAGGCGGGGATCATCGGCCTGGTCGACGCACTCGCCCCCGAACTGGCTCCCCGGGGGGTCACGGTGAACGCGATCGCGCCCGGCTTCATCGAGACCCGGATGACCCGCGGGATTCCGCTCGCCATCCGGGAGGGGGGCCGGCGACTGAGTTCGCTGCGTCAGGGCGGCCTGCCGATCGATGTCGCCGAAGCGGCCGGGTGGCTGCTGAACCCGGCCTCGGCGGGCGTCACCGGCAACGTCGTCCGGGTCTGCGGCCAGGCCCTGCTGGGGGCCTGACATGCCGGGCGCGCGAGCGGTGCCGCTCTATCTCAGGGCCGCCCTGCCCCGGCCCGGGGCCCGACCGACGACGGCCCGGGACGTCGTCCTGAGCCGCACCGGCGTCCGGCCGCGGCCGGACGACGTCGCAGCTTACTGCGCGGTCGTCGGCCAGCCGCGGGGCGAGTGCCTACCGCTGCTGTACCCGCACCTGTTCGGCTTCGACCTGCAACTGCGGCTGATGGGCGACGCCGCCTTCCCGTTCCCGGCGCTGGGCCTGGTCCAGGTCTCGAACCAGGTGACGGCCGAGCAGTCGCTTGCGGTGACCGGCAGCTACGACGTCCAGGTGCGCGCCGGCAGCGTCCGGCCCCACCCGCGTGGCCGGGTGGTCGACCTGGTCACCACGGTGAGCCGGCACGGGCGGCCGGTCTGGTACGCGACGAGCACGTACCTGCGCCGGGAACGCGCGGCCGCAACCGCCGGGAACGGCGCCTCCCGTGCCGACGGCCCGCCCGACGCGGACGCCTCGGTCCCCGACCACGTCGGCCCGCTGCACCACAGCGCCCGGTGGCGGCTCGAGGGCGACCTGGGCCGCCGGTACGCGCGGGTCTCCGGCGACGTCAACCCGATCCACCTCAGCCCGTGGACGGCGCGTCCCCTGGGCTTCCCCCGGGCGATCGCGCACGGGATGTGGACGGCCGCAGCGGTCGCCGGCGCCCTGCACGGCCGGCTGCCGGACGCCGTCCGCTACACCGTGCGGTTCCGCCGACCGATCCTGCTGCCGGGCACCGTCCGGCTCCTCACCGCGGTGTCCGGCGAGGCGGCCGACGCCGAGGTCCGCGGCCGGGACGGAGACGACCGGGTCCACCTGTACGCGGCGTTCCGCACCCCCTGACCCCCGCCGTTCCCGCCAGCCGCGATCAGCAGGGCCGCCGGACGACCACCCTGCCCTCGACGCTGCGTCGTGCACCGACCGGTCACGGCTGGCGCCCCCGATGCCGCGGCATGACCCGCCGGCATGGCGCGCGACGCTACGCGGCATTCAGGGGTTACGCGGCGTTCAGGGAGGTGGTCGGAACGGTGAGGGTGTCCGCCTGGAGGAAGGCGATGCTGGAATCGACGTCCGTGAAGGTCAGGAAGGGCGGTACCAGCGGCAGGGTGAAGCCCGGGCTGATCGTCAGCGGCAGCAGGCCGAACACCTTGCCGCTCTGCGACAGCACGTACAGCTGCACGTTCCCGGACAGGGTGACGGTCCCGGACGACCCGAGCGTCATCGTGCCGCCCGAGTAGGCCACGTCCTGGTTCATCCCCTCGATGGTGACCGACGTGGCGCGGAACTTCACCGCCTGCTTCGGGCCAGCGCTCGTCTCCACCGTGACCACGCCGTCGAAGACCAGGCCGTTCATGGTCTCCTTGGCAGCCGTCAGGTGGGTCGGCAAGGGCGAGACGGCCCCGTTCGCCACCGCGGCGGCAGGCTTCTCGGTGGAGCCGCCGGACGTCGTCCCGGACACCGTCGCGGTGTCGCTGGTCCGCGCGGTGAGGCACGCCCTGAGGAGGGACACCGCCTTCTCGGCCCCTGCCGGCGTCCGCAGGTCGCTCACGCTGGGGATCTGGGCGGGGTCGCAGGTCGTCGCCGCCGGAGTGGTGGTGCTGCCGGGGGTGGTGCCGGACGGCGTCGGGTCGGAGGAGGCCTTGCCCGGGGACGTTTCGTCGGCACCGCCGGACGGGGACGCCGACGGGCTCGGTGACGGGGTGTCCGCGGGCGACAGCTTCGGCGTCGGATCCGGGCACAAGAACGGGAACAGGGTGCAGAACACCGACTTCGACGGTGCCACGAGCTGCGGGGCCCGCGGGGTGCCGGACGGCGTCCGGGTGGACGCGGCGGCGTGCGGCGCGGGCGTCAGCATCAGGACACCGGCGAACACCAGCAGCAGGCACAGCCCGCGGTAGGAGTCCCAGGCCCGATGCCGCCGCTCCGGGGAACCGTCCGCCGTGCCGTTCTCCCCCGGCCCGGCCCCCCACGACGGCCCGGACGGCCCCGATGGCGACGGGGTGGCTCCCGGCCAACGCCCGGATGTCGGCGACGGCGGCTGCACCCTTCCTGGGTCCGGCACCCTTCCTGGGTCCGGCGCGGCACCTCGGTCCGGCGTCCGGTCCGGGTGGGTTGCGGGACCACTGCGGCCCGGCGGGAGCCGCCGGGTCGGGGTGTTCGAACCGGCCCGACCCGCCGCCCGCCGCCCGGAACGGGAGGCGACGGGGGTGACCTGCTTCCAACCCGCGATGCTCGCGCCCGCATGCAGACCGAGGAGCATGCCGACCAGGAACCCGCCCAGATTGGCGAGGAGGATCGACGACAGCGACAGGACCACGATCACGACCCCGGTCACCAGCCGCAGCTGCGGCTGCAACCAGGTGATGATGGCCATGGCCGCGAGCAGGACGGCGATGATCAGCGCGGAGATGCCGGCCACCCCCTGGATGACAAGCAACTGAAAGGGCGCTGAGGCCAGGCCGTACAGTTCGGTCCCCGCGACGATCGCGGTCACCCCGCCCCAGAAGGGCCGGCTCCGACGCCACTGCCGAAAGGCCAGGCGGTACTCCGGCACGGCCCGGCGGAGCGTGGAGAGCTGCGGCAGCGCGCGTGCAGTCACGTGACGTCACCTTTGTGAATGGGCGGGACGCGGAAGCGCGTCCTCGCGCACGGGCCCCGGCGGAGCCGCGCGTCCGCGAGGAATGTGGGTGGATCAGGGTCGAGCTCTCCGGGCTACGGCCGGGCCCTCGAGGGGCCGCGGCCGTACCCGGCCGGCTGTGCCGGGACCTGGCGGATGAGGGCCAGTGATCCCGCGCCGTTCAGTAGCACTCGTTGGTGCCGTTCAGTAGCACTCGTTGGTGCCGAAGGAGACGTCGATGTTCAATCCGGTCAGGATGAACGTAGCCGCCGTGGTGGCGAGGCTGTGCTGGCGCAACTTGTCGATGTGGATCGCCTTGGCCTGCTGCGCCCAGCCACCCTTCTCGCCGGTGGCCGGGCCGCTGACCTCGGCGGCATCCACCCCGTTGCTGTAACCGGTGAACTGGATGTCTCCGCTCAGCTGGTCGAAGTCCGCCACCAGGTTCGTCGCCTGGACCGGCTCCGTCTTGCCCGCGGTCAGCCGCATGGTGACGGGCCCGAACGGCGTCGGGGACACCACGGACTGGCACAGGTTGGTCAGCTTCGCCGTCGCGAACCCGGACGGCGTCACCGCGTGGTGCTTGCCGTCCGCGCCGGTGTCGACGGAGGTGTACGAGACGAACCCGGTGCCGTCCAAGGTGTCCGCGGACAGCTTGAACGGCGCTCCGGAGATCGCGAAGGACGCCGCGAGCGCGCCCTTCCCGGAGAGCAGGACGATCACTGCCGCGAGCGCGATCGCTGGTGCGAAGATCATGGCGTACCGCCGCCAGGCAATCCGGCCGGCCACCGCCGGGTAAGACTCCATGAGCAGTCCCTTCCTACTCCTCCTACGGGGCTGGAGCCCCGCGATGACGGCGGGGCGGCGGGGTGTGGGACAGGTCGATGACCATTCACAGCCGGGCTAACTCACTATAGGGTTACTCGCCGGTAATAGTGGGCCTTTCCGCCGAAACCCTTCACTCACCGCGACGAGATCGCGTTAATCTTCACGCAATCTCCGCAGAATGTCACGCCGTGTGACCGGAGCGGGGGCGACGGGACCGTTCGGCCCGCCGCTCCAGAAGCCGTTCCGACTCCTTGTCCAGCGCCATCGACAGGAGGGCGTCGACCGTCTGGCGAGCGAACGGCCGCAGGCGCATCAAGGACTCGGCGACGTCGGCCGCAGGCCGGCCCTCGTGCGCGACGTAGGCACCGAACACGCCGAAGAGTTCACGCGCGACCTCCTCCAGGTGAGCCTTCAGGCCCTCGGCGAGGTCGAGCACGGCCTGCATCGGCACGCCGGCCGCGACGAGTTGCGCCCCCGCCTCGAGCAGCCGGGGGCTCGGTGCGACGATCTCGTGACCTCGCCGCTCGAGGAAGCCGAGCCTGGCCGCGCGGTCCAGCTCGCCCGACACGGAGTCGCCGAAGATCGCGAGCAGGCTCGCCTCGTCACGCACCTCCGGCGTCTCGTCCGACCAGGGAGCCGCGATGGCGTCGTCCAACCCGAGCAGGTCCGCGATGCCCTGCCCGGCCGACCACGCCTCGATCAGCTCCCCGATCGTCGCGAACGTGTACCCGCGCTGCAGGAGCAGCCGGATCAGCCGCAGGCGGGCGAGATGGGCGTCGGAGTAGACGCCCGTTCGCCCCACCCGGCGCGGCGGCGGCAACAGCCCCCGCTCCTGGTAGACGCGCACATTCCGGACCGACGTGCCGGCCGCGACGGCCAGCTCGTCGATCCTGTATTCCGCCACGACCCGCCTCCCGCCACCCATGCGACCCGCACGGGCCCAGGAGGGCCAGCAGGCCGCACCAGCTTAGGGCCGGCCAGACCCAGGAACGGATCGGTGCCTCCACCCCGCCCGGCGAGGCACCGATCCGTCCATGAGCCCGGCCCGTCCTCCGCGGTGCGGAGCGGGCTGAGGAGGACCATAGACCACCAACAGCCATTGGCACAATGGCGACTGGCACAGTTATCGTGGGCAGATGAACGTAGGCACCGGCTCCGCCGCCCACCACGGCGGCAGCAGCGGGAGCAATCGTGGCAGCAGGGACCGCGGCGGGGATGGCGGTTTCGAGCACGACGTCGTCGTCGTCGGGTCGGGGTTCGGGGGCAGCGTGGCCGCCCTGCGGCTGGCCGAGAAGGGGTACGACGTCCTGGTCCTGGAGGCCGGGCGCCGGTTCGCCGACTCCGACTTCGCCCGCACCTCGTGGCGCCTGCGCAGGTACCTGTGGGCGCCGCGGCTGGGGTGCCTCGGCATTCAGCGGATCCACCTGCTCGACGACGTCCTGGTGCTGGCGGGCGCCGGCGTGGGCGGCGGATCCCTGGTCTACGCCAACACGCTCTACGTGCCGCCGCCGGGCCCGTTCTTCGCCGACCCGCAGTGGAGCGACATCACCGACTGGGCCACCGAGCTCGCGCCGCACTACGCCCGCGCCCAGCGGATGCTCGGTGTCGTCGACGAGAATCCCTGCGAAGGCCCGGTCGAGGAGATCATGCGCCAGGCCGCCCGCGAACTCGGCGTCGAGCACACCGTGCGCCGGACTCCCGTCGGCGTCTTCTTCGGCCGGGACGGCGCCCGGGAACCCGGCGTCACCGTGCCCGACCCGTACTTCGGCGGCGTCGGCCCGGAACGGACCGGATGCACCGAGTGCGGCAACTGCATGGTCGGCTGCCGGGTGGGAGCCAAGAACACGCTGACCAAGAACTACCTCGCACTGGCCGAACGGCTGGGAGTGCGGATCGAGCCGCTGCGCACGGTCGTCGACGTCCGCCCGCTGGACGCCGCCGACCCAGCCGCCGGGTGGCAGGTGACGACCCGGCGCACCGGTGCGTGGCTGCACCCGGACGTGCGCGCAGTCCGCGCGCGCCAGGTGGTGCTCGCGGCCGGGACCTGGGGCACCCAGTCGCTGCTGCACCGGCTCAAGGCCACCGGGGTGCTGCCCCGGCTGTCGGACCGGCTCGGCGACAAGACCCGGACGAACTCGGAGGCGCTGCTCGGCGCGATGACCGAGGGCGTCCCGGACGTCGACCTGACCAAGGGCCTGGCGATCACCACGTCCTTCCACCCTGACGAGCACACGCACATCGAGAACGTCCGGTACGGCCGCAGGTCGAACGTGATGGGACTGTTGGTGCTGCTGTTGGCGGACGGGCGCGCGGACGGCCGACGCGGCGGGCGCAAGCGGACCGTCCTGCGCGAGACGGTCCACCGGCCCGGGCTGCTCCGGTTCTTCGCGCCCCCACCTGCGCGGCGGTTCTCGGAGCGGACGATCATCGGCCTGGTGATGCAGCACCTCGACAACTCGATCAAGATCCGGGCCCGCCGCCGCAGGCTGCTGCCGGGCTGGAAGCTGACGTCGTCCCAGGACGAGGGCTCGCCGAACCCGACCTGGATCCCGGTCGGGCACGCCGCGATCCGATGCATCGCGCGGGTTCTGTCCGAGCGCACCGGACAGCGCACGGCCACCGGTGCCCCGATCACGGACCTGTTCGACATCCCGATGACCGCGCACTTCATCGGCGGATGCGTGATCGGGTCGTCCCCGGAGCGTGGCGTGGTGGACCCGTACCACCGCGTCTACGGCTACCCGGGGTTGACCATCGTGGACGGTTCGACCCTGTCGGCGAACCTGGGCGTGAACCCGTCCCTGACGATCACCGCCCAGGCGGAGCGGGCGTTCGCGGCATGGCCGAACCGTGGGGACCCCGACCCTCGCCCGGCGGCCGGCGAGCCGTACCGGACGGTCCTGGTGGATCCCCGCCGGCCCGCGGTCCCGGTGGTGCGCCGGAAGCCGGTCGGTCGGACCCACGGCCGGACCGGGACGCCGGCGAGCGCCACGGCGACGAACCGGCTCGCCGGCGCGAAGGAAGCCCGCCCGACGTAGGCCGCGCGGCGCACGGCAGGCGCACGGCAGGCCCGCGGCCGGCGCGGTGGTCACGCGGCGCGGGCGTCGCTGGTCCATCCGGGTGGTTCCGTGCGGCAGCGGAGCGAACCGGCTACGGAAAGCTAGCTGTGCTCACGCTGAGAAATCACGATGGTCCAGCGGGCAGGACCGCCCGCACGGCAGATCGGATGCTTGAGGAGCTCACGATGGGCAACATGCCGACGCGCTGGGCCCGGACCCTGCTCGCAGGGCTGGGTGCGACCGTCCTGGTCCCGATCCTGACGCTGGCCACCGCCACCACCCCCGCTCGGGCCGCCACGGTCCCGTGCACGAGCCGCACCACCACGACACCCTTCACGGCCTGGAACGACGGGAACAGCTACTTCACCGAGCCCGGCGGCACCTTCGAGAGCGGGACCAGCGGCTGGACGCTCAAGAACGCCCGGGTCGTCTCCGGGAACGAGCCGTGGAAGGTGCTCTCCGCCGGCAACGCGTACTCCCTGCAGCTGGCCGCCGCGGGTTCGGCGGCCGGACCCTCGATGTGCATCGCCACCGCCGAGGACGCGATGCGGGTCTTCTACAAGGCGCCGTCATCGACCACGTCGGGCCTTCTGGTCACCATCCACGTGACCAGCGGCGTGAACGTCGCCGACAACACCTACTCGATCGGCGGCGGCGCGAACGGCTGGAGGCTCTCCGATCGGATCATGCTTCCGGACATTCGCGACGCGTCCGGCCAGCAGACCGTGACGATCTCCTTCACCCAGGTCGGAACGGGGGCGACCTGGCAGATCGACGACGTCGAGATCGACCCGTGGCGCTCGCTGTGACCCGTCCGGCGTTCCCGCGCGGCATCGGCCCTCAGGCCGAACGGCGGACGTGACGACTACCAGATGGACGAGCGGATCGGGGCGGTGGTGAACGAGATGGCGGGCGAGGCACCGAGCGGCGACCTGGCGAGCGCGCTGTCGACCGTCCAGGACATCGTCGAGGCCCGCGAGCGGGTGGCCTCCCGAACCCGCGCGGACCGGATCTCCGCCGCCGTGATGGGCCTCGGGTACGCGGCGGCGGCGGCGGCCTGCGCGGCACGTGGGCACCTGCCGACCGCCGGAGAGGCCGTGCTCCTGCTGGCTCTGGTGGCCCTGTACGCGGCGGCTCACCGGACCGAGTTCGTCGCCGCAGGCGGGAGCACGGTCCCGACCGAGCCGGTCCTCGTCGGGCTGTTGCTGACCGCCCCGCTGGCGCTGGTTCCGCTCGCCGTCCTGGTCGCCCTGCAGCTGGGTGGAACCGGCGTCCAGGAGTCCGGCACCCGGTGGCACCAGCTGCAGACCCGGTTGATCTCCGGCTGGCACTGCCTCGGCCCGGTCGCGGTGCTGGCCGCCCTCCCGGTCGGGGCCCCCCGCCTCGGGTCCTGGCCGGTCTACCTGCTCGCCCTGCTGGCCCAGTTCATGGCCGACGCCGCGTCGGCCATGCTCCGCTGCTCCGCGTTGGGCGTACCGCCCTCCCGGTTGGTCGCGCCGCTGCGCTGGACGTTCGCGGTCGACGCGCTGCTCGCCCCGTTCGGTCTGTGCGTCGTGATCGCCGCGCACGGCTCGCTCGCCGGGCTCGCCCTGCTCGCCGCGCCGATCGGGCTCGTCCGGCTGCTCGCCCGGGACCGCAGCGAGCAACTCGCCCAGGCGGTGACCCTCGGGACGGCGTTCACCGCGGCCCGCGAGCAGGCGCTGGTGGACCCGCTGACCGGCCTGCGGAACCGGCGCGCCTGGCTGGAGGCGATCGCGGAGGCCACCGACCTGCTGGAGTCCGACCCCAGCCTGGTGGCCGTCGCGCTGACCGCGGACGTGGACGGCCTCAAGCGGATCAACGACTCCTTCGGGCACGAGGCGGGCGACGAGCTGATCCAGGCGATGGCACAGGTGCTCCTGGACAGTGCTCCCGCCGGCTCGATCGTCGCCCGGCTGGGCGGCGACGAGTTCGGGATCCTGATGGTGATGCCGGGCGTGGAGGCCGACCTCGAGCACCTGCCGGCCGCGGTCCGGGAGCGGATGGCACGACAACCTCCGATCCACGGCCACCCGCTGTCGGCGTCCCTGGGAGCCGCGGCCTCCCCGCCGGCGGCAGACGTCGAGCACGCCACCCGGCTGGCCGACCTCGCCGCGGCCGAGGACAAGCTCGCCCGACGTGCCGGGCGGGACTGACGACCTGCCGCCCCGACCACGATCCCTCCTCGGTTCCCCGCCCACCCGGCCACGAGCTCACCCGGCCACGAGCTCGCTCGGCCGGGCGATGACGTCGACCATGGCGCCGCGCCGCCAAACGGTGATCGCCAGGTCCCGGTCGATGGCGTCGGCGAACATCAACCGCTGCAGGCTGTGCGCCGACCGCACCGGGACACCACCCACGGTCAGCAGGACATCGCCGGCGAAGAGCCCGGCCCGGGCCGCCGGGCTGCCCGGCACGACGTCGACCAGGCGGAGCCCGTCCCGCCGGCCCACCCGCTCGGCGAGCGCCGGAGGTAGCGGTGCCGGAGCACTGACCAGGCCGAGGTAGGCGCGTCGGACCCGGCCGTCGGCCAGCAGGGTGGCGATGATCCGGCGGGTGGTGTCGTTCACCGGCACGGCGAGGCCGAGGCCGCTGCCCGCGACGGCGGTGTTGACTCCGACGACGTGCCCGGACGAATCCGCGAGCGCGCCGCCGGAGTTGCCCGGGTTGAGTGCGGCATCCGTCTGGATCACGTCCTCGATGACCCGGACGGCGCTCCCGCTGCGCGTCGGCAGGGACCGGCCGAGGGCACTGACGACTCCGGCGGTGACGCTGCCCGCCAGGCCCAGGGGGTTACCGACGGCGACGACCAGTTGGCCCACCTTGAGCCGTGATGCCTCACCGAGGGTAACCGGACTCGGGGTCGGCCCGTCGGCCCGGATCACCGCCAGATCGGAGAGCGGGTCGCTGCCGATCACCCGGAAAGGAGCGGTGACGCCGTCCGCGAAGGCTGCGACGCCACCCTGCGCGCCATGGACGACGTGCGCATTCGTCAGCAGGAAGCCATCCTCGGTGAAGACCACGCCGGATCCGGCGCCGTGCGCCTCGCCGCCGCGCACACGCCGGCGAGTCTCGAGCGCAGCCACGCGCGGGATGAGCCGCTCCGCAACGCCCGTCACTACTCGTGAGTACGCGTCCAGGGGGTCGTCGGGGGCTGGGATGCGGTCGGCCACGAAACCTCCCTCGCGGACGAGCGTCGACGTAGCGGGTCGGCCGACGCGTCGACACCGGGATCCGGCAGATGTGATTACAAGATTACTCCCTCTCTCCCAGGGTGCCGGACCGGATACCCCGGGCCTCGGACCCGACCGTGGGAGCACACCGCGGGGAGCAACACGACCGCGAGCAGCACCGGCACGATGTCACTCACCGGCGGTCACTCACCGGCGCGAAGGGACCGGCGGCCATGCCTGGCCGGGCCGGATCGGGCTAGATCGTCGAGGCCTTGGGCGACGAGACGGTCTCGGGCAGGCCCCCGGCGTCCGCGCAGTAGCCGAGGCCGAGCTGGCCCGCGATCACGTTACCCTGGTCGTTCGCCTGTTCCGCGTGTGCGATCGCCGCCGCGTACCCGTCGCGGTCGGCCTTCTCGGCCGCGACGGCGGCCTGCTCGTACCCGGCGGGCACCTGCTCCCAGGCGGCCATCATGGCCTCGAACGCGGACCGGGAGTCCGCCGGTACCTGCATGCCGCGCAGCCGTGTGTTCATGGTCCGGATGATGCCGGCGAGCTGGCGCAGTGAGCTGATCTGTCCGGCGACGGTCGTGGCCGACGGTACCGCCTTGAGCTGCAGGTCGACGTCCCGGCAGTACGCGTTGACCGGAACGGTCCAGCCCTGGCTGGGAATCACCGGCGCCGAAGGGGTCGGCGCCGGCGGACCGGGGGCGGGCCCGAAGGGGTTGCCGAACGGGTCCTGCCCGTCGGGCGCGGTGGGCAGGGCGGCCTGACCCGCCGGGCCGGTGCGGCCGCGCAGCGCGTGGCCGGCCGCGTAGACCCCGCCGGCCACCAGGACGAGCACGACCGCCACCAGCCCGACGACCATCGCGACGACGCGGCCACGGCCGCCTCCGGGGCTACCCGGCGTGCCCACCTGGAGCACCTCCGGCTGCGGCGGAGGCGGCGGGAGCGTCCAGCCGGGGCCCGTGGACGGCGCCGCCGGTGGGACCGACCATCCGGGGCCCGTGGAGGCGGACCCGGGGGCGGGCAGCGTCCCCACGGGAACTGCCCAGGACGGCGGGGGGGTCGGTGCCGTCGGCGGGGTCGGTGCCGGGGCGTCGGGCTGCGCGGACCCGGGCTGCGCGGACCCGGGCTGCACGGACCCGGGCTGCACGGACCCGGGCTGCGCGGACTCGAGTGGCCGGCCGAAGGCCCGCGGTGGGCGGTACTCGACGGGAACCGTCGGACCGGTGGTCTCGCCCGACCCGTCCTCGGGATCGTCCATGGCGCTCCTCGTCGCTGCGGTCACCGCCCTCGAGACTACCTCGGTGCACCCGGCGCCGGCGCACCCGGCAGGGCCATCCGCCGACTCTCCGGTGCCGACCGCCGGCGTGGGCCGCGACCGGGCACCGGCGAGCGTCCGTGTCCGTGGCCCGCCGGCTGCTCCGCGCTCCTCACCCGAACAACCAGCGCACCAGCACCCAGAGCGCGACGAGGCCGACGGCGAGGCCGATGAGCAGCGGGACCAGGACGAGCACGACCGCGGCGAGCACGTACCCGACCGTCGGCGGTCGCGGGTCCGGGTGGGCGGCGACCGCCCGCTCCAGCAGGCGCAGGTTCTTGCGATTCGCCCGGTGCAGCACGTCGAGGACGTCGCCGACCGTGGGGATCAGCCCCAGCACCGCGTCGAGGAGCAGGTTCAGGCCCATCCGGGCGAGGACCGGGACCGGTACCCGGTACCGCACCGCATCGACCAGGACGGCACCGGAGAGGGTCGAGCCCAGCAGGTCACCGATCCCCGGGAGCAGCCCGATCAACGCGTCCAGGCCGATGCCGAGCCGGGTGCCGGGGACCGTGACCAGATCGTCCATCAGCCGGGCGAGCCGGCGGGTCAACGCCAGGTCGGGGCCGGCGCCCGGGTACGACGGCGGGCGCTCGGCGGGCCGGCTCGCCGGGACGACCGACACCGGAGGTTCACGTCGCTGCGCGGACACCTCTTCAGCATGCCGGTCGACCGCATCGCCCGCCCACCGATGCGTGCCGGCCCGGCGACGGCGATCATCGGCCGGGATCGTGCCCGTCGCCGTGGAGGTCGAGGGTCCGCCGCCCCTGGAGCATCCGATGGAGGCGGGCCACGATGTCGGCGTGGTCCGGGGTCGGCACCACCACGACGTCGCTGTCCGCAGGGGCCTCGCAGCGTGGACGGGCCGCCTTTCACCGGGTGGGGCCGGCAGCCGGCAGCGCCGGCGCGCCGTCGTCCACCGGCTGTGACACGGCACCGCGGCGGCGACCCAACCACCGTTCCACCGCCGTGGCGCCCCGGCCCAGCCAGACGTTGACCATGATGAACAGGAGCGCGGCGACCAGGTACGCGGGAACCGTGTTCGCGTACGCGGATCCGAGCGTCTTCGACCAGTTGAGCAGCTCGCCGTAGGTGATGCCGTACCCCAGCGCGGAGTCCTTCAGGACGACGACGAGCTGGCTGATCAGGGCGGGCAGCATGGCCGTCACGGCTTGGGGCAGCTGGACCGACCGGAGCGCCTGACGCCGGGTCAGCCCGATGGACAGGGCCGCCTCGGTCTGCCCCCGCGGCAGGTTGACCACGCCCGACCGGACCAGCTCGGCGATCACGGACCCGTTGTACAGCGTCAGCCCGGCGACCACCGCCGCGAGGGGATTGAGCTCGTTCGGGAAGACCTGGCGCTGCGCGAAGACGGTGAACGCGAAGATCATCATAATCAGCACGGGGACGGCCCGGAAGAACTCCACGACGGCGCCGCACGTCCAGCGCAGCGACCGGTTCGGCGATAGCCGGCCGGCTCCGAAGAGGATCCCGAACACCCCGGCCAGGGCCACCGAGAGCGCGGCCGCCTGCAGCGTGCCGCGCAGCCCGGGCAGGAGGTACTCCCGCCACACCACCGCGGTCAGGAACGGCGACCACAGCGACGCCTGCAGTTGCTGCGCCTCGGCCATCCGGCGCAGAGCCAGCGCCACCAGCACGGCGGCGACCACGGCCCCCAGGGCGGTGAGGACGGCGTGCCGCCGGCGCGCCCTCGGGCCGGGTGCGTCGAACAGCGGGGACGGCGTACTCATCGCCTCACCGCCAGGCGCCGCGACAGAGCGGTGAACCCGATGCCCACCGGCAGGGTCAGGAGGACGAAGCCGATCGCGAAGATCATGAATACCGCCAGGGTGCCCGTCTCGTTCTCCACGATCTCCTGCAGCAGCCCCGCCGCCTCGGTGGCCCCGATGACCGCCGCGACCGTGGTGTTCTTGATCAGTGCGATCAGGGTCGAGCCGAGCGGTGCGACGGCGCCGCGGAACGCCTGCGGCAGGATCACCTGGCGCAGGCTCTGCCCGAAGGTGAGCCCGATCGACCGGGCCGCCTCCGCCTGGCCGTGCGGAACGGTGTTGATGCCGCTCCGCAGCGCCTCGCACACGAACGCACCGTGGTACACCGACAGCATCACCACCGCCCACCGGAAGATGTTGCTGCCGGTAGCGCTCGACAACTGCAGGCCGAGGATGAACGTCGCGCCGAGGATGCTGAACACCATCAGCAGCGTGAGCGGGGTGTTCCGGACGATGTTCACGTACGCCGCCCCGATGAATCGGAGCACGCGCACCGGCGACACCCGCATGGTGGCGACGACGGCGCCGAGCACCAGCGAACCCAGCGCCGCGAGCACCGCCAGCTGGATCGTCACCCAGAAGGCACCCAGGACGTCGTACCTGCCGAGGACGTCAACCACGCCCACCCCCCTGGTCGTGATCATGCATGAGGGCCACGATCATGCAGTGGGTCAGGAACACGGGTCGGTGGTCGGCGGATTGCCCGCCCCTGGCTTGTACTGGGCGGCGCCCAGGTTGGCGTCCACGGCCTTCTGCCACGACCCGTCGGCCACCATCGACGTGATCGCGTCAGTGACCTTCCGGCACAGGGCCGTGTCACCCTTCTTCAGGCCGATGCCGTAGCGCTCCTGGGAGAAGGGCTTGCCCACCACCTTGAGCTTCCCCTTGTACTGCGGCTGCGCCGCGTACCCGGCGAGGATGGTGTCGTCGGTCGTCAAGGCGTCCACCCCTCGCGCGACCAGAGCGGCGACGCACTCAGAATAGGTGCCGAACTCCTGGAGCTGGACGCCGGGATACTTGGACTTGACCTTCTGGGCGGACGTCGACCCCTTCACCGAGCAGAGTTTCTTGTTCTGCAGGCTCTCCGGGCCGGTGATCGTGGTGTCGTCCGACCGGACCAGCAGATCCTGCCCGGCGATGAAGTACGGCCCGGCGAACGACACCTTCTGCTTCCGGGCATCGGTGATGGAATACGTCGCGACGACCAAGTCGACCTGACCGGTGGAAAGGAGCGTCTCACGTTGCGCGCTGGGCGCCTGCACCCAGGAGATCCTGGCAGGATCGGTACCCAGCTTCTTCGCGACATAGGTGGCCACGTCGACGTCCAGGCCAGTGTACGTGTCGCCCTGCTTCAACCCGAGGCCGGGCTGGTCGAACTTGATTCCGATCTTGAGTGCTTGGCCGCCCCCGCTCGAACCGCTGGCAGCGGTTCCCCCCGAGCCGCCCCCGCACCCGGCCAGCCCCAGCGCCGTTGCGACCGCTGCGGCGAGGACCACCCTCCCGCGTCGTCCGATCATCCGAATCCGCCCTTCCTGATCCGCCCCGGCCGGTTCCTGGCCGAGCGCCCGGCATCGTCGTCCCCCGCGCCCCGCAGGCGCGCCGACTAATGCGTGAGAATCTTTCCGAGAAAGTCCTTCGCCCGATCACTGCGTGGACTGCTGAAGAAGCGCTCCGGGTCGGCCTGCTCCAGGATCTGACCGTCGGCCATGAACACCACCCGGTCGGCGGCACGCCGCGCGAAGCCCATTTCATGGGTGATCACGACCATGGTCATGCCGCTCCCGGCGAGCTCGGTCATGACGTCCAGCACCTCATTGATCATTTCCGGGTCGAGCGCGGACGTCGGCTCGTCGAAGAGCATGATCTTCGGCTGCATGGCGAGCGCCCTGGCAATAGCCACGCGTTGCTGCTGCCCACCGGACAGTTGCGCCGGGTACTTGGCGGCCTGCTCGGCCACCCCGACGCGTTCCAACAGTTCCATGGCCCGCTTCTCGGCGGCCACCTTCGGCACCTTCCTGACCTTGACGGGCCCCAGGGTGACATTGCCCAGGATCGTCTTGTGCGCAAAGAGGTTGAAACTCTGGAACACCATGCCGACGTCCGCCCGGAGCCGCGCCAAGGCCTTGCCCTCCTCCGGCAACGGACCGCCGTCAATGGTGATCGAGCCCGAGTCGATCGTCTCCAGCCGGTTGATCGTCCGGCAGAGGGTCGACTTGCCCGAGCCGGACGGCCCGATCACCACGACCACCTCGCCCCGGCCCACGGTCAGGTCGATGTCACGCAGGACGTGCACGCTGCCGAAGTGCTTGTTGACACCCTCGAGGACGACGAGCGGTTCGGTCACAGTGCACGAACATACCCGACATATCATGCCGACCAGATCTCCCAGGCGTGTCTGTCGCCGGATCGATACCGGGATCGCCGGACGACGGGGTCGGGCGATGGTCATCCCGGGCCGGTCACGGCGACGTGCGCGCTGGCGGCAGCGCGTTGCCTACCACCAGGCCGGTGGGCGCAATGAACGGGCTTGTCGGCAACTCATCGTGACGGCCGCACGGTGGTCGTGTCCCACCAGGAGTGCATGGCCGAGCAGCGGGCGACATTCCGTCGAATCCGCGAGCCATCGTGCGGCATCCGTCCGGCCGGGCCCGGACGCCGTGATCGCGACGCTCTCGCCAGGACCCAGGATCCCGGTGCCCGCGCGCGGCCGGGATCCCTGCCCGGCACCGGTCCGCTGCGCGGCGACCAGCGGGCCGGCGGGCCGGCGGTCACCGTGCAGGCGGCTTCACCTTCTCGTCGAGGAAGGCGAGGACTCGGTCGACGCCCTCCCGCTGGCGGTCCTCGGTCAGGGTGGAGTGCCTGCGACCGGGAACTCCGCGGCGATGAAATGGTCACCGAGTTCGCGGCGAAGAGTGTCGAATCCGGTGCCGACCGCGGGATCGCGTTCGCAGCGCAGCCCGAGCACCTGGCACCCGGCGGCGACCTTGGCCTTGACGGACTCGAGGTCCTCGAGGCTGAGGCCCAGGTCGGCCCCGCGTGTGACGGCCGAGGGTCCACGACTCGAGCCAGC
>DATDMG010000297.1:0-2006 GCA_036518955.1 Kineosporiaceae bacterium | reverse complement strand
GCATCCTCGACGGCCCCCTCGACCAGCACGAGCGCCGCTCCGGCGCCAGCACCGCCGGCGCAGCGACCCTCGCCAAGGTCTGGACGGCGGCCACCGCCAGCCTGGCCAACGTCCTGGACCGCACCACATTGGCGCACCTGGTGTCCGGGCAGCTGCCCGACCACGTGCAGGCGTTGGCACGCACCGCACCGGGGGTGGAAGGAAGGGACGACGTCGACGGACGCCCAGGGTGACGACGTCGTCAAGCGCGTCACTCACAGGGCGTTCGGGCCGGATCCCAGCCCAGGCCGGGCTTACCGCCCGGGAGCAGGAGGGACAGACGTGGTGACCGCGCTGACGGTGGAGGAGATGCTGGCCCGGGCCCGCCGCCGGCTCCGACGGTTGCGGCCGGAGGAGGCGGCGCAGGCAGTGCGGGGCGGGGCCGTGCTGGTCGACATCCGCCCCGAGGCACAGCGGCGCCTGGAGGGCGACGTGCCGGGTTGCCTCGTGGTCGAGCGGAACGTGCTGGAGTGGCGGTTCGACCCCAGCAGCGACGCCCGGCTGCCGATCGCCCGTCATGACCTGCAGGTCGTGGTCCTGTGCTCGCAGGGGTACACCTCGAGCCTGGCCGCGGCCTCGCTCCAGGAACTGGGGATCCACCGCGCCACGGACGTGGACGGCGGATATCAGGCCTGGCGCGCGGCGGGCCTTCCGACCGCGCCGGGCGGACTGCTGGACACATGGCCCGTCGCGCCCGGCGCTGGCCGAGTTGCCGCCGTGGCCGAGCAGCAGGCATCCACCTCGGAACCCGGACCGGACGCATGGCTGGAGCCATACCGAGGTGAGGAGCCGTGACCGGCGCCGGGCCGCACCCTCAGGGGCAGGGCGTCCTTCGGGAGCGTGATCAGCAGGACCTTCATACCGGCCCCGGGCCCTGGGGGGCCACACGGTCCGCGGTACGCAGTGGCCAGGCGCCCGCCCGCCCCCATCCGGACGCCGGTCGGGCCGGCCCGAGCCCGAGGTGGCTCCGCAGCGTCGTGGTCTCGTAGTCCGCGCGGAACGCCCCGCGTTCCTGCAGCAGCGGCACCACCTTGTCGACGAACTCGTCCAGCCCGGTCGGGATGAGGTGCGGGACGAGGATGAACCCGTCGGCGGCGTCGTTCTGGACGTACCGAGCGATCTCGGCGGCGACCCGCTGGTGGCTGCCGACGAACGCCTGCCGGTCCGTCACCTCGATGATCAGCTCCCGGATCGACAGGTTCTTCGCCTCGGCCAGCGCTCGCCACCGGCGCGCGGTGGCGAGCGCGTCGTCCACCTGCCGGGTGCGGCCCTGGATGATCGACTGCTCGGGATCGACGTCGGGGTCGTCGTCCGGCAGCGGGCCGTCCGGGTCGTAGCCGGACAGGTCGCGGTTCCACACCTGCTCCAACAGCAGGATCGCCGTGGCCGGGCTCACCTGCGCGCGGCGGATCTCGTGCCAGGCCTCCTGGGCGGCGGCGTCGGTGTCGCCGAGCGCGAACGACACCCCGGGAAGGATCTTCAGCTCGTCCGGGGATCGCCGGTAGCGGGCCAGACGCCCCTTGACGTCGGCGTAGAAGGCCCGCCCCTCCTCGAAGGTGCCGTGCCGGGTGAAGACGGCGTCCGCGCTGGAGGCCGCGAACTCCCGGCCGGCGTCCGAGTCGCCCGCCTGCAGTACCACCGGGTGGCCCTGCGGGGAGCGGGGCACGGTGAAGCGCCCGGAGATGTCGAACTGCATCCCGTGGTGGGTGAAGCTGCCCGCGTCCGGGCGGGCGAGATAGCGGCCCGCGGGGCGGTCACCGGCGACGTCACCGTCCAGCCAGGAGTCCCACAGCTCGCGCACGGTGAGCACGAACTCGCGGGCCCGGTCGTAGCGCAGCTCCCGGTCCAGGTAGCCGCCGCGGCGGAAGTTGGCGCCGGTGAAGGCGTCCGGTGAGGTGACGGCGTTCCAGCCGGCCCGGCCCCGCGACAGGTGGTCGAGGGAGGCCAGCTGCCGGGCCAGGTCGTAC
>DATDMG010000296.1:0-23699 GCA_036518955.1 Kineosporiaceae bacterium | reverse complement strand
GGCGCCGCCGCCGCCCGAGACGACGTAGTGCACCAGGTGCCCGGCGCCGGGACCGACGACCCGCTGGTAGTGCTGGAAGTTGTGGATGTCGCCGCCGATGGCCGCGACGTAGGCGAACGCGGGATCGGCGACGATCTCGTTGACGGTGCGGTAGCCGTCGACGGGCGCGCCGCCCGCCCCGGGCGGGCCGCCGATCCAGCAGACCTTCCACTGCGCGCCGACGAGCAGCGGGTTGCCGGTGAGCAGCACCTTCGGGCCCGGCCGGCGGGACACCTCCAGCAGCCACCGCCCTTGACCGGCGTCGATCGCGCTGTCACCGTCGCCGAGCCCGACCCCGGTGTCGATGGCGACCACGAGCAGGCCGTCGATCTGGACCGAGAAGTAGGGTCCGGGCTGCAGGGGCTGCAGGACACCCTGCGGCTGCCGTGCCGACTCCGCCGGGCGCCGCAGCCGGCGCTGCTGCTCCACGCTCCGT
Source organism: Kineosporiaceae bacterium (assembly GCA_036518955.1). Classification (GTDB taxonomy): domain Bacteria; phylum Actinomycetota; class Actinomycetes; order Actinomycetales; family Kineosporiaceae; genus DATDMG01. The sequence continues at coordinate 23,224 of DATDMG010000296.1, read as the reverse complement.
GCCGCCGCCGCCGGCCGGCCGTCGTCGAGGCAGGGCGAGGGCTCGCCGGGCACGCGCCGCCAGAAGGGCTGCGCGCGGGCGGCGACCGGCCGGCGCCAGAGCAACCGGACCAGCCCGTCCTGCCAGCGCGCCCGCGCGTCGGCAACCCCCGCCGGCCAGCCCAGCTCGCCCGGCGGCAACGACCCGGTGCCGCAGAAGTGCTGCATGAAGGCGGCCAGACCGTCGTGCCAGTCGTGGTTGCCGGGAATGGCCAGCAGCGGCAGGTGCTCGAGCCGGGTCGGCCGACCCGCGCCCTCAGGCCGCGGCCCGTAGGGCAGGTAGACGCCGTGGACGTACCCGTTCACGTCACCCGAGGGGTAGAGCACGTCGCTGCAGATGACGGCGAATCCCGGAGGGTCGCAGCGGGTACCGGCCGGCGCCTCCGAGGGCCCCTCGACCCCGGAGGCGACCCTGGAGGACCCTTCGACCACGCGCCGCAGGACCGGGGCGACGATGTACTGGGACCGGTCCTGCTCGCCGGTGTCACCCATCACGACGAAGGCGTTGTCGGCCCCCCGGTCGACGTGCCGGGACAGCGCAAGGGGCTCACCGGTGGCCGGTACCCGGGTCAGCCAGAAGTCGCGCAGCTGCGGAACCAGGGACGGCGCCGCCGTGCACAGCACCTGGTTGAGCGACGAGATGAGCGGCCGCACCGCGACCCAGGACAGGCTCACCCATTGCGGGTCCTGCCGGCGGTCGAGCAGCGCGTCGGCCTCCGCCCGGACGCCGACGTCGGCCGGAACCGGGTCCCGGACGCCGACGTCGCCCGGAACCGGAGCCTGTCCCCTGGAGGAATCCACGTCGGAGGTCTACACCACGCCACCGACAGAACTCCCGTCGACCGCCCGCAGGCCCTCGTGGACCGGGGTGGGTGGCGCCGGGGCGCCGCCGGCGCCAGCGGCGGTCAGGGGGCGAAGCCGGGCACGTTGGCGCCCAGCCAGCGCAGCGCGTCGGGTACCAAGCCCTGCCACACGCCGATCCGGTGCCCCGCGTTCTGCAGGACGACGTCCGTCACCGACAGCGGCGCCTTCGCGGCCTTCAGCAGCGCCGTGGTGGACGTGTACGACACCGGATCGGCGTGCGACGTCTCCACCCACAGCGCCAACGGCATCGGCGAGGCCTTGGCGAGCGCGACCAGGTCGTACCGGTGACCGGCGTCGCTGCCGGCGGTGAACGGGTCGTAGGCCGACTCGAACTGCGGATGGAAGTAGCCGCCCATCACCACCGCGCCGCCGTACTGCGCGGGGTGCAGCATGGCCGCCATGGCCGCGCACCAGCCGCCGGCCGAGAGCCCGATGGTCGCCCAGGAGGCGCGGCCGGGCTTGGTCCGGAAGTGGGCGGTGATCCAGTTGGGGACGTCCTCGGTGAGGAACGTCTCCATCTGCGGGCTGCCGGGCTTGCCGTTGACGCACTCGGTGTCCACCCCGGCAGGCACCTCGAGCTGCGGGGAGACCACGATCAGGGGATGGAGCTTGTGCGCGGCGACCTGCTGGCTCAGGTTGGTCTGCAGGCGCATGGTCTTGACCCACTGGCTGACCGAGCCGGGGTACCCGGAGAACGTCTCCAGCACCGGGTAGGCCGTCGTGTCGTCGGTGGCGGAGTAGCCCGGCGGCAGCGTCACCAGCACCGATGTCGTCACCCGGCTCTTCGCCCCGGTCACCTGGTAGGACATCACGCCGTCCTGGATCTGCGACCCGGCCGGCAGCGGCTCCAGTGTCCGGGGCGCCTGGGTCGCCGCGGAGCCGGCCACCGACGCCTGGGCAGCCTTCGTCGCGGTCTCGCCCCGGTGCAGGTCGGACGTCGTCGTGGTCCCGCCGATCGCGCCCGCCAGGTCGGCCCAGTCGGCGAAGAACAGGAACTGGTTGTTGAGCTGCACGGCGGCGGTCAGCAGCACCATGAGGTTGACGCCCAGCAACATGCTGACCCGGGCCGCGACGCGCAGCGGCTGGTGGCCGGTGACCACGTGCCAGAACACGATGACCGCGACGAACGCGGCCAGGGTGAGCAGAACCAGGAACCAGCCGAAGACCCCCGACGTCAACGACAGCACTGACTACCACCTTTGCACGGTTGCCGGAGAGTTGTTGGTGATGGCCTCGCTGCCGCTGTGCCTGAACACCGAGGAGACCGCGACCCGGCCAGGCCCGATGAGCCGCAGCCACACGTGTCGCTGGCTGAAGGACGAGCGCCAGGAGAGCCCCTGCGTGCCGCTCGGGTACTCCAGGTGCAGGTGGGTCGAGACCGTGACGTCGCGATAGAGCAGCGCACTCGGTTGTACCAGAACGGTCTCACCCGGTCCCAGGTCACGCAGGAAGGTGTTTCCCGGCGAGTGCAGCAGGAGGAGCCCCGGCGTCCGCCGCGCCAGGAACAGGTCCCCGAACTGGCCGAGCGGGTAGTGGGTCTCCCGGTCGTCGCCGCTGCCGGTCACGTACCAGACGCCGGTCTGCTCCCAGGTGTAGGACACGTTGCCGGTGGCCGTCAGGAAGCGGTGCTCGCGGGTCCAGACCTGTTGTCCGGGCATCAGCGGGATGGCGATCAGCTCACCGGCGTGGTTGTCCGAGAGCGCCACGTGCCCCGGCCCCCGAGCCTCCAGCATGACCAGCGGCATTCCGCTGAGCATCCGGTTCCAGGCGCCGGCGAGCGCGGTGTTGGTGATCCGGACACTGGGCTCCAGCCAGAGCAGCACGTGGTGCGAGAAGTAGATCCACTCGTCGCCGACCAGGGTGAAGTCCGCGACGGGCAGCTGCGTGCCCTCGATCTGCACCCGGGACGCGCCGAACTGGATGCGGGCCAGGTCCCGGATCGGTGGTTGCTCGATCCAGCCGGACCGGCTGACGCTCGCCCGGATGTCCAGGGCGGCCCCGCAGCGGGGGCACGACGAGCCGGCCGGGGGGTGCGTCGTCCGGCAGTACCGGCAGACCACCTGGCCCTCGGGGGCGGACTCGGCCATCCGGTCGCTCACTCGGCGTGGTGGTGAACGTACATGGACTGGATCCCCACCCGGCCCGGCCCGGTGATCTCGGCCAGGTACATCCCCCGCCGCAGCAAGCCGGTCCTCACCGGCAGCTGCACCGCCTGCATCGTCACCGAGGCGTCCTTGTAGAGGAAGCCCCCGGGCTCCACCATGATCTTCTCGCCCGGCCCCAACGACCGCTCGAACACGTCACCATACCCGTGCAGGACGAGCAGACCGGGCGCGGACGTCGTCACGAACCGGTCCAGATACATTCCGTTCCCTCCGTGCAGCACGTTCGCCAGGCCCTGGACGCGGACGAACGAGTACCCGATAGTGTGGCTCGCCAGGAGGAACGCGTGCTCCCGGACGTCCAGTTCCATGCCCGGGTGCAACGGCAGGACCACCAGCTCGCCCGGTGAGTCGCGGGAGAAGGCCACCCGCCCCGGCCCGTACGCCATCGTGAGCACGAACGGCATCCCGCCGAGGATGCGCCGGATGCCGCCCTGGGTCGGCATCGCCGCGACCGGCGTGGCCTCGTCCTTCCAGAGCAGCAGGTGATGCTCGAAGTAGACGGCGTCGCCGTGCCCGAGGGCGATCTCGGCGACCGGCACGAGCTCGCCCTCGACCTGGACGACCGAGCCGGCGAACCGGAACTCCGTCATGTCCCGGAGCCGGGGCGCCTCGCGCCAGCCGGAGTCGGTCACCACCGCGCGCCCGTCCAACGGCGCCCCGCAGGCCAGGCAGGACGCCGTACCCGGGTCGTTCTGCAGCCGGCACCACTGGCACTCGATCCGTTCCACCCGCCGGAACGTAGCATCACCGGGTGTCCGGTCGGCGCCCGCGCCCGCCGGAAACCCTCGCCCGCCCGGTCGCCGGCGACCCGCCGGCTGACCATCCGATGACCTGCTGCCGTCCCTGAGCGCGCGGCGGAGAACGGGAGCCCGGATGAGAATCGCGCTCCTCGGCCCGCTCCGGCTGACCGAGGGCGGCCAGGCGATCGCGGTGAGTGGTCCCCGGCAGCGCGCCGTGCTGGCCTTCCTCGCGCTCCACCCCAACCAGGTCGTCGCCGCCGAGCGGCTGATCGACGAGCTGTGGGGCGAGCCCGCGCCGTCCGGCGCCGGGAACGCGCTGCAGGCGGCGGTCTCCCGCCTGCGCAAGTCGCTGCCCGCGGGGCGGCTCGTCACCACGCCCCAGGGCTACCTGCTCCAGATCACCCCCGACGAGCTGGACGTCGCCGAGTTCGAGCAGGCCGTCGCCCTCGGCAGGCAGGCCCTGGCCGGCGGTGCCGCTGCCGAGGCCGCCGTCCAGCTGCGAACGGCGCTGGCCCTCTGGCGCGGACCGGCACTCGCCGACTTCCGGTTCGACCCCTTCGCCCAGGCGGAGATCGCCCGGCTCGAGGAGGCGCAGCTGGCCTGCCGGGAGGCGCGCGTCGACGCCGACCTGGCGCTCGGCGCGGGTGCCGAGCTGGTGGCCCAGCTGCAGCAGCTGGTCGCCGACCATCCGTTGCGGGAGAAGCTGACCGAGCAGCTGATGCTGGCGCTGTACCGCAGCGGCCGGCAGGCGGAGGCGCTGGAGGCGTTCCGCCGCACCCGGGACCTCCTGCGCGAGGAGCTCGGGATCGAGCCCTCCCCGGTTCTGGTCCGGTGCCAGGCCGCGATCCTCCGCCAGGAGCCGCTGGACGAGCCGGCGGCCCCGGGCCGTTCTCCGGACGACGGTCCGCTCGGCGCCCCCGCGGCGCCCCCGCCCGCCGGGATGCCGGCCGGCGGTTCGGCGGGGGGTGCCGCGGCGTCGTCCGTGGCGTCGTCCACTCGGCGGCCGGTCAGCGTGGTGTGCCTCGACGTCGCCGTGCCGGCCGTCGCCGTCGCCGTCGCGACCGCCCTCGACCCCGAGATGCTCCACCTGGTGGGTGAGCGGCTCCGCGGGCTGGTCGGCCCGGTCCTGGAGCGTCACGGCGGACGGTTGCTGCCCGGTACGGGACGCACGCTGTTCGGCGCCTTCGGCGCCGTCGCCCTGCACGAGGACGACGCCCGGCGCGCCGCCGCGGCCGCCCTGGAATGCCGGGAGGCGGTGCTGGCGGCGCGGGACCTCGGCGTGGCGTGCCGGATCGCGGTCGTCACCGCGGAAGCGCTGGTACCGGCCGGCGACCCGTTGGGCTTCATCGGCGAGGGCAGGGCCCTGGCCCACGGGCTGGCGGAGGCGGCGGCTCCCGGTGAGGTGCTCCTCAGCGAGGCGACCTTCGGGTTGGCGGCCGCCGCCCTGGACGTCGAGCCGCTGGTCCCCGGCCGGCCCCCGGGGCATCGACTGCGCGGGGTGCGCGTCGGAGCGCGCTCGTTGCCGGTCCGGCTGGAGGCCCCCGTCCTCGGCCGCCGTCAGGAGATCGCGCGCCTCGAGGAGGCCTGTGCGCAGGCCGTCCGGGAGCGGACGACGGTCTTCGTCACCGTCGTCGGGGATGCCGGGATAGGCAAGACGCGGCTGGTCCACGAGCTGGTCCAGCGGCTCGGCGAGAGCGCCACGGTGATCACCGGTTGCTGCCCCCCGTACGGAGAGGGGATCACGTTCTGGCCGCTGCGACAGCTCGTCCAGCAGGTGACCGGCGGTGATCGCGGTGCCGCGGCCATCGCGGCGGCGATGCGCGGTGACCCGGACGCGGAGGTGGTGGCAGACCGGCTGACCAGGGCCTTCGGTGCCGGTGAGGCGGGCGGCGCGGACACCGCGGAGATCTTCTGGGCCACGCGACGGCTGTTCGAGGCCCTGGGCCGGCGGCGGCTGCTCGTCGTCGTCCTGGAGGACGTGCACTGGGCCGAGCCCACCTTCCTCGGCCTGGTCGAGTCGGTCGCGCTGCAGCCCGGGAACGTGCCGGTCGTCGTCCTCTGTCTGACCCGGCCGGAGCTGCTCCAGGACCGCCCCGACTGGCTCTCCGGGGCGCGGGAGCACGCCGTCGTGCAGCTCCAGCCGCTCAGTGATCAGGTGGCCGCGGCGCTCACGGCGGAGCTGTCCCGGCCGGTGGAGCTGTCGGAGGCCGCCCGGGTCCGGCTGGTGCAGGCCGCCGGCGGTAACCCGCTGTACCTGGAGCAGTTGCTGGCCGCGGTCGACGAGCAGCCACGGACCGCCGCGGGAGACCTCCCGATGCCGCCGACGATCCAGGCGCTCCTGGCGTCGCGGTTGGACCGGCTCGGGCCGGCGGAGCACGAGGTGCTGGCCGCCGCGTCGGTCATCGGCAAGGACTTCGCGACCGGCGCGGTCGCCGCGCTCCTCCCGCGCCGGATCGGCGAGCGGCTGAGCTGGCACCTGCGCACGCTCACCACCAAGGCGCTGGTGCACCCGCTGAACGTGCCGGGTGCACCGGCGCCGGGCGGTCAGGTGGCCGGCGCGGACCACACCTTCCGGCACATCCTGGTGCAGGAGGCCACCTACCGGGCGATTCCGAAGTCCGCCCGGGCCAGGTTGCACGAACGGCTCGCGAACTGGGCGGAGACCCAGACCGGCCACGACTCCCCGCAGCGGATCGAGCGGCTGGGACACCACCTCGCGCAGGCCACCGTGTACTACCGGGAGCTGGCCCAGTTCGAGCCGGCGGACTCGCTGGCCGGGCGCGCCACCGAGTACCTGGTCCAGGCCGGCACCACGGCGCTCGCGGTGGGGGACGCCACGGCCGCGGTGCGTGCCCTGGAACGCGCGGTGACGCTGCTGCCGTCCGGCGACGCCCGGCGACCCACCGTGCTGACGGCCCTGGCAGCCGCGCATCTGGAGAGCGGCACGCTCGCCCAGGCCCGGGCCGCGGTCGACGAGGCACTGCGGATCGCCGTCGAGCGCGACGCGGCGCGTGAGCGCGCCTACGCGATGATCCAGTCGCTGCAGCTGGACCTGCACACCGACCCGCACGGGGCGGTGGACCGGGTGGAGCGCGGGCTGGCCGACGTCCGTTCCGTGTTCGCCGGATCCGGCGACGAGCAGGGCCTGTGCCAGGTCTGGATGCTGGAGGCCAGCGTGCACTGGCACCGGGCGCGCTGCGCCGCCGCCGAGCACGCCTGGCAGCAGGCGATGGTCGCAGCCCGGGCGGTGGGGGACCATCGCCATCTCACCCGGAGCATCTGGTGGCTGGCCTCCGCGGCCCTGTGGGGGCCGACGCCGGCCCGGGAGGGCATCGCCCGGTGCCGCCGTTACCTCGCGGAGATCGGTAGCTCGCCCACGGGTCGGGCAGTGATCCAGCTCCATCAGGCCGGCCTGCACGCGATGGTCGACGAGGTGGGCACGGCGCGGCAGCTTCGGGCGAGCGGAGCCGCGATCCTCCGCGAGGTCGGCAGCGGCCTGCCGATCGTCGTCGCCGAGCCGGCCGCCTTCATCGCCCTCCTGGTCGAGGACTACGCGAGCGCCGAACGGTACCTGCGCACCGCGTTCGACGCCCTGCGGGCGATGGGTGAGCAGGCCGATCTGGCGACCTGCGCCGCGCTCCTCGCCCGCGTCCTGGCCCTGCAGGGCAGCGGCGTCCCGGGCGGGGCCGGCCCGGGGGAGGGACGCTGGGACGAGGTGGCGCGGTACCTGCGGATCAGCAGTACGTCCGCGGGTGGCCAGGACCTGACCGCACGGATCGTGGGGGGCGGCGCGCTCGCCCGCGCGCTCGCCGTCCGCGGCGAGCTGGGAGCTGCCGTCCGGGGGGCCCGCGAGGCCGTCGATCTGGCTGCCGGAACGGATCTGCTCAACCCGCACGGCGACGCCTTGGTGGACCTGGCCTGGGTGCTGGCCGCCGCCGGCCGGCGGGCCGAGGCCGCCGGGGCCGTGCGGGCGGCCCGGTCCCGGTACCAGCAGAAGGAGAACTGGCTGGGGGTACGGACCTGTGATCGTTTCCTTGCTACTGCTGAGTGATTGCTGCAAGACTGGCCGAATGCCACCGCTCTCCGCCGTGAACAAGGCCCATCTTGACGGTCAGGATGTTCGTATCAGTCTGGTCCTGCCCGGTGTGGCGAAGGGCGACGAATACGTCATCAGTGCCGTGGTGACGCAGAAACCGGTGGGGGGCCGCGGCCAACGAGCGCTGGCCCACGGCACCTATCTGTTCACGGCGTCGGACGACGGCCAGCCTGCCGTTTTCTCGGTTCCCACCGACCCGTCGAGCCGGCCGTTCGATCCGAATGTCGGCATCGAGGTGCGAGCCAGCGCCACCTGGTCCTGCTGGTCGTCGCTCGACTGTTCCGACGTCGCCCAGTGGACCTGGCAGCTGGGGGACTGGGGCTGAGCTCGGCGGTTTCCGCCCCGGGTCGTGGCCGTCATTCATGCGCCGGTCTCGGTGCTCAGGGCCTCAATTTCTCCGGGCGCGGTGTGCCCGGTGCTCCGTTCGTCGGGGAATCGCCGCGTGCGGTTCGAGCCAGGGGTTCCGCCCGCTGCCCGTCGGTCCATGCGACGGTGCACCGGGGCCTTCTCGCGGAATCCGCGGCCATTTCCGGCGGCAGGGCTACCGCCGGTGGCTGTCCTGGCAGCTCCGGCCTGTCCGTGCGGATCCGCCGGGCCCGGGGCGGCTTCCGGCCAGCCGACCCCGCGCCACGACCCCGCCAGTTTGCACCGGCGACCGGCGCGACGTCACAGCGCGGCGGGTGGGCCAGGGACGCCTCCGGGTGATGTCCCGAGCCGGCGGGTGGACCACCCGGATCCCGGCCCGCGACCGGTGCGCAGCCAGGTGTCCACGACGTCGATCTGCTCCCGGCCGGTCAGGCTCGGCGCGTGCCCGCACCCGGGCACGGTCACCAGCGTCGCTCTCGGGCCGGTCACCGTCATCTCCTGGGCGACGTCCGCGGGCAGCGCGGCCGAGTCCGCGCCGCGGACCACGAGCACCGGGCAGCGGACGGCGGCCCACACCGCCCGCAGGTCGACGTCCGGCTGCGGTGGCACCAGCCCGCGCCCGATCGCGGGGTCGTAGGCCAGCCCCAGCACGCCGTCCGGTTTGCGCCGCGTGCTGAACCGGGCCAGGTGGCGCCACTGGTCGTCGCCCAGCGCGCCGAATCCCGCGTGGACGGTGCGCAGGTAGGACTCCACCTCGGCCGGAGTGGCGAAATCGGGGTCCTTGCCGACGTAGGTGGACAAGGTGTCGAGGAACGTGCCGGGTACGAACGGTCCGATGTCGTTGAGCACGAGCCGGTGGATCGGGGAGTCCGGCCGGGCGGCCAGCAGCATCCCCACGAGGCCGCCCATCGACGTCCCGACCCAGTCCACCTGTGGGACGTCGAGCCGCGCGATCAAGGCTACGGCATCGACCAGGTACTGGGGGTAGGTGTAGCCCCAGAGCCTGGTCGATACATCCGATACATCCGATACGTCCGGGACGTCCAACCAGTCGCTGCGGCCGCGCCCGGGCAGGTCGGGGCAGGCGACCCGGCAGGTGGCGGACAGGTGTCGCGCCAGGGTGTCGAAGTCGCGCCCGTTGCGGGTCAGGCCGTGGGCGCAGACCACGGTGCGGGCCGCGTCCTGGCGCCCCCATTCGACGTAGGCGACCCGGTGCAGCCCGACCACCCCGGGCGCGGCGATGGTGGGGCAGAGCAACGAGAGGTCCTTCATGCCCCCTCCTCGTCGAGCTGCGCGACCGTCCGTGCGCCCGGGCGTTCTTCGAGCCTAGGCCGGGTCGTCGGGGGGCGCCGGGTACGTCGGTCAGGCCGGGCGCGGCGCCGTGCTCCGGGCTGCCAGTTCGCTCAGCGTGGTCGCCTGCAGGCCTCGGCGCGCCAGTTCCGCTACGAGGGCGCGGACGACGTCCGCCACCGCCGCCCGGTGCGGTGCGCCCTCGTGCAGGACCACGACGTCCCCCGCGCGGCATCGTGCCGCGAACCGGAAGGCCACCCGCGTCGGGTCCGGGTACCGCGCGGTGGCCAGACCGGGCGACCCGAGCGCGCACCGGTACCCGAGCCGGGCACCCGACCGGAGCATCCGGGGGGTGAACCAGCCCGACCCCGGTCGGAACCAGCGGACCGGACCGTGAGCCGCGAGCAGGGCGTGCGTCGCGGCCAGGTCGCGGTCGAACTCGACCGCCGGCAGCAGCACGCTGGCTGACCCCTGCCAGAGGTGGTTGCCCAGCTCGTGGCCGCCCGACGCGACGTCCCGGAGCAGTTCCGGGCAGCGCTCGCCGTGCGCGCCGATGACGAAGAACGTGGCCCGCGCCCCGGCGCTGGCGAGCGCGTCGAGCAGCCCGGGTGTCGTCCGCGGGTGCGGTCCGTCGTCCACGGTCAGCGCGACCAGCGGGGCGCGCGTCGCGAACGAGGCGACCAGCTGTGCCCCCGCCACGCGGCTGATCCCGGCCGCGACGGCCCGGGGCCAGCGCGCCGCGTGCCCGCGGCCGTCACCCGGCCCTGTGTCACGCGCCGGGTCAGCTCCGGCGCCGGACCTGCTCACCAGGAGAACATGATGGCACCACCACCACGGCTGGTCGGCGTCCTCGTGCTCTCCCTGCGCACCTCGCACCGGGCGGTCCACCCGGCGCGTCCGTGTCGGCGGCTTCCCACGACCGGCCCGGCCCGGATCGACACGGCGACGCGACGAATCCGGGCCCGACCCGGAGGGGCGCGACGGGGCGGCTGGTACCAGTCCTTGGGGCCTGTTGGGGCGGGAGAGGTCATAGGGATCTGTGATAAAGCTCATATCCCTGTAGGGAGATTCCCGGACAGACGTCTCACGACCTTGGCTTCCGGCCTGCTCTCCTCACGGCGGGCCATCCCGGCTGACTCACTGCCATCAGTCCGTCGGGTGGCACCGGTTGGAATCGGACACCCTGACCCTTACGGTGTTCCCGTGAACACCGGCGGTCGAAGCCGCCCGCGCGGTCCGCTTCTGTGCGGGCTGGGCTGGGGCGTACTCGTCCTCACGGCGCTGGGCCTGTGGCTCGGCGCCGCAGCCGGTCGTTCCATCTCCGACGGGCACCTCGCCCCGTCGGTGTCCCATGCCGTCGCGATGGCATCGGTGGCCGTCCGGCCGCCCCTGCCGGACGTCGACTCCGTCCCCGCCGAACTCGCGGCCGTGGCGGTGACCTTCGTCGGCGTCCTCATCAGCACCCGGCGGGAGCTTGCTCCGGCTCGGGTCCGCTTTGAGCGTCGCCAAGGGCGCGCGCCTCCCGGTGCTTCCCGTATCCGCTGAGACCGCCGGGCGAATCGCCGCCTACCCCAGAAGTCGGCAGGAGACTCATGGTGATCACTCTGCCCCGCAGCGCTGCGCTGGACTCCGCGCGTCCCCGCCTCGAGGCCAAACTCGAGCAGGAGTACGAAGGCCACACCGAGGTGCTCGCGAGGTTGATGGCACGCAACCGGCGCCGGACCGCGATGGACGTGGCGGCGCTCACGGTCGAGGTGCGGCGGGCGCTGGCGGACGTCGCGCAGGCCCTGCGCCGGATGGCGGAGGGCAGCTACGGCAGCTGCGAGCTCTGTCAGGCGGACATCGAACTGGAGTACCTCGAGGCACGGCCGGCCGCGCGCCACTGCCTCGGCTGCGCGCCCTGGTCCGCCGCCTGATCCCCCGTCGCTCCCACCCTCGCTGCTCTCTCCCGCTCGTCGATCCCTACCGCACTCGCCGGTCGGCGCGGCCGCCCTCCTCGGGCCGGGCCGTCCGGCGATCGCGGGCGTCGACGGGAGCGCGTGAGGGACCGGTCACCTTCCCCTAGGCTGCGTCTCGTCCAGCGGACTGGCGGGAGGAAGAGATCCAGCATGACCGAGACGACCGTGCCGGGTGCCCCGACGCTCGACCGTGAGCACTCCGACCTGCTGGAGAGCCTGGCGAGGCATCGGTTCTTCCTGCGCCACACCGCCCGTGATCTGGACGACGAGCAGGCCGCCCGGCGCACCACCGTCAGCGAGCTGAGCATCGGCGGCCTGATCAAGCACGTCGCATCGGTGGAGGCGATGTGGGCGGACTTCATCCTGAAGGGTCCGGAGTCGATGGGATCCGTCACGGACGCCGACTACTCCCGCCACGCCCAGACCTTCCGGATGGAGGGCGGCGAGACCCTTGCCGTCCTGCTCGACCGGTACGAGGAGGTGGCGCGGCACACCGAGGAGGTGGTCCGGGCGCTGCCGGATCTGAGCGTCGACCATCCGCTGCCGCCGGCGCCCTGGTTCACGCCGGGTGCGCGCTGGTCCGCTCGGCGCGTTCTGCTGCACATCATCGCCGAGACCGCCCAGCACGCCGGGCACGCGGACATCATCCGGGAGGCGCTGGACGGCGCCCGGACGATGGGCTGATCCCGACCCTGGCTGACCACGGTCAGGTCACGGCCTCAGGTCACGGCGTCCACGACGGCCTTGGCGATGATGGCGTGGCCGGCCGCGTCCGGATGGTCGCCGTCGGGCGCGAGCAAGGCCGTGACATCCGTCGCGCCGTCCCCCTTGAACGGGGTGTAGACGTCGGCGTACGCCACGTTGGCGGCCTGGCTCACCTCGGAGATCAGCGCGTTGTCGGCCCGGGTGAGCGCGTCGCTGGCCTTGACGTACGCCTCGCCGTGCGCCTGCCCCACGTCCCCGTCGAGGAAGACGTTCCAGTACCCCGCGGTCACGACCGTGCCGTCGCGGGGCGCGGTCAGCGCGGTGATCTGTGACAGGACCGAGGCGAGGTTCGCCCGCTGCTGCGCGAACGCCCGCTGGTAACACGGCAGCTCCGGCAGCGGAAGGCACTCGTCGGTCGTCAGGATGCCGGGGTCGAAGTCGTTGGCGCCGACCATGATGATGACCAGGTCCGCGGCGGCGATCTCGGCGCGGACGGCGTCGCTGGTGAGCTGATCGAGCAGGTCGGAGCTGCGGAGCCCGTTCACCGCCAGGTTGTCCACCGAGGCGGTCAGCCCCTGTTGCGCGGCGAGTTGCCGCCCGGCCAGAGAGACGAAGCTGCTGCAGTTGCAGGCCCGGCCGGCCGGCACGGAGTCGCCCAGACCGACGACCCGGTAGGTGCCGGAGGTGCGCGCCGGCGCCGCACGGCCGTGTCCCGCAGCGCCGCCCATGACTGGGGGGGTCGTCCCGCTGGGGGTCGTCCCGTCGGGGGTCGTCCCGTCGGCGGTCGCCGGTGCGGCCGGCGGGGGTTGGGGAGCCGGCTGCCCGGCGCGGAGCCGGGCCATCGACGCGGCCACGGACGACGGCTGGGGCCACCAGGCGACGACCGTGAGTGACGCGCCGACCATCACTGCGGCGACCACGACCGGGAGCAAGCCACTGCGGCGGCCTGGCTGGTCGGCCCGGTGTCGACTCACGGACCCATTGTTGCGGCAGCTACCTGCGTCAAACCTGGGAGTGGTCCGGGCGTTGCGGTGGTCAGGGCCGGCTTCGGTCAGTGAATGGTCAACGAGCGGTCAACCGGATCGCCCGCTGGTACGACCGAGGTGGCGGTGGTGGTCTGCGGGGGGACGTCCAGCCCCCCGGGGGGAGCCCGGCGGCCTACCAGCCGGCGGCGGCGGCTCGCCCCGGCTCCGGGGCAGCGGGGACCTACTCGCCGAGCCCGAGATCCACGTTGTAGGCCTGGTAGAGCAGGTCGCGCCCCATCCGGCGGTGCCGGTCCACGGTGTCGAGCACGCCTGTCAGGGTGGGCAGTGCCTCCCCGGCGCCGTCGGCGTGCGGCTCCGCGGCCGTCTCGTCGAGGAGCCGCTCGACGGCCCGGAGCGACTCCGCCACGACCTGGTGCTCGTGCCGGAGCCGGCCCACGGCCGGTGACAGCCGGGGGCAGTCGGCGACTACCTGGTCCAGGACGCCGTCCCGCCGCTCGGTGTCGCTGGTGTGGACGTGCCAGATGTGGCGCAGCTCGCGGACGGCGGCCAGCACGGCGCCCTCCCCGGGTCCGCCCGGCGTCCGGAGCGCCTCTTGGACCCCGGCGCACGCTCGTCGGAGGCTGGCCCGGCGGGCCTGCACCGCCTCGACGTCGTGGTCCGTCAGACCGGGCACTGGAGCACCGGATACGTGGTTGAGGCTCGAGGCGTTGTTCATCATGCGTCCGCCTTCCGGTGAACACCCAGTAGACCGCACCGGGCACAGGGTCTGTCTAGAGTGCGGCGCTGTGACGCCGTACCGGCTGCTCGCGACGCGGGCCGGGGGCGAGGTCGCGGACGACGGGCACCGGTGTCCCGGCTGCTCGCCGGGGCCGGGGCTGCTCCGGCGAGGCGCCGTCGTCGGCCGCGCGGCTCACCCTGGGGCTGCGCGTCATCTGCTGTTCCTCGGCTCGTCACCCGGCCCGGAGCGCCTGCCCGGTTACCCTCCGCCTGGGACGGGGAAGAGGGCGCGCTCCCGCCGCGTTGGGGCCGCCACAGGTGTCTGAGGCAATACCAGGGGATGGAGCCAGGCGTTGAGCGAGCGTGCACTGCGAGCGGGCCAGGTCGGAAACGACCTGCTCACCGAGCGACTGCGCCTGCGGCGCTGGTGTCCTGAGGACGCGGCGGCCGCGCTGGTCATCTACGGCGACCGGGAGGTGGCGAGCCGGTTGAGCCAGCCGCTGCGCAGCGTGGCGGGGGTGGGCGCCATGGAACGGATCCTGCGCGAGTGGATCGCGCAGGACGAGCGGCTGGCCGCGCCGTCCGGTCGGTGGGCGGTGGAGCGGCGCCAGGACGGCCGGCTCGTCGGCGGTGCGTTCCTGCTGCCCCTGCCGCCCGGTGAGGAGGATCTCGAGTTCGGCTGGCACACCGCCCGGGAGCACTGGGGGCAGGGGTACGCGAGCGAGGCCGGGCGGGCGTTGGCCGGCTGGGCGTTCGACCACGGCGAGGAGGAGCTGTTCGCCGTCGTCCGGACCGGGAACGTCCGGGCGGCGTCCGTCGCCCAGCGGATCGGCATGGAGTGGGTCGGCGAGACGGACAAGTACTACGGTCTGACCCTGCAGGTGTACCGGGTGCGCCGCGCCGACCTGCTGCCCGGGGCAGCCGGCGGTCCTCGTGACCTGCCGTGACCTGCCTGTCGGCGGCCCAACCTGTCGTCACTGTCCGTGCTCGACGCTGCGTGGTGCACGTGCGGTCGCGACGGCACGACCCGGACGCCGACGCCCTGTAACTCCGGCCTAAGGGTCTCGTACAAACGGCCGATCGTCGGACGAAGTCTGTCGGATGACGGGTCTGGCCGGGCAACATGTCCAATGTTGGGGCATGTGCCCCCAAAGGGAGGATGCCATGACCAGCCGATCGCCCGGTGCCGAGCCGTTGCTGACCCCCGCCGAAGTGGCGGCCCTGTTCCGGGTCGACCCCAAGACCGTCACCCGTTGGGCGAAGGCCGGCAAGTTGGCGTCGATCCGCACTCTCGGGGGGCACCGCAGGTACCGCGAGTCCGAGGTGCGCGCGCTGATGGCGGGCATCCCGCAGCAGCGCGGGACGGTGCAGTCCACCACCGAGGAGTGACGCGCCTCACCTGAGCAACGGTTCGAGCAGGTCCAGGGCCTGCTGCAGGCTCGGGCTGGCGGTGAGCTCGCGGGCCTCGTCGAAGCTCACCCAGCGCACGGGTGCCTCCGGCTTCTCCGGGCGGGCGGCGTCCGGGCTGCTGGTCGCCAGCACGAAGCGCAGGTCGGCGTGGCGGTGCTCGGGCTCCGTCGTCGACGCGGGCACGCCCACCACCGCCACGTGGAGCAGGCGCGGGTCGGGCCAGGGGGTCACGTCGTGCAGGCCGGTCTCCTCGACCGCCTCGCGGACGGCGACCCGCAGCGGATCCGTCTCGCCCGGGTCGGCGTGCCCGCCGACGTGCAACCAGCTGCGCTGGCGTGCGTGCCAGCGCAGCAGCAGCCGGACCGTCCCCGGGTGCACGATGATCGCCGAGGCGGTGAGGTGCAGCGGGGTCGCGCGCCGCCAGGGGTCCGGCGAGCCCTCGAGGAGGTCGTGGACGGCGCTCAGGTCGGCCGCCTCGCCGTCCGTCGCCGGCCGGTGAGCGGCCAGGAGGGTGCGCAGGTCGACCGGTGGCGGCGGTGGCGCATCCGTCATGCGCTCATCCTGCCAGTCCGGCCGGACCGCCCGTCGACACGTCCGAACGTCCGCGACACGCCGGACGACAGAGAACTTTGGCGTGAAGTATTGGCTTTCCCTTAGGGGCGCCATAACGTATCGCGCAGCAGGGCAGCAGTGCCCCTCGCCTCCTCTGGGGAGCTGAGATTGACCACTGCAAGCAGAAGCGAAGTGCTCGACGCGATCGTCGCCCGCCTCGAGGAGCAGTACGAGGCGCACACCGAACGGTTGGCGCGTCTGGTGGCCAGCCGAAGTGATCGACGAAGCGCGGTCTACAACCTCGCCGAGATCGCGTCGTGCCGCAGGATGATCGCCGAAACGGCGCGGATCCTTCGGGGCATGGCCGAGCGGGACTTCGGGCGCTGCCTGCACTGCGCGGGCGACATCCCGATCGAGCGGCTGCTGCAGTGGCCGGAGTTGCGGCACTGCGCCGACTGCGCGGACGTCGTGCTGTCGTCGCTGCCCGCCTGATCCGGGTGGCCGCCTGATCCGGGTGGCCGGGTGCGCCCTCACCGTGCGTGACATCACCGAATACCGCCCGCCCGCGATTGTGATCTTGCTAGCGTTCCGTCGTCACATCCTGACCGAACGGGTGATTGACAGCTGGGCGCACAGGGTCCGCGGCGGGAGGTCGCAGTGTCAGGAGCTTTGCGTGCGCTGCGGTCCGGCGCTCGGGGGCGGCACGTCCGCAGGTGTGGCCCGGGGGTGGCTGCCGTCGCCGCGGGTGCCGGCCTCGCCCTCGTGGTGGCCGGGTCGGTGCTGCGCCCCGCGGCCGGAGCCTCGGCCGCGGCGTCCCCTGTCCTGGGGTACGACCCGGCGGACACCGGCTCGCCGTCCTCGGTGAGCCGCCTCGTCGGCGCGCAGGGAGCCTGGGCCGCCGGGTACACCGGCGCCGGGGTGGACGTCGCGGTGATCGACACCGGGGTGAGCCCGGTGCCGGGCCTGGACGCCGCAGGAAAGATCATCACTGGCCCGGATCTGTCGCCGGACGCCGCGGGCGCGGCGACGCCCGGGCTGGACGGATTCGGACACGGCACGTTCATGGCCGGTCTGATCGCCGGCCGGGACGCCGGTGCGACCGCGTCCTCGGTCGGGTGCACGACCTGCCTGAACTCCTCCGGCTACAGCGACACCATGACGTTCGTCGGGATCGCGCCGGACGCCCGGATCGTGAACGTGAAGGTCGGCGCCGCCGACGGCGCCGCGGACGTCACCCAGGTCGTCGCGGCCATCGACTGGGTCGTGCAGCACGCCCGTGATCCCGGGTTCAACATCCGGGTGATCAGCCTCAGCTACGGCACCGACTCCGCCCAGGCGTACACCGTGGACCCGCTGGCGCAGGCGGCCGAGCAGGCCTGGAGGCACGGCGTCGTGGTGGTCGCCGCCGCGGGCAACGACGGCAAGGCGTCCCGGCAGCTGGCCGACCCCGGCTACGACCCCTTCGTGATCGCCGCGGGCGGCGACGACCCCCTCGGCACCCTCGACTCCTCGGACGACGTGGTGCCCTCGTTCGCCCAGCACGGCAACACCCAGCGGCCGGTCGACGTCGTCGCCCCCGCCGCCCACGTGATCGGGTTACGGGTGCCCGGGTCGTTCGTGGACACCCTGGCCGACAACACCGGGCAGGTCGGCACCCGGTTCCAGCGCGGGTCGGGGACGTCGGAGGCCACCGCGATCGTGTCGGGTGCGGCCGCGCTGGTCCTCCAGCGGTACCCCTCCGCGACGCCGGACCAGGTCAAGGCCTTGCTGAACGGCACCGCCACCAAACTCGCCAGCGGCAACGCCCAGGCGCCCGGGCAGCGGGTGCACTGGGGGTTCGGCATCGTCAACGCGGCTGCCGCGGTGGCCGCCGCGCTGCCGAGCGCAGCCAGGGCGACGCAGACCGACAGGGCCAGCACCGGCGTCGGCGCCCTCGACCTGACCCGCAACGGGGTCTACGTCACCGACGGCGGGGTGGATCTCACCGGCCAGAAGGACATCTTCGGGCAGCCGTTCCACGGCGCCGCGATGGCCTCCGCCCAGGCCGACGCCAGCGCCTGGTCCGGTGGTGTCTGGAACGGCCACCGCTGGTCCGGCGACACCTGGGACGGCCACCGCTGGAGCACTGCCGCCTGGACCGGTGTCGACTGGGCCGGCCACGCCTGGGACGGCCACCGCTGGAGCGGGATGGCGTGGGACGGCCACCGTTGGTCCGGATCCGGCTGGGCAACCGCCGGGTGGACCGGCGGTACCTGGGACGACAGCCGCTGGGCCAGCGCGGCGTGGGGCTGAGCCGCCGCGGCCGGAGCCGAGCCGACCGGAACTGGGACGTCGCGCCGCCGGCCTGACCGGCGCCGGCCAGAACCGGCGCCGGCCAGAACCGGCGTGGGTCAGCCGGCCTTCGACTGCGCGTACGGCACGGCCCGGGCGGATGTCTGGCCGAGGCCGTACACCCACAGGAATCCGTTCGGGCTCCCGACGCCGGTCGTGTCGTCGTAGCCCGGGAGCGCCTGCAGGCTGCCCAGCTGCTGGAAGCTGCGGAACGTCGTCCGCAGCCCGCCGCTGGCGTCGGTCGAGTTGACGTAGTCGACCCGGACGACGCCGAGCGGCTGGCCGGCAGCGGCGACGTCGTGCACCGCGCGGGTGCGGTTCAGCTCGTAGATCGCCGGGTTGGCGAACCCGTGCGGCCGCCCCGACGCCTGGTCCGCCAGCGCCTCGATCCCGGCCATCACCGGGCTGGCGAGGCTGGTACCACCGATGCGGTACTCGCTGTACTTCGCGCTGCCGTCCGGGAAGGTCTGGGTCTGGCCGATGAGGAACCCGGTACCCGGGTCACCCAACGCGGCGACGTCCGGGACCACCCGGCCCGAGGCGACCCCGAACTTCTCGAACACCGACGGCGGCACGACGCCCCGCTGGTACCAGGGCTGCGGGTAGACCCGGCTCACGCCACCCCCGCCCCCGTACACGTAGGAGCCGGGGTAGGCCGGGTCCCAGGCGCCGTTGGCCAGCACCGAGCGGCCGGTGCCCCAGGCCTGCTCGAAGACGTAGTCGTTCCTCGACCCGATCCCGATGCTCGTGCCGCCGACCGCGGTCACCCAGGGGCTGGACGCCGGGAAGTCCGCGGTGCGCGTGCCGGTGTGGACGTTCTCGTCACCGTTGTCGCCGGAGGAGAAGAACATGCCGATGCCGGTCAGCGCCGCCTGGATGAACAGTCGCTTGTACGCGGCGCCGAGCGCGGCCTGGGTGGGGTCGGTCGGGTCCGGCTCGCCGGAGCTGCCCCACGAGTTGGTGACGATGTCGGCCTTGTGCCCGGAGACGACGGTGTTCAGGGCGTCGAGGAGGTCGGCGTCGTCACAGCTCGCCGCGCCCACGTAGAGCACCTTGGCGGCCGGTGCGACCCCGTGCACGGCCTCGACGTCCAGCGTCTCCTCGCCGTACCAGCCCCGCTCGCCGCACAGGTCGCCGTTCTCCGTGTCGTCGTAGCCGTTGCGGTAGGCGGCGGGCTTGATCTCGCTGAACTGGCCGGCGGCGAACGGCGCGTCGCCGCGGCGGCGGGCGTAGGTGTTCGCGTCGGACGCGATGGTGGGCGAGTTGTAGGCGTCGGTGATCGCGACGGTCACGCCGGCGCCCCTCACCCCGATGTTGGCCACCCCGTAGGCGCCGCGCACCTGGGCCGGGGTGTATCCGCAGGGCGCGTAGGGCTGCGCCCTGCCGTTGACCGGCGGCAGTCCGGTGGCGATCTTCTCCGCCCAGTACCGGGAGCAGGGCGGGGCGTTCACGAAGGCGGGCGCCGGGGGAGCGCCCGGTGTGACGGGCGGGGCGATGTTCCGGCGGGGGGCGGGGCCGCTCGGGGTGACCCGGTCCTTGGCCAGGTCGCCGGCGTCGCCCGGCTCGCTGAGCGGCTGGTTCGTCCGGACGCTGCTGGACAGGCCGGCGAGCCCGGCCACCAGCGGCTTGACCGCCGCAGGGATCGTCACCGACCCGGCGGGCGCCTGCAGCGTGCGACCGTTCCAGGTGTAGCTGTCGAGGGTGGTCCCGAACGCCTTCTGCGCCGCGGCGGCCGTCCCCGACACCCGCACCCACAGGTGGTTCTCCGGCACGGAATCCACGCTGAAGCCCGCGCCCGTGAGCCATCCGGTGACGGCGGTGACCTCGGCGTCCGTCGCGGCGTACTGCCGGGTGTAGGCCGCGGTGGTCAGGAACGAGCCGTAGCTGCGGCTGGACGGCGAGCTCACCGCGAGGGCGGCGGCCTCCGCCCCGGCGTCGTCGTGCCCGTTGAGGACGACGGTGAGCCGGATCTTGGCGTCCGCGGCGAGCGGACCGTTCTTGGTGGCCTGGTCGACCCACGGCGGGTTGCCGGTGCCGGCCGCGGTGGCGCCCGTCGCGGCGAAGGCGCTGCCGGCCCCGGCCGTCACGACGAGTACCGCGGCGCAGACGCCGGCGGCAAAGGTTCGATGCATAGAGTCCCCTGTTCCGAGTTCTGTGCGTGGACCGGGCACGCCGGTGGCGGCCCGGACGCCGGCATCCACCGTTCGGCCGATGGCGGGGCCCGGCGGGGGAACTCAAGCACATCTATAGGAGGTTCTACCCGGCGAATCCGGACGTGGCGGGAGATTTTCCTGGAAGCGCTGATCCGGGTGTCGTGCTCGGCCTGGTCGGACGGATGGTCGAAGCGGTGTGATGCGGTCATCCGATCGGATTCGCTACCGGACGGCGGTCGCCGGGTCGACCGGCTGCACGCTCCCGGACCCGCCGGCGGCACCCCCGGGGGAGCCGCCGTTCCCGATCGGGATGGTCGGTTCCGGGGGAGCGCCGGCAGGGCTTGCGGTGCCCCTGTCCGGGCGGGGCGGCGCCGGTGGCTCCTCGGCAACGGGGACGGCGACCGGAGCGGCGCGCCGGCGTGACCCTCGCCGCGCCGGCCGGGTCGTCGCCGTCCGGCGTCGGTCGGTCGCGACGGCGCGCCGGCGGGCGGCGTCGGACGGCGACGCGGACGTCGCGCCGGAGGCCGGGTCGGCCGGGTCGGCCGGGTCGCCGGGGGGAGGCGGCGGGGGCGGTGCCCGGAACCGGTCCGGGGACGGCGTCCCGGCCGGGGTGCCGACCGGGCCCCCTGCCGCCGCGCCGGCCGGGGTCGCCGCCGGGACCGGTGGTGGCCCCGGCGCCCACGGCGTGAGCAGCGTCGAGTCCCGGGACCACCGGGTGCCGAGCAGGGCGGTCACCAGGTACCGGCGGGGGGTCGCCGCGGTCCCGAGCGGGTCGACGCAGACCGTGACCGGTCGCGGGCACAGGACGGTACGCCGGCCGGCGTCGTCCAGGACCGAAACGGTGTAACCGGCGGGCGCCGGGCCCGACGCCGGCCGCACCGGGGTCACCGCGACGCGACCGTCGCGGACGCCGACCGTCGCGGACGGCGTACCGAGCGTCGCGATCGTGACCTCTGCCTGCGCGTCCACGGTGACCGGCCGGGGTGAGCCCACGTCGGCGGCGGGCGCCGGTGCGGGCGTGCCCGCCCGGCCGGAGTCCGGCTGCGCCGGCGTCGGCTGTTGCTGCGCGTCGATGCGTACCGGGATCCGGACCGTCAGCGCCTGGCAGCTCGCCGGCGCGTCGGGCACCAGCGCGACCGGCAGGGTGAGCGTCGCCTCGGCCCGGGCCGCGACGGTCGGCAGGTCCGGCGGCGGGGAGGTCCGCCAGGCGGGCGCGGGGCACGCCGCGGGCAGCGCAGCCAGGTCCGGCCGGACGGCGAGGATGTCCAGGGACGTCGTCCCGGGGTTGCGCACGGTGATCGGCACCTGCTCCGCGGGGGCGCCCGGGGAGAGCCCGTCCGAGCCGGCGAGCGCCCCGGAGGTCGCCAGCTCGGGCAACCGGAACCCGAACCCCTGCGGGGAGACGCTCACGACGCCGACCGCCAGCGCGCTGCAGACCACCATCACCAGCCCACCGCCGACGACCGTCACGGCCCGCCGGCCCAGGGCCGCCAGCCGTCGCCGTGAGGCGGCAGCCGGTGCGCTGGGCGGCATCGTGACGTCGGGGTGCGGAACGTCGTGGAGGAGGGTCACGGCTGGTTCGCTCCGGAGGTCGGCTGCTCGGCGGCCACGCCCACGACTCGGCCGGTACCACCATGCCCCCGGCGCGGGCCCGGGCGCGCCGCGCGGGGCATCGGACGAACATGCGATCCTTGGTCCGGCGACACCGGAGCCGGCAGAGGGAGTCATCGCACATGCTGACGCTGCGTAGCGCACGGATGGCCTTCAGCACCCTGGTGGTCGTGCTCGCCGCGACGCTCACCGGCTGCTCGGTCGGCGGCCCCGGCGGCGGTGGCGGGTCCGGCGCCGCGGGGGCCGGACCAGTGGGTTCGGCGCGGGCCCGGCAGGTGCTCACCCAGTCGGCCGTCGAGCTGCGCGCGCTCGTCAACGCGCTGAGTGCGCCCGCGAGCGGCAGGCAGGCGCCGTACGTCGCCTGCCCGTCGGCGGCCGGGGGCGTCTTCTCGACCACGCCCGCGTGCACCGGGTTCGACACCCAGGGGCCGTGCCTGGCGACCACCGCCGACCAGACCTGGCCGCAGCGTTGGGGCTACAACGTCAACCTGCAGCTCGGCAAGGACGCGCTCGACGCCGGTACCGCCGCCGTCCAGACGCTGGCCAGGCAGCACTGGGCGACGAAGCGCAACCCGAGCACCACGTTCGTCCGTGACTTCTCGGCCCGCCTGAACGGGGTGTCGCTGCGGATCGTCGCGGACGACATGCCGGGGGTGCTCACGCTGGAGGGCTACGGGCCGTGCGTGAACGTGGACGGCAGCACCCGCGCGGCTTGACCCCGCCCACGAGTCAGGCCGGGCGTCGGGTGCCGGCCAGGGCCGCCTGAAGGATCCGCTCCAGGCGGCTCATCGCCCCGTCGCGGTCCAACCGGTGTCGCGCGTGGCGCAGGGCCGCCGTGCCCATCGCGCCGCGGAGTCCGTCGTCGAGGTGCAGGGCACGGACCGCGGCGGCCAGCGTCACCGGGTCCGCCGGCGCGACGACCAGCCCCGCGCCGCCCGCGCGATCGAGCTCCGCGGCTGCCGCGGAGTCCTTCGGGGTGGCGGCGAGCACGGGGCGTCCCGCGCCGAGGCAGTCGACGAGCACCTGCGGGACGCACGTGCCGGACACGTCGGGCGGCTCGGCCAGCAGGAGCAGGTCGGCGGACACGAGCATCCGGTGCCGGGCCGCGGCGTCCGCCGGGACCGCCACCCGCACCCGCGGCACCCCTGCCGTGCGGGCCCGGGCCACCGCCCGGGCGGACGCCGCGCCGACCAGGACCAGGTCGACCGTCCCGGCCAGCAACCGGGCGGTCGCCAGGACGGT
>DATDMG010000295.1:0-13254 GCA_036518955.1 Kineosporiaceae bacterium | reverse complement strand
AACGGCCGCACGTACCGGGACGGCGACCAGACGTCGATCACGAAGACCATCAGGATCCCGAGGAGCCAGCAGCCGGACACGTTGGCAGCGAACGTCGCCCACGGAAAGGTACCCGCACGGTGCGGCATCGCCTCGCCGAGGCCCCAGCGGGCCAGGCTGCCGACCGCGCCCCCTGCCGCGATCACGGCAAGGATGTCCCCCCGCCGCCGCAGCACCCGCCGGACCCGTCGCCAGCCGGACCGCACCCGGGCGCGGCCGCGACGTCGGATCCGTTCCACCTGGGCAGCCTCCTACCGGTCGGCAGGGACCGTTGGCGGGCCGACGCGCCGACGGTCCTGCCGTGACCGAGCGTTACCAAGAGTGTAGTGGAGCCCGACGGACGAGGGACGCCGCCCGGCTGCCGTCGGCGGAGCCAGGCGCGGACGGTCATGGTCAGCCCGCGCTACGTCATGATTCTCCTGAAGTAACCCGATGTTCATCTGGCGGTGGCAGCGTGAAACGGGACCTGAGGCGCGGTCGGTCTCCTGGGGGAGTTGAGCCGTGCTCCGCCGTCGTCGACAAGGACTCCTGCTATGGCCCTGCCCACAGCCCCGGACATGCTCGTGGTCTCCGAGGTCCTCCCTGCCACCGTCGTCGGTGACGGCCCGCTCGCCGGCTGGCGCTGTGGCATGATCCGGCTCGGTGGGTGCAACCTCGCCTGCAGCTGGTGCGACGTCCCGCACGCGTGGGACGGCAGCCACGTGGATCTGCGGGCGGACCTGTCCCGCCGGCTGGTCCACAACATCGTCGACGAGGCGCTGTCCGCCTCTTCCCGAGTGATCCTGATCACCGGCGGTGAGCCGCTCGTGCAGCAGCGGACGCCGGGATGGTCGGCCCTGCTGGAGAGCCTGTCCGCACGCGGCGCCGAGATCGAGGTCCACACCAACGCGACCCTGGTGCCGGAGGAGGTGACGGCCCGGCGGGTCCACCGGTTCGTCGTCTCGCCGAAGCTGTCCCATTCCGGGGAGCCGCAGTGGACCCGGATCCGTCCGGACGCCCTGCAGGCCTGGGCGGCGATCGCCCGGCAGGGGCGCGTCGCCTTCTGGTTCGTCGTCCGGGACCGGATGGACGTGCAGACGGTCGCCACGCTCTGCGCCGTTCACGGGCTGCCCCCCGAGCTGGTGTGGATCAGCGCGGAGGGCGTCACGCCGTCCCGGCTGCTCGAGATCACCGCGGACGTCGCCGAGGTGGCGATCGCCCACGGCTTCAACCTCGGGACCCGGGTGGGCGTACTGGCCGCCGTGCCGGCCGGGGCGTTCGCCTGAGCCGGCGCTACGCCGCCGGGCGAGTCAGCACGATCTTGCCGACGACGTCCCCCTCGGCCAGCTTGGCGAACCCGTCGCGCACCTCCTCGAGCGGGAGCACGGTGTCGATCACGGGTCGGACACCGGACACCGAGCAGAACCGGATCAGCCGCTCCAGCTCGTCCCGGGTGCCCATCGTCGACCCGACCACCCGCAGCTGCCGGAAGAAGATCCGGTTCAGCTCGGTGGACGGCGGGTCGTACCCACTGGTGGCGCCGGAGATGACGATGGTGCCGCCAGGCTTGAGGGAGCGCAGGGAGTGCGACCACGTGGCGGCGCCCACGGTCTCCATCGCTGCGTCCACCTGCTCGGGCAGCCGGGCACCGGCCCCGAAGGCAGCGGCCGCGCCGAGCTCGACCGCCCGCGCCTGCTTGGCCTCGTCCCGGCTGGTGGCCCAGACCCGGAGCCCGGCAGCGGCGCCCAACCGGATCAGCGCCGTCGCCACACCGCCGCCGGCCCCCTGCACCAGCACGGTCGCGCCGGGTTGCAGCCCCGACTGGGTGAAGAGCATGCGGTAGGCGGTCAGCCAGGCCGTGGGCAGGCAGGCGGCCTCCTCCCACGTCAGCGCCGGCGGCTTCGGCACCAGGTTGCGGCGCGGGACCACGACGACGTCCGCCAGGGCACCCTGGAACCGTTCCGACAGCAGGGAACGCCGCGGGTCGAGGGTCTCGTCACCGCGCCAGTCCGGGTCGCCGATGACCGCGTGGACGACGACCTCGTTCCCGTCGTCGTCCACCCCGGCCGCGTCACACCCGAGGATCATCGGGAGCCGGTCCGCCGGGAGGCCGACGCCCTTGAGGCTCCACAGGTCGTGGTGGTTGAGGCTGGCGGCCCGTACCCTCACCCTGGCCCAGCCGGCCGGGACACCGGGCTCGGGCCGCTCGCCGACCTCGAGGGCGGACAGCGGATCCTCCGCATCGATCGTTGCGGCGTAGGCGGCAAGCATGCCGCGACCCTACCGATACCGCGCCCGGCGGCACCCGGCCGACACTGTGCCCGACGTCACCTCACCCACGGGATCGCCCCGTCGCGGCGGGGCGCTCCGGAGCCGGCTCAGCGCCGCGCGACGCCGTCCGCCCGAGCGGCGGCCGCCACCGCGGCGGCGACCGCCGGAGCGACCCGCACGTCGAAGACGCTGGGGACGACCTCGTCGGCGCCGGGCACGTCCACGCAGGCGGCGATCGCGGTGGCCGCGGCCAGCTTCATGCCCTCGGTGATCCTGGTGGCCCGGACGTCGAGCGCGCCCCGGAAGATCCCCGGGAACGCCAGGACGTTGTTGATCTGGTTGGGGTAGTCGCTGCGGCCGGTGCCGACGACGGCGGCGTGCCGGGCCGCGACGTCCGGGTGGACCTCCGGGGTCGGGTTGGCCAGCGCGAACACGATCGCGTCGTCCGCCAGGGTGGCCACGACCTCCTCGGGGACGGTCCCCCCGGAGACGCCGATGTAGGCGTCCGCACCCCGCAACGCCTCGGCGAGACCGCCGGTGAGCCGGCGCGGGTTGGTCTGCCGGGCGAGGCGCGCCTTGTGCTCGGCGTGGCCGGCGCGCAGGTCGGGCCGGTCGGTCGCGACGATCCCACGGCTGTCGCACACCACCACGTCGAGGACGCCGGCGCGGTGCAGGATGTTGGCGATCGCCACCCCGGCCGCCCCGGCGCCGCTGATCGCGACGCGCAACGTCTCGAGGTCCTTGCCGACCACCAGCGCAGCGTTGCGCAGAGCGGCGAGGGCGACGACCGCCGTCCCGTGCTGGTCGTCGTGGAACACGGGCAGGTCCACCCGGTCCTGCAGCAGCCGCTCGATCTCGAAGCAGCGCGGAGCGGAGATGTCCTCGAGGTTGATGCCGCCGAACGTGGGAGCCATCCGGGCGACCGTGTCGACGAGCTCGTGGACGTCGGTGGTGTCCAGGCAGATCGGCACGGCGTCGATGCCGGCGAAGTGCTTGAACAGCATCGCCTTGCCCTCCATGACCGGCATCGCGGCACCGGGCCCGATGTCCCCCAGCCCCAGCACGGCGGTCCCGTCGCTGACGACGGCGACGGTGTTCCCGCGCCCCGTGTAGACGTCGAGCAGCCCAGGATCCGCGGCGATCGCCCGGGACACCTCGGCGACGCCGGGCGTGTAGGCGAGGGACAGGTCGCGGCGGTCGCGCAGCGGACTCCGCGGAACGACCTCGAGCTTGCCGCCGGCGTGCAGCGCGAAGACCGGCTCGGTCGGGTCCGGCGCGGGCGGCGGCAGCGTCGCGGGCGGCGAGAGCGGCGCCGGCGGCGAGAGCGTCTCGGGTGACAGCGTTTCAGCAGACATGGTGACCCCTGGGCAAGGACGGGTGAGGGAGGTGTCGAGCGGTGTCTCGGCACGATGGGCTGCGGCGCGGCGACACGGTGGGGTCACGGGGCACGCGAGAAGAAACGGGGGTCACCCGTTCCTGCATGGTGCCACAGCATCCGCGGCGACGCGAGGGGTTGGCCTGGCCGAGGGCACCGCCCGGGCCGGCCGGGCGATGACGAACGGCCAGGCTTCGCGCAGGTACCGTCGTGCCGTGGCGACGGGCGGCACCCAGCGGTCGCGGTGGAGCGTGCGGGTGGTGCGCGGCCGCTCGATGCTGCCGACGCTCCGGGACGGGGACCGGCTGCTGGTGCGCGACGTCCGCGCCGGCGACCCGGCGCCCGCCGCGGGGAGCCTGGTCGTCGTCCGGTTGCCCGGCGACCGGCCGGAGGCGGTCAAGCGGCTTGCCGGGCGCCACCACGGCGGCTGGTGGGTCGAGCGGGACAACCCGGCCGACGGCGTCGATTCCTGGCTGGTGGGCGCGATTCCGCAGGCCGACCTGCGGGGGGTCGTCCGGGCCCGGCTGTGGCCGCGGCCCCGGCGCTTCCGGCCGGGCCGGGCCCCAGGCCCGTGAGTGCGCCAGGGCAGGGCCCCAGGTAGCGTGACCTCGCGGTGGAAGCCCACCAGCACACCCAACGAGTCACCAGGAAAGGGAGTGAGAGATGCTCTCGCGTCTCCTCGACGCCCTGAGGGGAACCGAGGTCAGCGCGCACTGCGACCTCCCCTGCGGCGTCTACGACCCGGCCCAGGCCCGCATCGAGGCCGAGTCGGTGAAGGCGGTCATCGCCAAGTACCACGCTTCGGACGACGAGGCCTTCAAGACGCGCGCGGTACTCATCAAGGAGCAGCGCAGCGACCTGGTCAAGCACCACCTGTGGGTGCTGTGGACCGACTACTTCAAGCCGCCGCACTTCGAGAAGTACCCGCAGCTGCACGCGCTGTTCAACGAGGCCACCAAGCTGGCCGGCGCCGGCGGCACCAAGGGCACCATGGACGAGTCGGTGGCCGACAACCTGCTCGCCAAGATCGACGAGATCTCCAAGATCTTCTGGGAGACGAAGGCGGCCTGACGGGCCCCCGCGGCGCCCGGGCCGCCCGCCACCGGCGGTCGGGCGTCGCTCCCGGTCCCGGGCGCCCCGGCGCCGCAGCCGGTCGGCGGAGGCAGCCGATGGCACCGGTCGCGCAGCGACCCGTGCGGTCACGGGTGCAGCGAGCGCAGCACCACGAACCCTTGGACCAGCATCACGAACGGGAGCAGCGCCGCCACCACGCGCTCCAGCAGGCCGCCGACCGCCAGGCCGAGCCCACGGTGGTTCCACCAGGGCGCGAACGGGATCCCCGGCCCGCGGCCCTGCCCGGACCGGCCGAAGAACCAGTCCCCCACCAGGTGCGACGTCCAGCCGGCGATGAGCGCGTACGCGATCCAGACGAACCTCGGCGGGACGGTCGACCAGGAGACCACGGCCACGGTGGCCGGGACTCCCCACCAGTGCGCGATCCCGCGGTGCTGCAGGGGGCCGTGGTTGCCGAGCCACTCGTCGGGCAACAGCCGGTCGGCGAGCGTCCAGAGCAGGCGCTGGTCGACGTCCGGGGAGGTGGGGCCCCCGGCGGTCAGCGTCGCCAACCAGCCCGAGGCGACGATCTGCGGCCAGCCCCAGCCCATCGCCATGCCGAGCGCCGCGCCGCCGCAGGCGCCGAGCAGCCGGTGCGTCGTCCCTTTCATCGCCGGACATCCTCACCCGACGGCGCCGCCCGCCACGACGCGACCCGCCGACGTGCACCAGGTCAGGACGGCACCCGGTCCGGTTCCGCGTTCGAGCGGACGGCCCGGGCGGCAGGCCCCTGCAGCGCGCACAGGAGCACCCCGACAACCATGAGCACCAGCCCGCCCACGACACCGGTGACGCCGACCGGCCCGGCCTGCAAGCGCTCGCCGAACAGCAGCCAGCCGCAGCTGAACGCCGCCACCGGCTCGGTCGCGGCCATCGCGGGGAGCACGTGCCGCAGGGGCGCCAACTGGAAGCCCCGCTGAATCGTCAGGTTCCCGACGGCGGAGGCGGCGGCGAAGCCGGCGACGTTCAGCGTCAGCATGACCGGCTCGAACGGTTCCACCGCGGTGGCCAGGCCGCGCAGGAACGCCGCGTCGACCGCGAAGCAGGCACCGGCGGCCGCCCCGAGCATGATCGCCGTCCGGCGGCCTCGCGGACGCAGCCGGGCCCGCAACATCGCGCCACCACCCAGCAGCGCGACCGCCAGCCAGGCCGGTACGGACCGCCACGGCGACGTCAGCTGCCCGCCCGCCCCGGGGCGCCCGACGCCGACGAGCAGCACGATCCCGGTGACGACCGCGACCGCGCCGACGACCTGCTGCGACGACGGGCGCCGTCGCTCGAGGGCCACCTCCATCATCAGCGAGTACACCAGGGTCGAGGCGATCACCGCCTGGACCAGGATCACCCCGCCCTGGCGCAGCGCGCTCGCCTGGCACAGCAGGCCGCCGACGGCGCACAGACTCCCCGCGAGCCACCGCGGCGACCGCACCAGCCGGGCCATCAGCCGGACCGGCCCATGGCCCGCCGCAGGCACCTTGGCGGCCGCGTCGCGCTGCAGGTTGTTGCCGGCGGCGAACAGGATGGCCGCTGCCGCGGCCAGGACGACGGGCCCGCTCACCCGGCCGAACGGCGACACCGGTGGAGCTCTCGCAGTCTCCTCACCCCCTCTAGGCTTCGAGTGTGCCCCATTCCCGGTCAGTCCGAGGTCACCTGCCGCACGGCACGGAGACCGGTCGCGCCGCGCCGGTCACCGTGCGGCCGGCCTCGGCCGCCGAGCTCGACGCGGCGGGCAGCGCCGTCCGGGCGGCCTACGCGGCGGACGGCCACGGCTCCGGCGCGTACCTGGACGTCGTCGCCGACGCACGCTCCCGGGCTGACCAGGCAGAGGTGGCGGTGGCCGTGGACGCCACCGGGCAGGTCGTCGGCAGCGTCACCTTCGCCCTGCCCGGCAGCCCGTGGGCCGAGCTGGCGAGGGACGGCGAGGCCGAGTTCCGGATGCTCGGCGTCCTGCCGTCGCACCGCGGCAGCGGGATCGGGGCGGCCCTGCTGGAGTGGTGCGTCCACCGTGCCCGCGACCTCGGTCGGGAACGGTTGGTCCTGTCCAGCGAGGGTGGGATGGTGATCGCGCAGCGCCTCTACCGGCGGCGCGGCTTCGCCCGCCGGCCGGAGCTGGACTGGTCCCCGGTACCGGGCGTCGAGCTGCTGGCGTTCGCCCTGGAGCTGGCCGACCCCGGCCAGGCCTGACGCCCGGAGCGTGCCCGGGGTGCGCCGCTCGGCCGCGGCGTTCGCGCGCGGCCCGCCGGTCGGCCCCGCCGCGCCGGGTCAGGGGGGCAGCAGCCGGGCCAGGAAGCGCTCTCGGTCCACGATCACGCGAGTCACATCGCCGCTCGCCACGACGTGCCCGGCGCCGTCGGTGGCGACCACGGAGAACCGCAGCAGCCGGCCGTCCGCGTGCGTGAGCTCCCCGACGACGTCCACCCGGCCACCGACGGGCGTGGCCTGCAGGTGCTCGACGGCGACCCGGGTGCCCAGCGAGGTCCGGCCGGCCGGCAACACCCCCGCCGCCGAGGCTGCCGCGCAGGTCGCCGCCTCGAACCAGGCGAGCAGCCGCGGGGTGGCGAGCACGGGGACGTCGCCGCTGCCGAGCGTGGCGGCGGTGTCCGCGGCGGTGACGTCGAAGGAAAGGCGGGCTACGGCC
Organism: Kineosporiaceae bacterium; assembly: GCA_036518955.1. Taxonomy (GTDB): domain Bacteria; phylum Actinomycetota; class Actinomycetes; order Actinomycetales; family Kineosporiaceae; genus DATDMG01. The sequence continues at coordinate 5,839 of DATDMG010000295.1, read as the reverse complement.
GGCTCGGTCACGTGGTCACTCTACGCACCGGAATCCTGGCACCGGGGGAGCCCTAGGCCACGATGCCGAGCCGGCGCAGCTCGACGGTGAGGTCGTGCGGGGCGGTGGCGGCCCCGACGGCGTCCTCGTAGCGGACGACGCCGTCCCGGACCAGGGCGACCAGGTGCTGGTCGAAGGTGTGCATCCCGTAGTAGGCGCCCTCGCCGACGAGCGCGCCGATGCTCGACGTGCCGTCCTCGTCGACGATCGCGTCAGCGATGCGCCCGGTGTTGACGCAGATCTCGGTCACCGCCACGCGCCCGCGCCCGTCAGCGCGCTCGACCAGACGTTGGCAGACGATCCCCCGCAGCGCCGACGCGAGGGACAGCCGCACCTGCTTCTGGTCGTGCGGCGGGAAGAAGTCGATGATCCGGTTCACCGTCTCCTGCGCGTCCGTGGTGTGCAGCGTCGACATCACGAAGTGTCCCGTCTCCGCCGCGGAGAGCGCGGCTTTCACCGTCTCCGGGTCCCGCATCTCGCCGACCAGGATCACATCCGGGTCCTGGCGCAGCGCCGCTCGGAGGGCGGCGGAGAAGTCGTCCGTGTCGACCCGCACCTCACGTTGGTTGATCATGGCGAGCTTGTCCACGTGCAGCACCTCGATCGGGTCCTCGATGGTGACGACGTGCACCTCGCGGGTGCTGTTGATGACGTCGACCATGCTCGCCAACGTGGACGTCTTGCCGCTGCCGGTCGGCCCGGTGACCAGGACGAGGCCGCGCGGCTCCAACGCGAGGGTGCGGATGACGTCCGGCAGCCCGAGTTCCTCCAGCGGCACCGCGCCCACGGTCACCCGGCGGAAGACCAGGCCCACGGCGCCCCGGGCGTGGAACGCGTTGACCCGGAACCGCCCCAGCCCCGGCACCGAGTAGGCGAAGTCCACCTCCGCCGACGACTCGAACTCGGCACACAGGTCGGACCGCAGCACCTCACGCGCCATCGCGTCGGTGTCCTCCGCGGTGAGGACGGGCGCCTCCAGGCGACGCAACTTGCCGTCCAGCCGCACCCGGGGCGGTGATCCGACCTTGCAGTGCAGATCCGAGCCGTACAGCTCCACCAGAGCGCGCAGGTACGGCACGACGGACAGCGGCTCGTGGGTCACGTGCTGCGCATCGGCGGCGGCGGACCCGGGCTTGAGCTGTCCCGGGGCCTCCGCCGTCCCGGGGGCGCCCACGCCCGTGGGCACCCGGGGAGCCGACCGCCCGGTGTGCCACCATAGGCCGCGACAGCTGCCCGGACCGGGCAGCTCGCCCGTCGACGCCGGCCCACCCCGTCACCGTCGACGACGCCCGACGACACGTCACCGAGGAGTAGCGCCATGAGCAGACGAGCCCGCCGCCGCCGCGCCCGCAAGGGCAACGCCGCCAACCACGGCCGCCGCCCCAACAGCTGAGCCCGCGCGTTCCCGCTGATCATGGGGATCAGCGGGAACGCGCTGTGGATCCTTCGCCGGGCCGGGCCGGCGGTCAGGGCGTCGTGACGGGCCGGCGCGCCGGGCTGTGCGATCCGGCGGTCGGGCCCCGGAGCCCCAGGAGCCCGATCAAGAGCGTGCCGAGGACGACCAGGGCCACGCCGAGAATCAAGCTCACCAGTGGCAGGACGGCCCGGACCAACCCCAGTTGCGAGATCGCGTCCTTCGCCCGCCCGGCCCAGTACTTCTGGGTGTCCTGGGTGAATGCGGCATTGACGTCGGCCACGGTGACCAACGACCGACCGGTCCCGTCCCGCAGGGTCTGGATCTGGTGCTGGTCGCCGCGGACGATGATCCCGCTCGTCGGCTCGACGAGCAGATCGACGGCGTTCTCGTAGTACCGATGGACGGTGGTCGACCCCTGGCCCGGCTGGTTCAACAGCGACAGGGGCGCCTCGAGAGTTTCCACGTCCGTCGCGGGGATGATCTGGCGGAAGTGGTAGAGAGTCAGCCCGAAAGCGCTCTCGGTGCCCCCGAACTCCGCCGGCCAGGCGCGCTTGGTTTCCGCGTCCCAGAACGGATAGCTCTTCTTTGCGGTACCCAAGGGGAACGTGAACGTCAGCCCTTCGTGCCTCACGTCAACCCCGTCGAGCTGCTCCTGGCAGCAGTTCACCGCCATCCCCGACACCCTGTCGAGCGCCGTCCGCTCCTTCGAGGCCTGGATCATCAGGCCATCGGCGTCGGTAAGCCTGGTCAGCGAGTCCCAGACGGCAGTGTGCCCGGAACCCGCCGGACCGTCGCCGTGAACCACCAAACGGTTCGTCAGGGTCAAGCCGGTTCGAATCTTCAGCGTTCCCTTGTCCAAGGCTGACGATCGACCGTCGGACACGGACGTCGTCACCGAGTGCTCGTCCAGCGGAATCCGCGCGGCTCGCGGCGCCAGATACCACTTGATCAGGGGCGCCGCGACGATCAGGAAGACTCCGATCGCGATCCCGACGAATCCGAGTGTGCGCCGCATAGTCCCATCCCTGTTGGACGTTTGCCCGCTTTCGGGTGATCCTGAAAGTGGGCGCCCTGCATCTTCTGCCACATGGAGAACATCGCCATCAGTTACTCATAGTAACCATCCGCTCCTCATGAACGGCGGCCAGAGTGACACGGCGTGGCGATCGATCGCAAGGCAATCCGATGATCGAAATAAAAGTAACGGTCCGTGCCCAGGAACCACTCCAGTCAGCTTAGACTGCCCCGACCGTTGATGTTTCGGGGAGGTCGCGTGACAAGGTTGGCCGGAGCATCCGGACGGCACGTGCTCATCCTGAACCGTCGGGACAGCTCGCACCCCGAGGGCGGCGGGTCCGAGGTATTTCTGGAACGCGTCGCGGTCCGGCTCGTGGAGCTCGGATGGCGGGTCACCGTCCTTTGTTCCGACTACCCCGGCGCGGCGTCCGAGGAGGAGATTCTCGGCGTCCGGTACGTCCGCCGCGGTGGGGATCTCTCGCTCTACCCACGGGCGGCGCTGGCGGTCGCCGGCCAAGCCTTCGGACGTGGCGCGGTGGCGCCCTGCGACGTGATCGTCGACGTCCAGAACGGGATGCCGTTCCTCAGCCCGTTGTTCACCCGGACCCCGGTCGTCAACCTGGTTCACCACGTGCACCGCGAACAGTGGCCCGTCGTCCTGCCGGCGCCGCAGGCGCGGCTCGGCTGGCTGCTGGAGTCGAAGGTCGCCCCGCGGGTGTACCGCGGCCACCGCTACGTCGCCGTCTCGGAGGCGACGCGACGGGAGCTGATCGAGCTCGGGGTCGACCCGGAGTCCATCGGCGTCGTCCACAACGGGACCGACGTGAAGGCCCTGCCCGCGCAACCCCGGGCCGTTCGGCCGACCGTGCTGGCGGTCTCCCGGCTGGTCCCGCACAAGCGGCTCGACCTCGCCGTCCGGGCGGTGGCGCTGCTGCGGGACCGGGTCCCCGGCCTCCGACTGCTGATCGCGGGGACAGGCTACTGGGAGCGGGAGCTCCGTGACCTGGTGGCCCGGCTCGGGGCCGGCGACCAGGTGGAACTGCTCGGCTGGGTGGACGAGGACGACAAGCACCGGCTGATGGCGGAGGCCTGGGTGATGGCCGCGCCGTCGCTGAAGGAAGGGTGGGGATTGTCGGTCATCGAGGCGGCCGCGCACGGGACGCCGTCCGTGGCGTTCCACGGGGCCGGGGGCCTGTCCGAGAGCATCATCGACGGTCAGACCGGCCTGCTCGTGCACGGCGGCGGCGTCCAGGGGTTCGCCGCCGGGCTGGAGCAGTTGCTCGTCGACCGGGACCTACGCCGACGGATGCGCGCGGCCGCAGCAGCCCACGCCACCGGATTCACCTGGAGCGCGACCGCCAAGGGGATGGCGGCCGTCCTGGAGGACGTGCTGGCGGCACAGGAGAACACCACCGAGGGGCGGCACGCCACGACGCCGGCGCGCAGCGAGCGAGGCTGACAGCGGCACCGCCACACCTCATCGGCGATCACCCTCGCCGATGAGCCGACTACTGGTCGTAGCTCACCAGGGCGCTGGTCGGCTTGCCGGGACCGTCACCGGCTATCGCGCTCGTCGTGCCGATGATGCCGACCACTGCCAGTGCCACACCTACCGCGACGGCGATGACGATGCCGAGCAGGTCGGCGCGCGGGGATCCCGGGACCTGAGGCGGCAGGGCGTTCGACATGGACCCGACTGTAGCAGGGCAACCGTCGCCGGGTGAGAGGTCGTGCCGAAGCCGTCACCGGGACGCCGCGACCCGCCTCCGCCGGCGGGCCCCCGGCAGGGCGACGACCACCGCGCCGGCCCCCGCCAGCAGGGCCAGGGCGTCGCCGGTGAGGACCGCGGCGGCCGGAGCCCCCGCCGTCCGCACCGCCCGGGGCCCCTCGAGCGCGTACAACTCGAGCGAGGTACCGCGGACCACGCACCGGGCGCCGCGCAGCCGGGTCCGGACGGCGACCGCACCGGGGGCGTCGGCGTGCAGCACGACGAACCGGGCACCGAGGTCCGCCAACGACCGGGACAGGCCGGACCCCGCGTCGGAGCCGGAGGCCAGGACGGCGGCCACGGCCCGCGCCCGGGGATCCTCGCCCGCGACGACGCGGTCGCGCAGCGGCAGGTCGTCGTCCATCACGACGTCCCGCGCGGTGATCCGCTGGACGGGGTCCAGCCCGACCCGGAAACCGTTCCAGGCGAATTGCCGGTACGGCCCCCACGGCAGGACGACGACGCTCCCCGGGATCGGGTCGCCGTCCAGGGCGGCCCGGACCCGGGACCAGTCCGCCGGGTACTCGACCGGCCGCAGCCGGCCACCGGCGCCCCAGACCAGGCTGGGCAGCGCCACCACCGGTGTGAACGCGAGCAGGGCCCCGAGGACGCGCGCCGGCACCGGCGCCCGCCGGTGCAGCCGCTGCACCGCCCGCGCCACCGCGGCGCCCGCGCCGAGCGCCACCAGGAGAACCCAGGGGGCCAGGAACTTCTGGGCGTCCCGGAGGACACCGCCGCCGGGCACGTGCAGGACGACCGCGCGGACGGCGGAGGCCACCACCGGGACGCCGCTGGCACCTGCGAGCAGCAGCCCCAGCACCCCGGCGGCGATCAGCGGCGGCCCGCACGGCCGGCGCCACACCACCGGCCCGCCGATCACGAGCGCGGCCGCGACGACGGTGAGCGTGATGGCCGCCACCACCGGTTGGTGCCGCTCGGGCGGGACCACACCACCGTTCCAGATGCCACCCAGCGTGAGCAGGCTGCCCAGGGCGCCCAGCGGGGAGTCCGGCCGGGCGGCGAAGGCGTCGACGCCGGCCGGGTCGCTGGGCAGACCGCCGGGCCGCACCACTGCCGGGACTGCCCACGGCAGCGCCGTCACCAGGCAGAACCCGACGTAACCGGCGAGCGCCCGCCACCGCGGGGACCGCCAGGCGAGCACGACAGCCACCGCCGGGGCACAGACCAGGACGGCGTTGGCCCCGCCCGCGGCCGCCAAGGCCGTCCACGCGCAGGCCCCTACGACCTGCCCGGACACCGCGCGGTCCAGCGCCCAGGGCAGCGCGGCGAACCCGAGCAGCAGCGCCCAGTGCCCGAGGACGAGCCGTTCCGCCAGGTAGGGGCTCCAGGCGTAGCCGAGGGACGCCGTCGCCGCGCCGACCGCGCCCAGGCCCGCCGCCCGGCGCCCGAGCCGGTGGGCGCCGAGGACGGCGAGCGCGACGATCGCGACGAGGACGGTCTTCTCGGCCAGGTCGGCGGGCACCGACCGGGACAGCGCGATCGCCACCAGGTCGCTCGGGACGGCGCGAGGAACGGACCCGTCCAGGCCGAGGGCGCGCCGCGACAGCGGCGGGCGCGGCACCCAGACCAGGTCGTAG
>DATDMG010000294.1:0-23800 GCA_036518955.1 Kineosporiaceae bacterium | reverse complement strand
TCCTTCGCGGCGTGCAGGGCCAGCTCGGCGGCGCGCAGCAGGTCCGTGGCGACCGCCTCACCGGCCCGCACCTCGACCACTCCGATGCTCGCCCGGACGACGACCGGCAGCTGCCCCTCGACGTCGATCGGGGCGTCCAGGGTGGCCAACAGGCTGCGGGCGAGGTCGATCGGGCGCACGCCGTCCGGGTCGGAGGTCAGCAGGACGACGAACTCATCGCCCGCCAGCCGTGCCAGCAGGGATCCGGTGCGTCGGGCCACCTGCGCCAGGCGCCGGGCGACGACCCGCAGGACCTGGTCGCCGACCAGGTGGCCGCGGGCGTCGTTGAGGAATTTGAAGCCGTCCAGGTCGAGGAAGCACAGCGCCACCCGGGTGCCGGGTCGTGGGTCCGCCACGACCTCCTCCAGGCGGCGCAGGAACAGCGGGCGGTTCGGGAGCCCGGTCAGCGCGTCGTGCGTGGCCTGGTACAGCAGCCGGGCCTGCAGGTCGTAGCGCGCGGTGATGTCCTCGACCAGGGCCACGTCGAAGGCGGGGGAGCCGTCCTCGTTGCGGATCAGGAAGACCGTCAGGTTGGTCCACAGCACCCGGCCGTCACGCTGGGTGTAACACTTCTCCGTCCGGAAGCTGTCGACCTCGCCCCTGACCAGGGCCCGGTAGTTGCGGGCGTTGTCCTCGCCGTCGTCCGGGTGGGTGAGCTCACGCGGATCCGCCCGACGCAGCTCCTCCAGGGTGCACCCGAGCATGGTCAGCAGGGCTGGGTTCGCGTCGATGATGTGCCCCCTCAAGTCGCGGATCGCGATCCCCACGGCGGCCTCCGTGAAGATCGCGCGGAAGCGCAGCTCGGACGCGCGGAGCGCGCGCTCGGCCCGGTCCCGGGCGGTGTGGACGGCGTGGTGCAACGCGTTCTGGTGCTCCAGCAGTTGGCGCTGGGCGGCCGCGGTGTACCGGGCGAGCAGCGGCCCCAGGAAGCTCTGCCCGCCCTCGACAGCGGTGAGCGCCGAGACGGCGGCGCGGACCGCCTGTGGCCCGGGCAGCCTGGTCTCCAGCATCAGCCGGGCGGCGCGGCCCGCCGCCGGTTCGGCGCTCCCCGGCTCCGTCACGCCGGTCGCGCAGGCGACCGCCAGCAGGTCCGCGGACACCCGGGCGTCGCCGTCCCGCATCGTGCCGCTCGCCTCGGCCAGCGCCTTGCGCCAGGCGAGCGAGAGGCTCTGGACGACCTCGTCCCGGGTGCCGGACAGGCCGGTCATGATAGCTGCGCGACCCCCGTCCGGCAGGGGAGGCGTTCGGTCGCGGGCACGGCCGGACGGCCGGGGTCGACCCCCTCCGGAACCCAGGGTGGGCAAGGCGTCATGCGGTCTCCGAGCCGTGCGGGCCGCTTGCGGCGGACCCTGTGATCTTCAGGCAAACCTGCTCGCAAAGCTACGTCATGGGCAATCAAGCACAGAACGAGCCGATTGTCCGCAGAATCGAAGGTCCATTCGGCGAGCGTGACTCTCAGCTGATCCGCACCGTCACGGGCGTGCCGGCCTCGATCGTGCGGGACACCGTGCAGGTGCGGTCGTGCGACGTCTGGACGGCGCGCGGCAGGATCTCCCGGGCGGCGTCCCCGGCCTCGCCGTCCGGGAAGCTGACGCGAAAGGTGAGAGTGATGTCCTTGAGCAGGTTGCCGTTCTCCCGGACGGCGGTGGCGTCGACCCGCGCCTGGAACACCTCGGCCGGGGACCGTCGTCCGGTGACGACGTCCACGTCGACGGCGGAGCAGCCGGCGATGGCGGCGAGGAGGAGCTCGACCGGGGAGAAGGCGTCGTCGGCCTTGCTCCCGAACCGCAGTTCGACGCCGCGCGGGTTGCGGGCCCGGTAGACGCCCTGGTCCAGGCGTTCCAGGGTGATCCAGCGATGAGCGTCCTCGGGACGCGGCGGGTCGGTGGGGGATGCGATCGGGTCGGGGGAGGGATCGGTGATGTCGGACACACCCTGATCCTCGCAGACCTGCCCGGCTGCCCGCGGGAGGTCGGTCAGCCGGCGGTGAGCCACCACGCGGCATACGGCGGGAGCCACACCTGGCCGTCGCCGTCCGGCCGGGGGGCGAACGCCGACAGCCGTTCCCACCAATGGCCCGCGAGCGCGCCGAGGTGCCGGGCGACCGCTTCGCCGGCGACCGGCTGCCACCGCGAGGTGACGTTGTACAGCTGGAGCAGGGTGCCGGCCGGATGCCGGCGCAGCAGGGTCAGCACCGCCGGGGTGGAGACGTCGTGCGGAACGCTCTCGACGGCCGCGTGCAGGGCGGGCAACGACCGGCGGACGGTCACCAGATGCCGTACCCCTGCGAACACCCTGCCCTCGACGCTGGTCGGGTCGTGTCGCCGCTCGACGTCCTCCCAGGGCATCCACGGGCGGTGCAGCCAGCGGTTGTCGGCGGCGAGGTGGGGGTCGGCCAGATACGAGTCGTCGTTGCGCAGCCCGACCTCGTCGCCCATGTAGATCAGCGGGATCCCGCCGTACCCGAACGCGACCGCGTGCAGCAGGAAGATCCGGCCGAGCGCCAGATCCACGCCGACCACGTCGTCGGCCTCCAGCGCGGCCTGCAGGCCGGCGAGGCTGGCGAGCGTGCCGCTGATCCGGGCGTCACCGGTCTGCGGGTTCGCCTGGAAGATCTGCCCTCGGGCGAACGACCCCGGGAAGCGCCCGCTGTAGAACCGGGACAGGAACTCCCGGTGCCCCGGTCCGGACAGGCCCGCGGCTGCCGCGACGGCGTCCGAGATCGCCCACCCGATGTCGTCGTGGCAGCGCAGGTAGGTGGCCCAGGCCGTGGTCACCGGCTTCGGCGGCGGCAGCGCGAGCGCGTGTCGGGCCAGGGTGGCGTCGCCGCTGGCCACCGTGGACCAGAGCTGCACCATCAGGCTGTTGTGGTAGGCAAGGTCGGCCACCCGCCCGGCGTGCCGGCCGGTGCCGAGGTAGGCGGGCAGATCCTCCGGAGACACGATGGCCTCCGCCTTGAAGAGGGTGGCCGGCGCGGCGATCCGGACGGCGGCGCGCAGCGCGGCGACGATGTCGTGCACCTCGGGCTGGTTCTGGCAGCTGGTGCCGAGTCGCTTCCAGAGAAAGGCGATGGCGTCCAGCCGCAGGGAGTCCACGCCCACGTTGGCCAGGTACAGGATGACGTCGAGCAGCTCGCAGAAGACGTCCGGGTTCGCCCAGTCGAGGTCCCACTGGTAGGCGTTGAACGTCGTCCAGACCCAGCGCCCGCGACCGCCGTCGAACTCGGGCACCCAGGTGAAGTTGCCGGGGGCGAAGTCGGGGAACACCTCCGGCAGACAGGCCTCGTAGCGGTCCGGCTCGGTGCGGTCGGGATACGTCAGGAAGTACCCGGCATAGTGCTCGTCACCGCCCACCGCGGCGCGGGCCCAGGCGTGCTCGGCCGCGACGTGGTTGAGCACCAGGTCGAGCGTGAGCGCGATGCCGCTGTCGTGCAGCGCGTCGGCCAGGGCGGCGAGATCGTCCATGGTGCCCAGGTCAGGGCGCACCCGCCGGTAGTCCAGGACGGCGTACCCGCCGTCATCCGGGCCCTGGCGGGATTCCAGCAGCGGCATCAGGTGGAGGTAGGTGACGCCGAGCTCGCGCAGGTACTCGATTCGGGCGACGACCCCGGCGAGGGTGCCGGCGAACCGCTCGGGGTAGCAGACGTAGCCCACCTGGTCGGGGCCGGAGAACCAGTCCGGGCGGAGGGTCCGGCGCTCGTCCAGCTCACGCAGGGCGGGGCGGCGTCCGGAGTGGGCCGTGATCACCAGGTCGAGCACCCGGTTCGCCAGGGTGCTGCGCCGGATCGGGTCGCCGGAGTACACCTGCAGCCCGTCCAGGAGGTCCGGCCCCCAGCGGTGCAGCCGACGGAGCAGCACGGCGTGGTCCGCGGTGCCGAGCCGGCCGTCCCGAGTGGCCTCGGCCAGGTGCTGGACGAGCGCCTCCAGACCGACGTTCACCCGAGCCTCCGCCTCCTCCCGCCGGGCGGTCACTGTACCGGTGTCCGGGCAGACCTCGGCAGGGAGCCCAGGCGCGGGAAAGGATGCCGGTGCGGGCCCCACCCCCGCACCGGGGACGCTACCGGCGCGCGGCGGCCCGGGCCATGGGGCCTCCTGGCCTGCTCAGCCATGGGGCCTCCTGGCCTGCTCAGCGGGTGGGCCGCGCCGCGCGGAGGAACCACCAGCTTGCCCGGCGCGCCTGGCGCATCGGGGGGTCGAGAGCCCGGCCGGAGAGGCGGGCGGGGGGCTGGGCGACCCGGCGCAGCAGGTGCAGCAGGCGCAGCAGGCGCAGCGGGAGAGCCGGGTGCGGCTGGTGGGGGTCGGACCAGGTGAACCGTTCGGTGTGGATCTGCGCAGCCGGGACGCCGGTCCGGTGCAGGCAGGCGAGCAGGGCGTCGAGCCAGGCCTCGGGGCCGCAGACGTAGACGTCGTGCTCGATGATGCCGGGGGCCAGGAGGCGCAGGGCCTCGACGTCGCTCACCGAACCCGCCGCCGCGGGGAGCCAGGACGCGCCTCGGCGCAGCACCCGACGCGGTCCCACGAGCACGTGCACCGCGGCTTCGCGGGTGGCCGCCAACCTGCGCAGCTCCGCCTCGAAGACGGCCTCCTCGGCGCTGGTGATGCGGTAAATGAGGGTGAGATCGCCCGGCCGGGTGTCGAGATCCTCCAGCAGGGCCCGCAGCGGTGTGATCCCGATCCCGGCGGCGATCAGCGTCACCTGCTGCCGGGTGCGCACGCCGGCGTGCAGGCGACCGAACGGCCCGTCGAACATCACCCGGGTGCCAGGCGTCACCGAGCTCACCCAGTGGGTACCGGCGCCGACGTCCTTGACGGTGATCCGCAGCCGGTCGGCGGTCGGCGCGGCGGAGAGCGAGAACGGGTGCCGGCGCAGCCAACCCCACCGGCCGTGCCGGAAGCGCCAGGTGAAGAACTGGCCGGCGACGGCCCCCAGCGCCTCCAGGTCGCGGCCGGCCAGGTGGATCGAGACGACGTCCGGCGACTCGACGACGACGTCCTCGACGACCAGGCGGTGCCGCAGGTTGAGCCGCAGCGGGCGCAGCACCCGCCAGGCGAGGACGGCGGCGAGGGTGGCCCCGGCGAGGGTCCACCAGTAGAGGCGGGCCAGTGGCAGGGTGCCGAAGTCCCGGCCGACGAGCAGCTGGTGGGGCACCACGAGGGCGACCCCGGCGTAGGACCAGACATGGACGGCGCGCCACACCTCGTAGCGCAGCCGGTTGCGGAGCGTGCGGCTGGTCAGCACGACGAGGGCGAGGATCGCGGCCCCCGCCGAGGCGAGCAGCACGCCGGGGTAGTCCTGGACGAACTGCAGGAACTGGCCCAGCGGCCCCAGGCCGCTGTGGAGGGACTCGCCGAGCGTCAGCAGCGCGATGTGCAGGAGCAGTGCGGTGAACGAGGTGGCCCCGAGGGCCCGGTGCCGGCGGGTCAGGTCGGCCTGGCCGAACGCTCGCTCCACCACCGGGATCCGCGCCATCAGCAGCACCTGGACCAGCAGCAGGTCCGTGGCCACCAGGCCGGCCAGCCGGCCGATGCTCACCACGCCCTCGCCGACGTCCGCCATCGTGCCCAGGCCGAGCAGGTCACCGGCGGCCCCGCCGGCGAGCCAGAGCGCGACCACGGCGCCGAGGCTGGCGAGCACGGCCGCCGCCGCCGCCGTGCGCCACCAGGGCGCGCGTGCCCACGCCGGCCGGGCGCTGGCCGTGTCCGCGGGCTCCGCCCGCTCCGCCCCGGACCGCGTCGCCGGTGCGGCCGCCGCGGCAGGCGGCAGAAACCGGTCGGGCGTCGCCCGCCGGCTCTCGAACAGCGGGTTCGCATCGGGGGCCTGATGGTCCCCGGTCGACGTCCGGTCGCGGGCGGGGAAGGTCTCGCGGAGGGGGCGAAGCGGCCGCGTCCGGCCTGGGCCCTCGGTCCGGTGGTGACGCTTGGCCCGGCGGGGACCGTCGGTCCGGTGGTGACCCTTGGTCCGGTGCAGCGGGCGGCCCCAGGCCCGCACGGTCGCCCAGGCCCGGTCGGCCCAGCCGGCGCGCGCCGAGGCGTGGGACGGCCCCCACGAAGCGGACGTGTCGGTGGGGACGATCTTCGTGCGCACGGTCTCATCGAGCGGCGCGACGAGCGAGAACGGTCCGGACAGCGGGACGCGCCGGTTCGGCGCGTCGGCCGGCCGGACGCGACGCAGCGCGTCGGTCGAGGGGACGACCCCGACCGAGCCGGTCGACGTGATCCCGATCGGTCCGGACACGCTCGGCTCCGAGGCCTGGCTCGGCACGGTCCCCGCTCCCGGCATCGGAGTGGTTCGTCCCACCGAGGACCTCCGGACGTTCGCTGACAGTGGCATCCGATATCTCGCCATCAAGAGTTCAACGCGACGTCGCGGCCAGCGGTTACTCATCGGCCGGTCTGGTCGTCTACCCGGCCTTGACCCGCTCGATACTCGGTGGGGCGTACCTGGTGCGGATCCGATGCATCAGCAAGGGCCGCGCCGGACTCCGGTTGTCGTGAGCGTCCGAACGGAGATCGACATGTCCGCTCCGCCCTCGTGGTGGGACGACGATCCGGAACTGGCCCGACTGCGGTTCGACTCCGCCCTGCGGTTCGACTCCGCGCTGTGGGGCGGGCCCGACACCGCCGCGGACCGGGCCCGGTTCCCGACGCGGGTGCTGACGTTCGTGTCCACCCGGCTGACGCTCGAGGTCGAGGTGCGCGCGACCGGCGTCCGGGGGCGGCTGGTGCCGCCGCAGCCGGGCACCGTCGTCTGCCATCACGACGGTGAGTCGTGGAGCGTCGCGACGGACGGCGTCGGCGGGTTCACGATCGACGCGGTGCCGGTGGGGCCGGTCCGGTTCCGGATCGACACCGGGACCGGGCTCATCGTGGTCACGGAACCGATCCTCCTCCTCTACGGCCCGCGTCGCGCGTGAGGTCGGGAGGCGACACACCGGTGAGCGTCCGTCGCTCCAGCCGCGGGCGCCGTCGTCCGAAACCTCAGCAGGCGCCCCGGGCCCGGGGCGACCGGCGACGAGTGGAGGAACGACGGCGATGCGGCTGGATCCCGCTGAGTTCGACGAGGTGTTCGGGGCGGTCCAGGAGTACGGGCGCCTGGAGTACCGTGCCGGCGTCGCGCCCGGCCGCGAGGCCCGGGCGGCGCTGCGGGAGGCGTACTCCGCGCTCGCCGGGCTGAAGGACCTGCTCACTGCCCACGTCGCGGCCGACGCCGGGCTGCCGGACCGGTCGACCGATCACCGGGCCGCCGCCCGTGAGCACGTCCTGGCCAACCGCGAACTTGCCGCCGAGCCGGGCGACCTGGCCCGCGAGTGCCTCGCCTGGATCGCCAGCTACCGGACCGACCTGGAGCCGGAGGTGTACCGGGAGTGCGTGCTCGGGGTTCTCGACGGCTACCGCCGGTTGAGCGCGCCGCCCAACCCGTGGACCACCGCCGAGGGCGTGCTTCCCCGGCAGCGCTGACCCCGGACCCCGGACCCGCCGGAGGCTCAGCCCGGCCGGCCGGGCGACGAGGCGATGTCGGAGCGCGGCAGGCCGGTGTCGGACCGCTGACGGTCCTGGCTGGGCGGCCAGATCCTGGTCCCGGCGCCCAGCTGCCGCCGGGCGCCGGGGCTGCCCGCGAGCACGACGCGCCCCCGGCCGGCCAGCTTGGCGCGATGCAGCGCCCGGCCGGCGGCCGCCAGTAGGTCGGCGGCCGCGGTCGGCGGCGTCGCGTCGGTGACCGCGACCCCGACGCTCGCCGTCAGCGCCGGGGCCACCCAGGACTCCTCATGGGGGATCGACGCCTCGGCGAGCAGCGCCTGGAACCGTCGGGCGATCGCGAGCGCCTCGCCCGCACCGGCCCCGGGCAGCAGCGCGGCGAACGTGTCGCCGCCATCGCCCCAGACCAGGTCATCCGGGTCGCGGACGGCGCGGCGCAGGCAGGACGCGACCGTCCGGAGCGCCGCGTCCCCGGCCGGTGGCCCGTACCGGTCGTTGAACGCCTGGAAGAGATCGAGGTCGACCAGCAGCAGCGCTCCCTCGACGATCCCCGCGGCCGGCTCCTTCGCCAGTCGCTGCAGGAGAGCCGTGCGGCTGGCGATCCCGGTCAGGCCGTCGCGGGCCAGCCCGCGGGGATCGCCGGCCCGTTCGAGGTGCTGGGCGGCGAGCAGCCGTTCCAGCACGGCGGCACGGCCCACCGCCTCCTGCGTGTCCAGCAGCCGGTCGAGGGTGCGGGTCAGGTCGCTGCGCAGCGCCTCGGTGAGCAGCGGAGCGTCCGGGGGAGGCTCGACCAGCAGGTGGCCGCGCTCACGGCCGCTCGCCGACAGCGACTGCAGCAGCAGGACGCCGTGCCCGAGCTCCGGCCGCAACGCGGCCGGTAGGAGGTCGTGACGCGGGAACACCTCGGCGGGCACCGGCTCGGCCCGTCCCTGGCGGTAGCTGAACACCAGTCGGCAGCTCTGCTCCGCACCACCACCCGTCGGCATCCGGACGGCGACGAAGCACCGTGGCACCCGCAGCCGGCTCAGGGCCGGCCCGAGTGTCTCCACCAGTTGGGCGAGGGTGCTGGTGCCGGACGTCGTCCAACTCAGGTGCAGGGTGTCGACCTGCAGGGCCACCCGGGACTGCAGGGCTCGGGCGGTGCGCGCCAGGCCGCCGAGCGCGCCGAGCAGGTGCGGCAGTCCCGTCATCGGCCGGCCCTCGACCAGTCGGACGCCAGGGAGCGCCGCGAACCGGTCCGCGTCGCCGGACGCCAGCACCGCCGCCACGTCCACCGTCGTCGAGGCCCGGACCACCAGCCGCGACGGGACCACGACATCAGCGGCCGGCTCGCCGTCCACCAGCCGCAGCAAGGTCTGGGCCGCCTGCTCCCCCTGCTCCTCCATGCCCGGATCGACGCTGGTCAGGGCGGGCCAGCTGAGGCTCGCCTGCTGGGTGTCGCCGAACCCGCTGAGCAGGACGTCGTCCGGCGCCCGCAGTCCCCGGTCGGTGAGCGTGGCGAGGGCGTCGAACGCCGCCGGGTCGTCGAGGGCGACCACGGCGTCGATGTCCTGCCCGGGGTGGTCCCAGCCGCCCGGGCCGGACGCCTGACCGGGAGGTCGGGCCGGTGGGCGAGGCGCGCGGGCCAGCCGGTCGGTGAGCGACCCGTCGTCCACCGGGACGCCGCGGCGGGCCAGCTCCTGCCGCATGATCCTCTCCCGGACGGCCGTGTCGGGTCGCTCGGTGCGGGCGGGTGCCAGGACGACGCGCCGCACCCCCCGCTCCTCCACCAGGTGCCGGACCAGCTCACGGATGCCCGGCGCCGGGTCGACCACGACGCGCGGCACCCCGGCGGGTAGCGTCCCGAGCGTGACCGCCGGCAGGCGGGCCAGCACGTCGGCGAGGCGAGCGCCGTCCGTTGCCGCGCCGTCCGCCAGCACCAGCACCCCGCGCGCACCACCGCGGTGGAGCAGGTCCACCGCCAGCGTCGGCGGACGCCCCGAACCGAGCGGCGCGTCGGTCACCAGCAGTAGCGGGACGCCACGGCGGGCCAGTGCCCGGGAGGCCCCGACGAGCACCCTGGCGTGGTACTCGGTGACCCCGGCGAGCAGGGCCACGACCGGGGGTCCGGCGACGCTCGGCACGAGCGGTACTTTATCCACTCGCTGTCCGTCGGGCCGGTCACGTTCCGGCCGCGATCACTCGGGGGGCGGCGCTCCGGCGCGGGCGGGAGGGCGGTCATGGCGATGCCGGAGGGCGTGCCGAGGATCTCGGTCCTGCCGGGTGCCGGGCTTCACTTCGCCCGGTACGCGCCGGACCCGGATCTGCGTCCCGTCGTCGAGTCGTACTGGACGCTGGAGGTGGACCGGCCGCCCGCCGTCGTCACCGTCATCCCGGACGGGCTCATCGACGTCACCTTCGACCTCGGTGCCCGGCCGGCGGTCTACGTCACCGGCGCGTTGACCCGGCCCGAGCGCTACGTCCACGAGCGTCCGGTCGGTCTGCTCGGGGTGAGCCTGCTGCCCGGTGCCGCGCTGCCGGTCCTGGGCACGGACGTCGGCTCGCTGCCGGCCGGCTGGACCCCGCTGGCCGAGGTCGTCGGGCCGGTCGCGGACGAGCTGGCCGCCAGGGTCGCGGCCGCCGAACCGGGGCCGGCCCGGCTCGCCCTGGTCGACACGTTCCTGGCGGCCCGGCTCGTCCCGCCGGACCGGATCGACGACCGGGTGCGGACAGCGCTCGGCGCGATCCTGCACCGGGCCGGGGACGTGGACGTCGCAGCGCTCGCCCGCCAGGCCGCGGCGAGCCCACGCCACCTGAGTCGGCTGTTCGACGCCTGGGTAGGGATGGGCCCGAAGCGGTTCGCGCGGATCGTCCGGGTGCAGGCCGTCCTCCGTCACCTCGCCGTGGACCCCGGGGCCGACCTCACCGAGCTGGCCACCCGGCTGGGCTTCGCCGACCATGCCCACCTGACCCGCCAGGTGCGCGACCTCACCGGAGCGCCACCCACCGCCGTGGTCGCGCGCCTGCGTGCCGACGACCCGGCCGTTTCCTTCAAGCCCACCCCGAGCGGTGATCCTTAGCCTCGAGGCATGTCCACGCCACACGCACCCGTCATCGCCGTCATCGGAGCCGGCCTCGGCGGCCTGGCCCTCGCCCACGGGCTGGCCCGCGCCGGTCAGCCCGTCACGGTCTACGAACGTGACCCCGCCCCGGACAGCCGGGAGCAGGGTTACCGGATCTCGTTGAACGGCACCGGGACGGCCGCGCTCGCCGCGCTGCTGCCCGCGGACCGGTTCTCCTGCCTGGCGCACGTCGAGGTCGCCGGAGTCGGCGAGGGCTTCGCCTTCGCCTCGGCCGGAATGCGGCCGCTGCTGCGGTTTCCGGCCGAGTCCGGCGCCCGGACCGTCCGCCGGGCGGCCCTGCGCCGGCATCTCGCCGAGGGGATCGACGTCCGGTGGGGGCGCCGGCTGACCGCGCTGCACGAGGATGGCGACGGCGTCCGTCTCCGGTTCGGTGACGGATCCCGCGAACGGGCCGACCTGGTCGTCGGCGCGGACGGCGCCGGTTCCGCGGTCCGCGAGGCGCTGCGGTCCGTGGGGGCGGCGGTGCCCGAGCTCGTCGACCTGGGGATCGAGAGCCTGGGCGGCCACGTCGACCGGGATCGCGGCTGGGACGAGGCGCTGCCGCTGAACCGCGCCGGAGCGGTGCAGTACTTCGGGCCGCTGGGGTGGTCGTTGTTCGTCTCCTTCTGCGAGCGGGAGGACCGGACGCCGACCGTGCTGTGGGCGCTCTCCCGCCGGACGCGACCCGGATCCGGGCCGTTCGTGGGATCCGGGCCGCAGCTGCTGGTCGCGGCCCGCTCCGCGCTGGCGCACCCGGCCTGGCACCCGGCTCTGCGCCGGCTCGTCGCGACCACGCCGGAGCAGGCGGTCGTCCCGCCGATCCGGTTGCGCAGCAGTCGTTTCCCGCGCCGGCCGACGTCCCCGCTGTCCGTCGGCGGCCGGATCACCCTGCTCGGGGACGCGGCCCATCCGATGCCGCCGCAGCGGGGGCTCGGCGGCAACAGCGCCTTCGAGGACGCCCGGGTCCTGGTCGAGCAGTTACGGCAGCACGACATCGTCGGCGCGGTACGGGGCTACGAGGCCGAGATGCTGGCCCGCGGCCGGGCCGCAGTCGAGGAGTCCGAGGAGGCGGCGGCCATGTTCCACTTCCGCAACCCGGTCGCGGTCGCCGCCCGGTCCGTGGGTCTGCACGCCGCGGCGGCGCTGCAGCGGGTCCGCCGGCGCGCCCCGGCCGGCGAGCCCGGGCCTCAGCGCGCGGGGACGCCGGCGAGGAACCGCTCGCGGGCGTGGACACCGACGTCCGCCTGGTCGGTGAACAGCCCGTCGAGCCCTGCCTCCAGGAAGGTCACCTGCTCGTCGATGCCGCGGCCGTAGGCGTCGGCGCCCGTGCCCACCCGGTAGTCCTTCGGCAGGAAGGTGTTCTCGGCCCGGAAGGCGTAGGGGTGCACCAGCAACCCGACGGCGTGCGCGTGGGCGACGAGGGAGGTCGGGGTGCCCAGGGTGCCGTCCGCCAGCCGAGGGATGACCATCACCTTGTCCGGGGCGATCCCCTGCGCGTACCGGGCGACGCGGGCCAGCCCGGACGGCGTCGCGAGGTCGGCGTACGTCGGCCCCGTGCCGGCCGCCACGGAGTCGTACGGTGCCCCGGACGCCGACAGGAGCTGGATCGCCCGGGCCCGCAGCCCGAGCGTCCGCAGCTGCCGCAGGTTCGTCACCTCGAAGCTCTGTACGAACACCGGCGCGGTCGGAGCGTTCAGGCCGTAGCGCCGCAGGACGTCGACGAGCCGCTGCTCCAGGGGCAGCCCCAACCGCTGGAAGTAGGTCGGGCGCTTGGTCTCCGGGTAGACGCCGAGCTCGCGACCGAGCTCGGCGGACAACCTGCGGCGCAGGTCCAGCAACTCGGTGAACGTGGGGACCTCCCACCGCTTGTCCCACATCGTGTTGTGCTGGCGCACCTGCGGCAGCCGCTCGACGGCCCGTAGCGTCTTCAGCTCCGCGAGCGTGAAGTCCTCGGTGAACCAGCCCGTCACCGACGTGCCGTCCAACGTCACGGTCTTGCGGCGGGCGGCGAACTCGGGCCGGCCGGCGACGTCGGTCGTCCCGCCGATCTCGGGTTCGTGCCGGCAGACCAGCACGCCGTCCTTGGTGGGGACCAGATCCGGCTCCAGGAAGTCCGCGCCGAGGCGCGCGGCCAGCTCGTAGGAGGCCAGAGTGTGCTCCGGGCGGTACCCGGAGGCGCCGCGGTGGCCGATCACGACGGGCCGTCGGGACCGGGCAGCGTCGGCGGCCGAGGGGGCCGAGGGGGCCGAGGGGGCCGAGATGGCCGAGATGGCGGAGCCGGTGGCGACCGCCGCCGCAGCGGGCTCGGCGAGGACGGAGGTCAGGGTGCCGGCGGCCGGAGCCGTGGCGAGTCCGGTGAGGACGGTGCGTCGAGTGGTCACACCGTCCGTTGTACCCGCCGTGAACGGCCGGTGGCTCGCCGCTTCATCAACGACGGCCTGCGCCCCGGCCACGAGCCGGGGACAGCGGCGAACGGGGAACGAATGGGCGAACGGCGCTGCGTTGCCGGGCGAACAGTGACGGCCACCGGCGTGAGTGGCCTTTCCGTCGGACCGGGCGCCGTGGTCTGCTGCACCCCGTCCGATCGCCACGACGCCGGGGAGACCTCGTGCCTCGATCACTGCAGCTCCGCCCGCGCGGGCGAGCCGCGCTCGCCGCGACCGCCGTCGCCCTCACCGCGGTGGCCACCGCGCCCACCGCCCTCGCCCAGACCGCGGGCACGTCCGTCGCCGACCGCTCGCCACGGCTCGTGGGCGGGTTCAAACACCTGGTGGTGATCTACGAGGAGAACCACAGCTTCGACAACCTCTACGGCACCTGGGGGCCGGTGGGGCACGACCGGGTGGACGGGCTGTCGTCCGCGCCCGCGTCGCGCACCGTCCAGGTCGCCCAGGACCGGACCTCCTACGCCTGCCTCCTGCAGAAGGACGTCAACCTCGCCTCGCCGCCGCTGGCGTCGTCCTGCACGGACGCCGCGCACGGGATCACCGCGAGCGCCTTCACCAACAAGCCGTTCCCGATCGACACCTACCTCCCGGCCGGCGCGACGACGTGCCCGTCGCCGGGTGTCTCCGCGGCGAACGGCGTCCTCAACGGGCAGGGGCAGCCCGGCGGCTGCACCCGCGACCTGGTGCACCGCTTCTACCAGGAGCAGTACCAGCTCGACGGCGGCCGTCAGGACCGGTACGTCAGCGGCAGCGACGCGGCCGGCCTGACGCAGGGCTACTACGACAGCACCAAGCTGCCGATCTACTCCTACCTGCACGGCCCCGGGGCGCCGAACTACGTGGTCGCGGACCGGTTCTTCCAGGCCGCGTTCGGCGGGTCGTTCCTCAACCACCAGTACCTGATCGCCGCGCGGGCCCCGGTCGACACCAGCGCGGGGGCGGGTGGCCAGGACGCCGGGCTGCACTCGGTGGTGGACGCGAACGGGTTCCCGAACGCCAGCTACCCGCTCTACAAGCCGACGACCACCACGGTCGCCGACCGGCAGCTCACCCAGGCCTGCGGCGCGACCGCGAACCCCGCCGTCGCCTGCGGCGACTACGCGGTGAACACCATCCAGCCGGCGAGCGCCCCGCACGGGAGCGGGCCGCAACTGCCGCTGATCGACGACGCGAGGTACCCGAACATCGGGGACCGGATGAGTGCCCACGGGATCAGCTGGAGCTGGTACTCCGGCGGCTGGAACGAGGCCGAGGCCGGCACCCCCGGCCCGCTGTTCCAGTACCACCACCAGCCGTTCAACTATTTCAAGGACTACGCCCCGGGCACGCCGGGCCGGGCGCACCTGAAGGACGAGAAGGACTTCATCACCGCGGCCACCCAGGGCACGCTGCCGACGGTCAGCTTCGTCAAGCCCTATGGAGCGGAGAACGAGCACCCCGGGTACGCCAGCGAGCCGGACGGCAGCGACCATCTCGTCAACCTCCTGAAGACCGTGACGAGCGGCCCGGAGGCCAAGGACACCCTGGTCGTGGTGACCTACGACGAGTTCGGCGGCCAGTGGGACCACGTCTCCCCGCCCGGGACCGGGAACACCCCCGGCGCGCACGACCAGTTCGGCCCGGGCACCCGGATCCCGACGATGCTGGTGAGTGCCGGCTTCCACCGGTCCGGCGTGGACCACACCGGCTACGACACGACGTCGATCCTCGCCACGATCGAGCGGTCGCTGGGCCTGGCCCCGCTCGACCGGCGTGACGCCCGGGTGGCCGACCTGCGGGCCGCGGTGTTCCGGGGCTGCTGACCCCTTCGCCGGGGGCGACCTGACCCCTTGGCCCGGGGCCGACCTGGGCCGTCGTCCGGGCCCGTCCGCCCGACCGGCGGTCTGTCGGTGCACGCGTCTACAGTGCCCGGCATGACCACCCGAGCCCCGGGCGCCCAGGTACTCGCGCCGGCCGCCGGCGCCGGCGCGCGCGGCGATCCCGTCACCGCCGAGGCGGCCCGGCGGCGGGCGCAGCAGCGGGAGCGGCGCATGCTCGACGGCCTGGCCGAACTCGACCAGTGGCTCCACGACCAGGTTCGCGCCGGCATCGCCGGCACGGACCGGGCCGGGTACCAGCCGTTCGACATCCTCGCCGCCAGGATGGTCGACGCCCAGGTCCCGTCGGTCGCGGCCCGGGTCCGTCAGCTCGCGGCCATCGCGGTCTCCGGCGAGGGTTGGCCGGCCCGGCTCCTGGAGGAGTACGCGCTGCTCCACCTCCTCGCGTCCGCCGCGCCGGTCGCGCTCGCCGACCCGGCATCGGCGTTCGCCGCCACGGTCCGCGCGCACCTCGGGGTGAACGTCTCCCAGCACGACGTCCGGACCACGCCGGCGGACCGCGACCGCTGGGCGGTCCTGGCGTTCCGCGACGACGTCGAGGAGCGGCTCACCGCGCGCCGGGTCTGGTTGCGCGGGGAGCGGTCCGGTCGGCTGGCCGTGGTGATGTCGTTCGCGGTGGCCGGCCAGCCGCTCGACTCCTCCCTGGTCCCCGGCACCACGCTCGACGCCGAGCTGCACCACTACCCGGGGGCCGTTCCCTGGCGAGCCCTGGTGGGCGCCCGGCACGCGGTCGTCCCCGGGGTGGCGGTCCCGGCCGGGGGGCCGGGCCTGGCGGCCGCGCTGGAGGAATGGGCCGCCGTGCTCGCCCGGGATCCGTGGTTGCGTGCCTGGCCGGTGATGCTCGGCGGCGTCGTCCCGGTCCTGGACGCCGACGGCTGGTGGCTGGTGGACGGCTCCGGCTCGCTGCCGCTGGTCGCCGTGGGCGAGGCGGGGTGGGGGCTGCTGGCGACGTCCGGAGGCCACCCGGTGTCACTGCTGGCCGAACTGGTGCCCGGCGGTGTCCGGCCGGTCCGGGCGTTCCGCGCTGTGGTCCGATGACGGGATCGTTCGACGACCTGGCCGCGGTGGCACTGCTCGGCGCCGCGCGCCGGCAGCTGTCCGAGCTGGTGCTCCCGCCGGTCCTCGCCGCGGCGGCCGCCGACGTCCGCCGGCACCGGGCGTCGGGTGCTGCCGCGGGCGCCGTCCGCGATCCCGCCGGAGACCTGCTCGACGTCGCGGCCCTCGCCACGGTCCTGGGCCGGGCGGGGCGCCGGTGTGCCCCGCCGCGCCCGCTGCCCGAGCCGTCCCCACCAGACCCCCGTCGGGCGGCCGCCCCGGCCGCCGCGGCCCGGCTCGGCGACCTGCTCGGAGGCGCCGACCACGAGCTGCTGGAGCTCTGGCTGACCACCGCGGCCCTGCGCGGGGTGCGGCCTCCGGAGCATGCCCTGCCCCGGCTGCTCGACCACGCGGTCCGCGTTCCGGCGTTGGCCTCCGCCATCGCGGAGGCCTGCGGACCCCGGGGCCGCTGGCTCGCTCGGCACCGGCCGGACTGGGCGGCGGCCATGCCCGGCGCGGCGGGGGGCGCGCCCGGAGCGGTCGACGGGGAGCTGGGTACGCCGCCGCAACGCCTGGCCTGGCTCGCCGGGCTGCGAGCGGGCGACGCCGCGGCCGCCCGCGAGAAGCTGGCGGCCGGCTGGGCCAGGGAGGCGCCCGCGGAGCGCGCCGGGTTGCTCGGCGTCCTGGCCGACGGGCTGAGCCTCGCCGACGAGCCGTTCCTGGAGCGGTGTCTCGACGACCGGCGAAGCGACGTCCGGGCGACGGCGGCGCGGTTGCTGACGATCTTACCGGGGTCGGCACTCGGTCGGCGGGCCGCGGAGCGGGCGAGGCGCGCCGTTCGCCGCGAGGGCGGGCCCGGGGCGCCCAGGCCGGGCGGCCCGCCGGCCCGCCTGGTCGTCTCGGTCCCTGGCGGTGACGACCAGGCCATGGCGCGCGACCAGATCCCGCTGCCGGCCCGCCTCGCCCCCGACGCCGGTCCGGGCGGCTGGCTGCTCCTGCACGTGGTCGCGGCGGCCCCGCTGCGCACCTGGGTCCCCGGGCTGGGCACCGACCCGGCGGCCGTCGTGGAGCTCGAGGTGGCCGACGGTTGGGGGCCGGTCCTCTGGCTCGGCTGGGCCCGGGCCGCCGCCCGGGAGCACGACGTCCGCTGGGCGGAGGCGCTGCTCGGCGCACCGCCGCCGTCCGGGTCCGCTCCCGGCAGGGCGCCCGCGACGGTGCGCGGCCCGCTGCCCGACCTGACCGGCACGGTCGACGCGCTGCTCGGCGTCCTGCCCGAACGCCGCCGGGCCGCTCGGGTCGCCGCCGCGGTCCGTGACGGCGACCTGCCGATCCCGCTGGCCGCGCTGCTCCGCGCGCTGCCCGGTCCGTGGCCGCGGGAGGTCACCGTGGTGGTGCTGGGCTGGCTCGACGACCGGCCCCGGCTCGACGACCCTGACGGCCGGGCCGTGCTCGAGCTGGCGGCGCGCCGTCTGCCCGGCCCGGCCGCCGTCCCGCTGCGCGAGCTGGCTGACCGCTGGCCCCCGATGTCGGCCAGCCGGCGGCTGGCCGCCGCGGCGGCCGAGCTCGTGACCCTCCGCCGCACGATCGTCGAGGAGTTGCAGTGACACCGACCCCGGCCGCCGTCCCCGACCTGCTGCGCCCGCACGCGGAGCAGGCCTTCGCCGCGGAGCTGGCGACGCTGCAGGCAGCGGACGACCGGCCGCGGCCGCCGTCCTGGAGGTTGTCGCCCTGGGCCGTGGTGACGTACCTCCTCGGCGGCGAGCTCGGCGACGGCACCGTGATCAGCCCGAAGTACGTCGGGCCGCGCCGGCTCATCGAGGTGGCCGTCACAACCTTGGCCACGGACCGGGCGCTGCTCCTGCTCGGCGTGCCGGGTACCGCGAAGACCTGGGTCAGCGAACACCTTGCCGCGGCGGTGTCCGGTGACTCGACCCTGCTCGTGCAGGGCACCTCGGGCACCACGGAGGAGGCGATCCGCTACGGCTGGAACTACGCGCGGCTGCTCGCCGAGGGGCCGACGGAGGCGGCGCTGGTCCCGTCGCCCGTGCTGACGGCGATGCGGGAGGGGCGGGTGGCCCGGGTGGAGGAGCTCACCCGGATCCCCGGCGACGTGCAGGACGCGCTCATCACGATCCTCTCCGAGAAGGCGCTACCGGTGCCTGAGCTGGGCATCGAGGTGCAGGCCAGAGCGGGATTCACGGTCATCGCCACCGCGAACGACCGGGACCGCGGGGTGAACGAGTTGTCGTCGGCGCTGCGACGACGGTTCAACACCGTCGTGCTGCCGCTGCCCGCCTCACAGGACGAGGAGGTCGACATCGTCGCCCGCCGGGTCGAGCAGCTCGGCCGCGTCCTGCAGCTGCCCGAAATGCCCACGGCGCTGGACGAGATCCGCCGCGTGGTACAGGTCTTCCGCGAGCTGCGGTCGGGGGCGACCGCTGACGGCCGGACGACGGTGAAGTCGCCCTCGGGCACGCTGTCGACCGCCGAAGCGATCTCGGTCGTCACGCACGGCCTGGCGCTGGCGGCTCACTTCGGCGACGGCGTGCTGCGCGCCGCCGACGTGGCCGGTGGCATCCTCGGAGCGGTCGTCAAGGACCCGGTCGCCGATCAGGTCGCCTGGACGGAGTACCTGGAGGCCGTGGTCCGCGAACGGCCCGGCTGGGGGGACTTCTACCGGGCCTGCCGCCAGGTGGCTCCGTGAGCGCCGGGTGGCGGTCGCGCCGGCGACGGCGGTCACCTCGGTGACCGCTGTGGCCGCCGTCCCCACGGTGGAGGTGCTCGGCGTCCGGCACCACGGGCCGGGGTCGGCCCGCAGCGTCGTGGCGGCGCTCGAGCTGCTCCGCCCCGACACCATCCTGGTCGAAGGCCCGGCGGACGCCGACGAGCTGCTCCGGTGGGTCGCCGATGCCGAGCTCGAGCCTCCGGTGGCCCTGCTCGCGTACGCCGTGGACCGGCCGGCTCACGCGGTCTTCTGGCCGTTCGCGGTGTTCTCGCCGGAGTGGCAGGCGATCCGCTGGGGGCTGGCGCACGGCGCTCGGGTGCGGTTCTGCGACCTGCCGTCGACAGCGGTCCTCGCCGAGCCCGAGCCGGCTCCGGCCGGCGGGGTCCGGACCGATCCGATCGCCGCCCTCGCCGCGGCCGCCGGGCACGACGACCCGGAGCGGTGGTGGGACGACCTGGTGGAGCAGCGCCCGATGTCCGGGCTCCCCGGAGCGGGCCCGTTCCCGGCGCTGACCGCCGCGATGGCCGCCGTCCGCGAGGGCACCCCATCGTCACCGGAGCCGCCCGGAGCTGCGCTCGAGGAGCGGCGCGAGGCGTACATGCGCCGGGTGCTGCGGGAGGTGCTGCGCGGCGGGGCGGGCAGGGTGGCCGTGGTGTGCGGCGCCTGGCACGCCCCCGCCCTCACCGAGCCGCTGCCGACGGCCTCCCGGGACGCCGCGCTGCTCAAGGGTCTGCCCCGGCGGAAGGCCGCGGTGACCTGGGTCCCCTGGACGCACTCCCGGCTCGCGCAGGCCTCCGGGTACGGGGCGGGGATCACGTCGCCGGGCTGGTACCACCACCTCTTCACCGCGGCGGACCGGCCGGTGACCCGCTGGTTCACCCGGGTCGCGGCCGAGTTGCGCCGGGCCGACCTGCCGGTGTCCAGCGCGCACGTGATCGAGGCGGTTCGTACCGCCGACGCGCTGGCGGCCCTGCGGGGCCGACCGCTCGCCGGGCTCGCCGAGGTCACCGACGCCACCCTCGCCGTCCTCTGTGACGGCAGCGAGGCTGTGCTGCGGATCGTCACCGAACGGCTCGTCGTCGGCGAGGCGCTCGGCAACGTGCCGGCCGACGCCCCGACGGTGCCGCTGGCCGCCGACCTGGCCGGGCAGGCGCGCCGGCTGCGGCTGACGCAGGAGCCGCAGGAACGCACCCTCGATCTCGACCTTCGCACCGCAGGCGGGTCGGACCGGTCATGTCTGCTGCACCGGCTGACCATTCTCGGGATCGGCTGGGGCGTGCCGCGCGAGTCGGAGGTCCGCAGCACCGGCACCTTCCGGGAATGCTGGACCCTGCAGTGGCGGCCGCAGCTGTCGGTGGCGATCGTCGAGGCCTCCGGCTGGGGCACCACGGTCGAGGCCGCTGCCACCGCTCGCCTGCTGGATCGGGCGTCCGGTCCTGCCGCCAGCCTGGCCGAGATCACCTCCTCGGTGGAGACGGCCCTGCTCGCGCGCCTGCCGACCGCGCTGCGGCCCCTCCTCGCCGCGCTCGACCGGCGGGCCGCCGGCGATCTCGACGTCCGGCACCTGATGGACGCGGTGCCGGCCCTGGTCCGGTCGCTCCGCTACGGAGACGTCCGACGCACGGACACCGCGTCGCTCGCCCGGGTGGCGGACACCCTGGCCATCCGGGTCGAGGCGGCACTGCCCGCCGCGCTCGGCGGCCTGGGCGACGATGCGGCAGCCGAGCTGCGGCGTCGGGTCGATCTGATGCACGGTGCGGTAGAGCTCCGGGCGACGCTCCCCGACGGCGAGGCGGCCCGGGAGCGCTGGCTCGACGTGCTCCAGACGGTCGCGGGGCGCCGCGGCGTCCACGGCCTGCTCGCCGGCCGGATCGTCCGGCTCCTCGCGGACGCCGGTCGGTGCGGCCCGGAGGAGGTCGCCCTCCGGCTCGGCCGGGCGTTGTCCGCGGGTACCCCCGCCGGCGCGCAGGCCGCCTGGGTGGAGGGCGCGCTCGGCGGTGCGGGGCTGGTCCTGGCTCATGACCCGACTCTGCTCGGCGTGCTCGACGCGTGGCTCGCCGGACTGCCCGCGGCGGCGTTCGACGACGTCCTGCCGTTGCTCCGCCGGACGTTCTCGACCTTCGCGGGGGGCGAACGCCGCTTGATCGCGGAGCGGATCCGGCGCGCCCCGGGGGCCGGTACCGCCGGGGCCGCGGCGCCCGGCTCGACAGCTGCGGCGGACGGTTGGGACGTCGACGAGGACCGTGCCCGGCCCGCCGTCCTCGCCGCCACTCGCCTGCTCTGCGGAGGTGGCCGATGACCGGGCCCGTCGGCGGCGAACCCCGCGCCCAGGATCCGCCGGTCGGCGCGGCGGGGAACCGCGGGCCGGACGGCGGGCCGGACGGCGGGCCGGACGGCGAGCGGCGGCGGCGCTGGCGGCTGGTCCTCGGCCAACCGTCGTCCCAGCCCCTCGGTGCTGGCTTGACCGGGCGGGATGCCGACGTCGACGCGGCACTGGCGGCCCTGTACGACCCCGGCATCGACAGCTCCGGGTCGACCGCCCGGCCGGGGTCCGGGCCGAGGGAGGCCGGGCTGCAGGGATCGGTGCCGCGGGTCGCCCGCTGGCTGGGTGACATCCGCAGCTACTTCCCGAGCGGCGTGGTGCAGGTCATCCAGCGCGACGCCGTCGACCGGCTCGGTCTCACCCGGCTGCTGCTCGAGCCGGAGCTGCTGGAGGCGGTCGAGCCCGACGTCCACCTGGTGGGCACCCTGCTCACCCTCAGCCAGGTGATGCCGGAGGCGACCAGGGCCACCGCCCGGCAGGTGGTCGCCAGGGTCGTCGCCGAGATCGAGCGGCGGGTCGCGGAGCGCACCCGGGCCACCCTCACCGGCGCGCTCGACCGGGCCGTGCGCACCGCCCGCCCGCCGCTGCACGCCGTCGACTGGGACCGGACGATCCGGGCGAACCTGGTGCACTACCTCCCCGAGCACCGCACGGTGGTCCCACGCCGGCTGATCGGGCACGGGCGTCGGCAGCGGACCGTTGCCCGCGACGTCATCCTGGCGCTCGACCAGTCGGGGTCGATGGCGGAGTCGGTCGTGTACGCGTCGGTCTTCGGCTGCGTGCTGGCGTCGCTGCGGTCGCTG
The DNA here is from genome assembly GCA_036518955.1 of Kineosporiaceae bacterium. Classification (GTDB taxonomy): domain Bacteria; phylum Actinomycetota; class Actinomycetes; order Actinomycetales; family Kineosporiaceae; genus DATDMG01. Next base: position 1,975 of record DATDMG010000294.1, on the reverse strand, counting down.
CGGACCTCGCTGGTGGTCTTCGACACGGCAGTGGTCGACCTCACCGACCTGTTGCATGACCCGGTCGACCTGCTCTTCGGGCTCCAGCTGGGCGGCGGGACCGACATCAACCGGGCGATCGCCTACTGCGCCGGACTGGTGAGGCGGCCGGGAGACACCCTGTTCGTGCTGATCAGCGACCTGTACGAAGGCGGCGTTCAGGAGGAGATGCTGCAGCGCGTCGCCGCGCTGACGGCGTCCGGCGTCCAGGTGATCGCGCTGCTGGCCCTCTCGGACACAGGTGCCCCCTCCTTCGACCGGGAGAACGCGGCCGCGCTCGGAGCGCTCGGCGTGCCCGTCTTCGCCGCGACGCCGGATCTCTTTCCGGACCTGCTCGCGGTCGCCCTGCGACGCGGTGACGTGGAGGGATGGGGGCAACGCTGGGCGGCCGCCGGCCCGGCCGGGTGAGGCACCGCCCTGCGGTCAGGCCTCACCCGGCGAGAGCGGCGGCGGCCTGCTGGACGTTCGCGGTCATCCGGAGCAGGAGTTCTCGCACGGTGGTGAGTTCCTCGTCGGTGAGGCCCATCGCGCTGCCGATGCGCTCCGGCACGTGGGCGGCGCGGGCCCGCAACTGGCGACCGGCGTCGGTCAGCTCGATGAGGACCGATCTCTCGTCGTCCGCACGCCGTTCGCGGCGCAGCAGGCCCTGCGCCTCGAGCCGCTTGAGCAGGGGGGACAGGGTGCCGTAGTCCAGGTGGACGACGGCGCCGAGGTCCTTCACCGGCACCCCCGAGCGCTCCCAGAGCGCGAGCATGACGACGTACTGCGGGTACGTGAGCCCGAACTCCTCCAGGACGGACCGGTACAGCCCGGAGACTGCCCGCGACGCCGCGTACAGGGTGAAGCACAATTGGTCGCCGAGCAACTGGGACGGCCGGGGTCGGTCCGCGGACTCTGCCATCGCGTCAGAATATCTTATCGTAAAAGATTTCATCAAGGGCGATGAAATTTTGCTGCAACTATGCCGCCCGGCAGTCCCTCGGTGACCAGGGCTCGGATCTGCCCTGGGGCAGATCCGAGCCCGGACCTCGGCTCCATACACTGGCGGCGATGCTGAGCGAGCGCCTCGACACCTGGCTGAACCGGCACCGACTGCTGGTGGACGGCGTGGTCGCCGGTGGTCTCGCACTGGTGCTGGCCCTGTCGGCGAGCGGGCTCGGCGTGCCCCAGATGCTGATGTCGGTCGTCCTGATCGTGCCACTTGCCTGGCGCCGCACCCGGCCGGTGCCGTCCGCGGCGGCCGTGCTGTCCGTGGCGTTCCTGCACTGGTGGCTGCTCCTGGCCACCCAGTCGCACGGCCTGCTGCCCGGCGACGTGGTGATCCCCTTCACGGTGTACTCGCTGGCCACGTACGGGCCGCGCTGGGCAGGGCGGGTCGGAATGGGCGCCGGGGTGCTCGGCGCGGGGCTCGCGGCCTTCGGGTTCGAGGGCGCCGCCAGCACCCCGATCACCCACGTGGTCCCCACCTTCGTCGCCCTGGCGACGTCCGTGCTCGCCGCCTGGGCGCTGGGCACCCTCCGCGGGGTGCGCCGGGAGCGGATCGAGGCGCTGGCCGACCGCGCCCGGCTGCTCGAGGTGGAGCAGCAGCAGCAGGCGCGCCTGGCGGTGCAGGCCGAACGTGCCCGGATCGCCCGGGAGATGCACGACGTCGTGGCACACTCGCTCGCCGTGATGATCGCCCAGGCGGACGGCGGCCGGTACGCCTCCGCTGCCTCACCGCAGGCCGCGGAGGAGTCGTTGCGCGTCATCGGTGACACCGGGCGACGGGCGCTCGCCGAGATGCGCCGGCTGCTCGGCGTCCTGCGGGAGGACGGCGATCCCGCGGCGGCGCAGGCCCGGCTGCCCCAGCCCGGGCTCGCGGACCTTCCCGCGCTGGTGGAGCAGGTGAGGTCCGGCGGTCTGCCGGTCAGCCTGCGGCACGAGGGCCGGCCGTGCG
>DATDMG010000293.1:0-8571 GCA_036518955.1 Kineosporiaceae bacterium | reverse complement strand
CTGCGCGCCGCCCGTGGTCGCCACGGCCGGTCGGCCCACTCGGGGGCCGACCAGCGCGCGCTGGCGTCGTGGCCTGGGTCAGGACGCCGCGGCGTCCTGACCTCGCGTTCTCCGCGGCCGGGTCAGCCCAGCAGCGGCCGGGTCAGCCCAGCAGCCGGGCGAGGGCGGCGTCCAGGTCGAGATGCGCGCTCTCGTCGCCGTCGGGCACGACGGCGGTCGTGCGGTCGAGGAACGACCGGACGTCGGAGGCGCTCGCCTCGAGCACGGCCTGTCCGTCGGGAGACGTGAGCGAGATCATCAGCAACTCGCGCCCGGTACCCCACGACGGCCAGACGTGCACGTCTCCGTCACCGACCGGCGAGCCGAGACCAGTCCGCAGGAGTTCGCGGGCGAAGACCCACTCGACCTCCATGCCGTCCCCCGAGAACACGGCCCGGACCGCGTACGGGTCCGAAGCGCTGTAGCGGAGGCTGACGGGTAACGGCACCGCGTCGGCGTCGGCGACGACGAGTCGGAGCTGGACCGAGGACTCGACGTCCACGTGCGGCTGCATGTTGCTCCCTCACTCGACCGGCGGCCACCCGAATGGCCTTCGCGCCCATGTTTCCCTGTACCTAACGCAGTGAAACCCGCCAGGGGGGTGGAACTCAAGACTGATTGTGGCGTTGGATCCGGTGGTTCCGTCGGAGAATCACCGTGAGCCACCCGAGAGGACGTACGTGCGGGGGTGGTGCTGGCCGTGGGCGGCGGTGTCCAGGGTCCAGCAGCGGTCCCGCTCGCGCGCGAGCGGGCTCGGGAGACTTCGGTGGGTCGCCAGGTGTATCGCATGGTGGTCGGACTGGTCGGTCTGGTCCATCACGGTGGGTGGGTTGTTTCTGCTACCTCACCCAGGTCCGGGGTGGCTCGTCGGGTTTGTCGGTTTGACTATCCTGGGGTCTGAATTCGTCCGGGCGCAACGTCTTCGGGACGACGGACTCGATCGACTTGCGCGCTGGCCGGTCCGGCTCGCCCGGCGGCGGCCCTGGGTGCGGGTCCTGATCGCGCTCGGGACGGTCCTGGCGGTGGCTGCGGCGCTGTGGCCGAGGGGCCGTCGTCACCGGCGCCGGTCGCCGGGTGGGTGCCCCGACCTGACCGTCCCGTAGGCCGGGCAGGTCGGCGTCGAACCCGGGGCTGACCTGCTGGAACGGCCGGATGGGTGGATCTGGCGGCGGCCGGTCGTGGCGTGGCGAGGTGTCGCCCGCACCGCCGGGCCCGGGCGCGCCGGGCCGCGATTGGTCCCGCCGGGGGTCGTTCGCTAGGATCGGGTCGTCACGTGACGGGCGGTGCGAGCCACCGGCGTCCCGGGCGATTAGCTCAGCGGGAGAGCGCCTCGTTCACACCGAGGAGGTCACTGGTTCGATCCCAGTATCGCCCACCACCCAGATCCTCCCGACGGCCGGAGCCCACCCAGGCTCCGGCCTTTTCGTTGACACCTTGACCACGCTAAACCCAGACTTAACCTAGCGAAACTTTCGAACTCCTTGACAACCTTGTCTTCATGCATCCCCTCAAGTCTTGTCTAATCGCAAGATGGCGGCCGATTTTGTTCATCTCTTGACTAAGTGCTTTCATTTGGCAACCAGTTTCCGGTTCCCGAGACAAGCGATGTCCGGAGCGCGTACATCATCCCGCTCGTCGGATTCCGACCCAATTTTGTAGCACTACCTGTGCCACCCGCCGGTGCCGCGGATTCCCCGGCAGCCCCGCGGGGGCCGGCATCGTCCCCGCCGGCCGCCGGCCGTTACCCTGGGTGATGCCCGGATCCTGACAGGAGCCTCGATGCCACCGACCGCCCTGACCCGCGCCTCGGTCGCGCAGCTGATCGACCACACCCTGCTCCGTCCGGAGGCCACCGCGGCCGACGTCGCCGCGCTCTGCGCGGAGGCGGCCCGGCTCGGCGTCTTCTCGGTGTGCGTCTCGCCGTCGCGGTTGCCGCTACCACCCGGGCTGCTCGCCCGGGGTGTCGCGGTCGCCGTCGTCTGCGGGTTCCCCTCGGGGGCGCACGACCCGGCGGTGAAGGCCGCCGAGGCCGCCGCGTCCGTCGCCGACGGTGCGGACGAGGTGGACATGGTCATCGACCTGGGGCGCGCCAAGGACGGCGACTGGGCCGCGGTCCGGGCGGACATCGCCGCGGTCCGGGCCGCGGTCCCCGCTCCCGGCGTCCTCAAGGTCATCATCGAGAGCGCCGTGCTCACCGACGAGGAGATAGTCGCCGCCTGCCGGGCAGGTGAGGACGCCGGGGCCGACTTCGTGAAGACCTCGACCGGCTTCCACCCGGCCGGCGGCGCCTCGGTGCACGCCGTCGAGCTGATGGCCCGGACCGTGGGCGGTCGGCTCGGCGTCAAGGCCAGTGGCGGTGTCCGGACCACGGAGGCGGCGGTGGCGATGATCGAGGCCGGCGCCACGCGGATCGGCACGTCCAGCAGCGCCGTGCTGCTCGCGGGGCTGCCGTCCTGACCCGCCGGCTCGATCCCGGGCCGGTGGGTCCCGGACGGCGGCGCGCCGGGAAACCCGGTCAGGGGGATACCGTGGCAATGGGTAGCATCGAGCAACGCGCCGGCGGGCCGGCGCGGGCCGGGAGAACCGGGTGCGGGCCTCCCGCCCCCCGAACCAGAGGAAGTCGCCGTGTCCGAGGTGCCGATCGTCGTCCGCAGCGCCGCGCAGGAGTCACCCCGTGCCGTGGCCGCCGGGACGACGGCCGCGGACCTGTTCGCCGACGACCGGTCCGTGGTGGTGGCCCGGATCAACGGGGAGCTGCGTGACCTGGACCGGGTGCTGGCCGCCGGGGACGTCGTCGAGCCGGTGACCGTCGGCAGTCCGGAGGGGCTCGCCGTCCTGCGGCACTCGGCGGCCCACGTGCTCGCCCAGGCCGTCCAGGAGGTCAACCCCAAGGCCCGGCTCGGGATCGGGCCGCCGATCCGCGACGGCTTCTACTACGACTTCGACGTCGAGACGCCGTTCACCCCCGAGGACCTGAAGGCCCTCGAGAAGGTGATGCAGCGGATCGTGAAGGAGGGGCAGACCTTCCGGCGGCGGGTGGTCACCGACGACGACGCCCGGGCGGAACTGGCCGACGAGCCGTACAAGCTGGAGCTGATCGGCCTCAAGGGCGGGTCGTCGTCCGACGATGCGGCGGAGGGCGCCTCGGTGGAGGTCGGGGCCGGTGAGCTGACCATCTACGACAACCTGCACCGGGACGGGTCGCTGGCCTGGCGTGACCTGTGCCGCGGGCCGCACCTGCCGAGCACCAGACTGATCGGCAACGGATTCCAGCTGATGCGCAGCGCGGCGGCCTACTGGCGGGGCAGCGAGAAGAACCCGCAGCTGCAGCGGGTCTACGGCACCGCCTGGCCGACCAGGGACGACCTCAAGGGGTACCTGGAGCGCCTGGCCGAGGCCGAGCGCCGCGACCACCGCAGGCTCGGGGTCGAGCTGGACCTGTTCTCGTTCCCCGACGAGATCGGCTCCGGGCTCGTGGTCTTCCACCCCAAGGGTGGCGTGATCAAGCGCGAGATGGAGGACTACGTCCGCCGCCGGCACATCGAGGAGGGGTTCCTCTACGTCGGGACGCCGCACATCAGCAAGGCGCAGCTGTTCGAGACCTCCGGCCACCTGCCCTACTACGCGGACACCATGTTCCCGCCGATGGAGCTGGAGAACAGCCAGTACTACCTCAAGGCCATGAACTGCCCGATGCACAACCTGATCTACCGGTCCCGTGGGCGGTCCTACCGGGACCTGCCGATGCGGCTGTTCGAGTTCGGCACGGTCTACCGCTACGAGAAGTCCGGCGTGGTGGCGGGCCTGACCCGCGTGCGCGGCCTGACCCAGGACGACTCGCACAGCTATGTGACTCCGGAGCAGGCCCCCGGTGAGATCAAGAAGCTCCTCGGGTTCATCCTCGGCCTGCTGCGGGACTTCGGGCTGAGTGACTTCTACCTGGAGCTGTCGACCCGGGGCGACTCCGACAAGTTCATCGGCTCCGACGTGGAGTGGGAGATCGCCACCGCGGTGCTGCGCGACGCGTGCGCCGGGACGGGCCTGGAACTCGTCCCCGACCCGGGTGGTGCGGCCTTCTACGGGCCCAAGGTCTCGGTGCAGGCGAGGGACGCGATCGGCCGGACCTGGCAGATGTCGACGATCCAGTACGACTTCAACCAGCCCGCCCGGTTCGGCCTGGAGTACAGCGCCGCCGACGGGAGCCGGCAGCAGCCAGTGATGATCCATTCGGCGAAGTTCGGGTCGATCGAGCGCTTCTTCGGGGTTCTGGTGGAGCACTACGCCGGCGCGTTCCCGCCGTGGCTGGCGCCGGTGCAGGTGGTCGGCATCCCCGTCACGGACGAGCACGCGCCCTACCTGGAGTCGGTCGCGACCCGGCTACGGGCGGAGGGTGTCCGAGTCGAGGTGGACTCCTCCGACGACCGGATGCCGAAGAAGATCCGTAACCATGCGAAGCAGAAGGTGCCCTTCGTGCTGATCGCCGGCGAGGAGGACCGACTGGCGGGGGCGGTCTCGTTCCGGTTCCGGGACGGCCGGCAGGACAACGGCGTGCCGGTCGATGTCGCTGTTGCCCGGATCGTGGAGGCGGTGCGGACGAAGGCGCAGGTCTGATGGCAGGTGCCGGGCCCGTCCGCCCTTCGGCCGGGCCTGGGCGCGGCGCGCTGGCGGGCCGCGTAGGATCCCGGCGTGGGTGACGACGAGGGGGTCCTGGTGCAACCCGGCTGGGAGCTGGCAGGTTCGCCGGACGGTTTCGAGCGGCTCTGGACCCCGCACCGGATGGTCTACCTGCAGGGCGAGCACAAGCCCACGGACGCGGCGGCGGGGCCGCAGTGCCCGTTCTGCCGGGCGCCTGGGCTGGACGACGTAGCCGGGCTGATCGTAGCTCGGGGCACGTACACCTACGTCGTCATGAACCTCTACCCGTACAACACCGGCCACGTCATGGTCTGCCCGTACCGGCACGTCTCGCTCTACCCTGACCTGACGCCGGAGGAGACGCTCGAGCTCGGCGAGCTGACCAAGGACGCGATGCGGGTCCTCACCGAGGTGTCCGGGTGCCACGGGTTCAACCTCGGGATGAACCAGGGTGCGGTGGCCGGCGCGGGCATCGCCGCGCACCTGCACCAGCACGTCGTCCCACGCTGGGGCGGGGACTCCAACTTCCTGCCGGTGATCGGCCGGACCAAGGCGCTCCCCGACCTGCTGGCCGACACCCGCGAGCGGCTCGCCCACGCCTGGCCCCACCAGCGGTGATCATGCACCGCAGTAGTGATCAGCGCCGGTGCATGATCACGCCGGCGGGGTGATCAGGTGGAGGAGGCGGCCAGCACCTTCTCCACCTGGTGCTGGGGCATGGGTGAGTGCTTGCTGTAGGTACGGGTGAACACGCCCGTGCCGTGCGCCAGCGATCGCAGGTCGGTGGCGTACCGGGTGAGTTCGATCTCCGGGACCTCGGCCTGCACCTCGGTGCGTCCGTTGCCGGCGGACGTCGTCCCCGTCACCCGGCCACGCCGGGACGACAGGTCACCCATCACGTTGCCGACGTACTCGTCGTCCACCACGACCCGGACGTCGTCGATCGGCTCGAGCATGGCGACCCCGGCGCTCGCGGCGGCCTCCTTGAGGGCGAGCGCACCGGCCATCTGGAACGCGGCGTCCGAGGAGTCCACGCTGTGGGCCTTGCCGCCCACCAGGATGACCCTCAGGTCGACCATCGGGTATCCGGCCGCGACGCCTTTGTCCATCTGGGCCCGCACGCCCTTCTCGACGCTCGGGATGAACTGGCGCGGGACCGCCCCGCCCACGACCCGATCGACGAACTCGAACCCCGACCCGGCCGGCAGCGGCTCCACCTCGAGGTCGCACACTGCGTACTGACCGTGACCGCCGGACTGCTTGACGTGCCGGCCGTGGCCGGTCCCCGGCTTGAGCAGGGTCTCCCGGAGGGACACCTTGACCGACTCGATCTCCACCTCGATGTTGTGCCGGCGGCGGAGCCGGTCCAGCAGCACCTCCAGGTGCGCCTCGCCCATCGACCAGAGCACCATCTGGTGGGTCTCCGGGTTCATCTCCACCCGGACCGTCGGGTCCTCGGCGACCAGTCGGCTCAGCCCCTGGGAGAGCTTGTCCTCGTCGGTGCTGGACTTGGCGCCGACCGCGGTCGGCAGCAGCGGTTCGGGCATCACCCACGGTTCCAGCAGGGCCGGCGCCGCGACGTCCGAGAGGGTGTCGCCGGTCTCCGCGCGGACGAGCCGCGCGACCGCCACGATGTCACCGGCGACGCCCTTGTCGAGGGGGGTGAGCGTCGCGCCGAGCATGGCCGAGACGGCGCCCACGCGCTCGTCGACGTCGTGGTTGTCATGGCCGCGCCCGGGGCCCGCGAACTGCTCGAAGTGGCCCGAGACATGCACCGATGCGTCGGGGGTCAGGGAGCCGGAGAAGATCCGGACGACGCTCAGCCGGCCCACGTACGGGTCGGACGTGGTCTTCACGATCTCCGCGACGAGCGGGCCCGCGGGGTCGCAGGTGAGGGGTTCCCGGGGGGCTCCGTCGGGCGTGGTGGAGACGGGCACCGGGTGCTCCAGCGGTGACGGGAACCCGCGGACGACGACCTCCAGCAGCTCGACGATCCCCAGGCCGGTGAGCGGGTTGGCGGGTAGCACCGGGTGGAAGTCGCCGCGGGCCACCGCCGTCTCCAGATCGGTGATCAGGGTGTCGACGGAGATGTCCTCGCCCCCCAGCCAGCGGTCCAGCAACGTGTCGTCCTCGGACTCCTGGATGATCCCCTCGATCAGGGCGGCGCGTTGTCCCTCGATGGCGTCGCGGTGCTCGGGGTCGGCGTCCCGGACGGCGACCTTGCCGGACGAGTGGTCGTACACCTGCTGGGAGAGCAGCCCGATCAGCCCGGCGGGCACCTCGTGATCGTCGAGCAGGGGCAGGTGGAGCGGCTGCACGCCGTCGCCGAACGCCCGCTGACAGATGGCCAGGGCGCCGTCGAAGTCGCCGCGTTGCTGGTCGAGATGGGTGACGACGACGGCGCGGGGCATCCGGACGGCGGCGCACTCCTCCCACAGCATCCGCGTGGTGCCGTCGACGCCGTCGACCGCGGAGACGACGAACAGCGCCGCATCGGCGGCACGAAGTCCCGCCCGCACCTCCCCGACGAAATCGGCGTGTCCGGGGGTATCCACGAAGTTGATCTTGACGTCCTCGTGCACCACCGAGGCGACCGCGAGGCCGACGGACCGGCCGATCTTGCGCTCGACGTCCTCGTGGTCGCACACCGTGGTGCCGTCCTCGACGCGGCCCAGCCGCTGCAGCGTCCCGGTGGCTACCAGCAGCGCTTCCACCAAGGTGGTCTTCCCCGATGTCGCGTGCCCGACGAGCACGACGTTCCTGATCCGGTCCGGGGTGACCTGGGTCACCTCGGACCCGCGTGCCCTGACGTTGCCTGCCATCAGACCTCCTCGTCCGAGCGCGGGGCGCGGCGCCAGCGTCCGCCCCTCTGGCCAAACCTCCACCCGGGCCGTCTCCGAGAGCAAGGGGACGTTGGTCTGAGCTGTCACCCAGCGTCGCGGGCCGCCGGTCACCCGGGCCCACGGCGATCTCCGGGCGTGCGGCGTCCGCGCGGGCGGTCACGCGCACCGGCCGCGAGCAAGGGTGTTGCCGAGAGAGCGGGCCTCGTGCTCGGTAGAGTTCGTGTGCCCGGTACGCCGTGCCGGGGTCCCCGTGTCGCGGGGTTCGGCCTGACCGACGGACGTCATGCTCAACCGCTTCGCCCGTGGCTTGTTCACCCGGCTGCTGACCCCGGTGGCGCGGGTCCTGCTCGCGGCCGGGATCAGCCCGGACGTCGTCACCCTGGTCGGCACCCTGGGCGTCTGTTTCGGTGCCCTGTTCTTCTACCCGCGCGGTGACTTGCTGGTCGGGACGCTGGTGATCACCGCGTTCGTGTTCTCCGACACCCTCGATGGGATCATGGCCCGGGCGTCCGGCCGGTCGAGCGCCTGGGGCGCGTTCCTGGATTCGACGCTGGACCGCTTCGGCGACGCCTCGATCTTCGGCGGCCTGGTACTGTACGCCGGCGCGAACCGGGACGGCGTGATGGGCGCCCTCGCCCTGGCGTGCCTCGTGTTCGGCCAGGTCGTGTCGTACTCCCGGGCCCGGGCCGAGGGTCTCGGGATGACCGCGGCCGTGGGGATCGCCGAGCGTGCGGAACGGCTGGTCACGGTCCTGGTCGTGACGGGGCTCACCGGATGGTTCGGGCTGAACCATGCCGTGCTCCGAGCCGTCCTCGCGCTGCTCGCCCTGGCGAGCGCCGTCACCGTCGCGCAGCGGATGCTGACGGTGCGCCGCCAGGTGCTGACCCAGCACGCCGGGGAGCCGGTGGAGCGGGTGGAGCCGGTGGAGCGGGCGGAGCGGGTGGAGCCGGTGGAGCGGGTGGAGCGGGTGGAGCCGGTGGAGCCGGTGGAGCCGGTGGAGCGGGCGGAGCCGGTGGAGCGGGCGGGGACCGGCGCCAAGGTCGTCCAGCCGACC
>DATDMG010000292.1:0-12013 GCA_036518955.1 Kineosporiaceae bacterium | reverse complement strand
GACTACCCGAGGTGGGGCCGCACCGGCGTGCTGCGCTGGCTGCCCTCGTGGAAGCTCTTCACCGGGACGGCGCTGACCCTGGTGGTCGCCCTGATCGTCGGCCTGCTGGTGGGCTACGCGATGACGCCGGTGCCGCCCGTCCAGGAGGTCACCCACGCCCAGACCACGACGGTCCTCTACGCCGGGGGCAAGGGCGTGATCACGAAGTTCGCGGTCGACGAGGGAAACCGGACGATCGTCGACCTCGGCAAGCTCCCCGCGTACGTGCCGGAGAGCGTCATCGCCGCCGAGGACCGCACCTTCTACCAGAACAAGGGCATCTCGCCGCTGGGCATCCTCCGCGCCGCCTGGAACGACCTGCTCGGCAAGCCGCTGCAGGGCGGTTCCACGATCACCCAGCAGTACGTGAAGAACACCAGGATCACCAACGAGCAGACCGTCACCCGGAAGCTGAAGGAGTTCTTCATCGCGATCAAGATCGCGAACAGCACGGACAAGAGGACCGTGCTGCAGGACTACCTGAACACCATCTTCTTCGGCCGGAACGCCTACGGCATCCAGGCCGCCGCGAAGGCGTACTTCGGCAAGTACGCGACGTACGACCCGAACCACCCGACGGCGACGATCACCCTGCCCGAGGCGGCGTACCTGGCCGCGATCATCGACGGTCCCAACCAGTACGACGACAAGCCGACCGATACGCCGGCGATCACGAAGGAGCGCCGCGACCTGCTGAAGATCCGGTATGACCAGGTCCTCGACGGCATGGTGGCGCTGAACTACATCACCCAGGCCGACCGGGTGGGCAAGTATGCCGGCATGCCGACGCCGCAGCCGCGGCAGACCCAGCGGGCCACCAGTTCCACCCTGGACGACCAGACGCCGTACCTCACCGCGCTCGTCCGGTCCGAGCTCAACACGCTCGGGTTCTCCCAGCAGGACATCGACACCGGTGGCTTCAACATCTACACCACCATCGACAAGGACCAGACCGGCCAAGCGGTCAAGTCGATCAAGGACACGCTCGGGCCGCGCACCAAGAAGGACGGTACGCCGAACTGGCCGGACGGCACCCAGGTGGGCTTGGTCAGCCTCGACCCCAAGACCGGAGCGGTGCGGGCGGTCTACGGCGGTGACGGGAAGACCCGGTCCCGCAGCGCCGCGTCCGAGGACCTCGTCCCCGCCGGATCCACCTTCAAGCTGTTCTCGCTGCTCGCCGCCCTGGAGGGCAAGTCGATGACCGGCGAGGACGGCATCGCCCTCAGCAGTCGCTTCGACGGGCACAGCCCGTACCTCTACAAGAAGGCGGACAAGCAGGGCACGAAGGTCTTCAACTTCGACAACGAGTTCGGCAAGAGTCACCCGTTGCTCGACCTCAAGACGGCCTTGGCGGGGTCGGTCAACACGGTGTTCGCCCAGCTCAACGAGGAGGTCACGCCGAAGCACACGCAGGACGTCGCCTGGCGGGCCGGGATCCCGAAGAGCTATCCGGAGGAGTCCAGCGTCGTCGGGGCCGAGCTCTCGAACACGCTGGGCAACGCTGCCGTCACCGTGCTCGACCTGGCCAGCGCCTACGGCACGGTGGCAGCCAACGGATACCGGGCCAAGCCGTACGTCATCGACAGGATCGTTCGCGCCGACGGCACGGTCGTGTACCGGCACAAGGATGCCCCGGACAAGGCGTTCACGGAGCAGGTCTGCGCGGACGCGATCGCTGCGTTACGGCAGGTGGTCGGGCCGGGCGGGACCGGCTCGTACGCGGGCGACCACATGGACCGGCCCGTTGCGGGCAAGACCGGCACGGTCGGCGTCACGACGTCGCGCAGGACGAAGTCCGCCTGGTTCGTCGGGTTCACCCCGCAGGTGGTGACCGCGGTCGCGATGTACCGGATCGACCGGAAGACCGGTGGTCAGGACGACGTCATGGGCTGGGGCAAGTACGAGAACCAGAACATGCAGGGCGGGTACTTCCCGGTCCGGGTGTGGACCGAGTACATGCAGAACGTGCTCAAGGGCCAGCCGGTCCAGGACTTCCCGGCCGAGGCGGGCGTCGGTGTCCCCAACGAGGCCGCCCAGTTGTTCCAGCAGCAGCAGACCCCTGCGTCGCCCACGAACGGTGCGCCGACCGGTGCCATGGTGAGCCCGACCGATCCGAACGCAACGACCACGGATCCGAACAACCCCATACGCTCGGTCACCGGTATCCCGAACAATCCCGCCGTCGCCGGCCCGCAGGGCAACCCGCAGGGCAACCCGCAGGGGGACCCGCAGGGCAACCCGCAGGGGGACACTCAAGGCAATGGTCAAGGTCGGATCGGGACGCCCCTGACGGGGACTCCTGGACAGTGACGGCTGAGGGGAGCCCCGTGGCCAGCGACGACGAGGACCGGGGGGATGGCGGTGCCGACCCCGGGGAGGGACCGGGCCGCCTCTCCGAACGTGATGTCGGGCACGTCGGCGCCGCCATGACGCGGGGCGCCGGCACCTCGCCGGGCGTCGCGGACGTCGTCACCGCCGGGCCTGGGCCCGGCCGGCCGGCTCACGCCGTCGTCCTGGTGGACCGACCGAGTGTGGCAGACCCGATCGTCCGCGCCGCGACGCAGGTCATCGGGGGGCCGGCCGGCCGGCGAATGGCCATCGATCGCCGCCGGTTCGGCCCCGGCGGTGGATTGCTGTGGATCACGGTCGTGCTCGCCCTGCTCTCAGCGGTGACCCTCGGCTTGGGTGCGGTCACCAAGGCGCATTGCCACAACCAGGGCTGGAACACCCCCGACCAGTTCTGGCACGCCTGCTACAGCGACATCCCGGTGCTGTACGGCAGCGCCGGGCTCGGCGGCCAGGACGCGCCGAGCCTCGTCCAGGCCGTGGGGGAGGGTGGTCTGGGCCAGCCCCCGTTGGCGGGTGCGGCCATGTGGGCGGTGTCCAGGCTGACCGGAGGCGGCCAGGGTGCGGGTCCGGCCCGGGTGTTCTTCGACGCGTCCGCGGTGTTGCTGGCGGCCGCGCTCGCCGTCGCGGTCGCCGCAGTGGTCGCCGCCGCGGGTCGCCGCCCCTGGGACGCCGCGCACGTGGCGTTGGCCCCGGTCCTGGTCACCGGAGGCCTGATCTCGTACGACCTGCTCGCGGTCGCGCTGACAGCGCTGTCTCTGCTCGCCTGGTCCCGGCGCCGTCCGGTGCTCGGCGGCGCGCTGCTCGGGGCCGCGATGGCGACCCGGCCACTCACCGCGGTGCTGCTGGTCGCCGTCCTGGTGCTGGCGATCCGGACCGGACGGGTCCGGCCGTTGGCCGCCTTCACCCTGCCGGCGGTGGTGGCCTGGCTGGCGATCCGGCTGGTGCTCCTGCCCGGTACCACCGGCGGCCTGGCGGAGGCGCTGCGGTCGTGGCGGGCGTCCGGGGCGGGGTACGGGTCGCTGTGGCTGATCCCCAGCTTGATCGGGCAGAGTCAGCCGGACCAGCTGAAGATCTGGTCGATCCTGGAGCCGTTCTGGTACAAGGGCAAGGGGCTGTCCCCGGCGACCACGACGACCTGCGTGGTGGTCATGCTCGTGCTCGTCGGCCTCACCACGGTGGTGCTCGGGCTGACCGTCGTGGACCGGCCGCGGCTGGCGCACCTGGCGCTGTTCGCGGTCGCCGGGTCGATGCTCGTGGTCAAGTCGGTCCCGGTGCAGGCCGGGCTGATCCTGTTGCCGCTGATCGGGTTGGCCGGGCTGCGGTGGCGCGACCACCTGGTCTGGGCGACGACCGAGGTCGTCTACTTCGTCGGGGTGTGGTTGTACATCGCCGCGGGGTACGACGCGAACAAGGGTCTGCCGGCGACCTTCTACCTGGTGCTCCTGCTGGCCCGGGACTGCGGCGTCGGCTGGCTGATGGCGCAGGCCGTCCGGGCCATGCGCGATCCGCTGATCGACCCGGTCCGGGTGCCGCCCGACGGCGGCGTCGGGAGCGACGACCCCCAGGGCGGCGGTTTCGAGGGTGTCGGCGACGCCCTGGTGATCAGGCTGGTGTAGCGCGAGTCCGCCGGTCCGTCGGTCCGCCGGTCCGTCGGTCCGCCGCCGTCGTCGTCGTCCACAGCTGCCTGCCCTCGCGCACCCTGTGGACGACGATTTCGGTGCGGAAGCCTCTCACGGCTACTGTGGTCCCCGTCCCGAACGCGGCCCCGGCCACCGGCCACGGTCGTCCGGGGCAGACGCACCAGCCCTCCTGTCACGGAGAGACCGTGACCGCCAAGACCAGAGGAGGTGGGTTCACGCATGCGTCGCTACGAACTGATGGTGATCCTCGACCCGGATCTCGAGGAGCGCGTCGTCTCCCCGTCGCTCGACAAGTTCCTCACCGTCGTCCGCAAGGGGGGCGGCACGATCGAGAACGTGAACATCTGGGGCCGGCGCAAGCTGGCCTACGAGATCAAGAAGAAGACCGAGGGCATCTACGCGGTCGTCGACCTGACCTCCGAGCCGGCCGTCGCGAAGGAGTTGGACCGCCAGCTCAACCTGAACGAGGTCATCCTGCGTACCAAGCTGATCCGGCCCGACGCCCGCTGACCCCAGCGACGGACCGCCGGGCCGGCGTCCGACCCGGTGACGAAAGGGAGAAGCGATGGCGGGCGAGACCACCATCACCATCATCGGCAACCTGACCAACGACCCTGAGCTGCGGTTCACGCCGTCCGGGGCGGCGGTCGCCAACTTCACGGTCGCCTCGACCCCACGCACGTTCGATCGGCAGTCGAACGAGTGGAAGGACGGCGAGACGCTCTTCATGAGGTGTTCGGTCTGGCGCGACGCGGCGGAGAATGTTGCCGAGTCGCTGCAGCGCGGCACCCGGGTGCTCGTCAGCGGCCGGCTGCGCAGCCGGTCCTACGAGACCAAGGAGGGCGAGAAGCGCACCGTGATCGAGATGGAGGTCGATGAGGTCGGCCCCTCCCTCCGCTACGCGACGGCGAAGGTCGTCAAGACCAGCCGTGGTGGTGGTGGCGGCGGTTTCGGCGGCGGGGGCGGCGGCTACGGCGGCGGGGGCGGGGGCGGCGGGGGCTACGGCGGTTCCCAGCCGCCCGACGACCCCTGGGCGACCGGTTCGTCCGGCGGGGCGCCCTCCGGCGGCGGGTACCCGGCCGCGGAGGACCCCCCGTTCTAATCATGATCCAACCTTGACCGGAGTCCCGAGGGCACCGGTCTGACCATCCCGGGCGTGGCCCGGGCTCCCCGGAGGAGGAGCACCACGATGGCGAAGCCACCGGTTCGCAAGCCCAAGAAGAAGCAGAACCCGCTGAAGGCCGCGGGTGTCGAGAGGGTCGACTACAAGGACGTCAACGTCCTGCGCAAGTTCATCTCCGACCGTGGCAAGATCCGCGCCCGGCGTGTCACCGGGGTCTCGGTGCAGCAGCAGCGCGAGATTGCCAAGGCCGTGAAGAACGCACGCGAGATGGCCCTCCTGCCGTACTCGAGCTCGGCCCGCTGAGAGGGGACAGAAGATGAAGCTGATCCTCACCCAGGAGGTCACGGGTCTCGGCACTCCCGGCGACGTGGTCGAGGTCAAGGACGGCTACGGCCGTAACTACCTGGTA
Source organism: Kineosporiaceae bacterium (assembly GCA_036518955.1). Classification (GTDB taxonomy): domain Bacteria; phylum Actinomycetota; class Actinomycetes; order Actinomycetales; family Kineosporiaceae; genus DATDMG01. Next base: position 6,453 of record DATDMG010000292.1, on the reverse strand, counting down.
CCGCGCGGCCTTGCGGTGGCCTGGACGAAGGGCGGCGAGAAGCAGATCGCGCAGATCCGCTCGGCCCGCCGCGCCCGCGAGATCAAGTCGCTCGACGAGGCGCAGCAGGTCCGCGCCGCGCTCGAGGCGCGCACGGTGAAGCTGGCTGCCCGGGCAGGTGGCAGCGGCCGGCTGTTCGGCGCGATCACCCCTGCCGAGGTGGCGTCCGCGGTCCAGGCCGCGGGGGGTGCCTCGGTCGACCGGCGCAAGGTCGAGCTGAGCCAGCCGATCAAGAGCCTCGGTGACTACACCGTTCTGATCCGGTTGCACCCGGAGGTTCAGGCCAGGGTGAAGCTCCAGGTCGTCGCCGGCTGAGCGAACCGCCACCACCTGCTGGTGGTCATGCAGTGCCGCCCGTGCGCAGGGCAGCACTGCATGATCATCGGCGCGTGGTCAGGGTTCCGGTCACGAGCCAGGCTTCGCTGCGCTCCCGGAGGCCGAGGAAGGTCCCGCGGACCGCCATCCACCCGCTCGCGAACGCGATCCACAGCCAGACCAGGCCGGCCGTCCCGCGCGGCGCCGCGCCGACGATCGCCGCCACCAGGGGCAGGTAGGCGACGAGTTGGGCAAGGGCCGTGACAGCCAGGTAGCGCCCGTCGCCCGCCCCGATGAGGACGCCGTCCAGCACGAACACGTAGCCCGCCAGCGGCTGCATCACGGCGGCCACGACCAGGGCCGCGGACATCCCGGTGCGTACCGCGGGGTCGGCGGAGAACAGCGGCTCGAGCAGGCCGCGCACCGTCAGCAGGACGACGCCGAGCACCACCCCGGCGCCGAGCCCCCAGCGGATCATGCGAGCGGTCGCGTCCCGCACGCCCGCCACGTCGCCCGCGCCGAGGAACCGTCCGGTCAGCGCCTGCGCCGCGATGGCGATGGCGTCGAGGGTGAGGGCCAGCAGGGTCCACAGGGTCGAGGCCACCTGGTGAGCGGCGAGCTGATCCGGTCCGAGGCGGGTGGCCGCGTACGTGGTGGCGAGCAGGGTTGCCCGCAGGGCCAGGGTCCGCACCAGGAGGGGGACGCCGGCGAGGCCTCCGGCCCGGATCCCGGCCGGGTGCGGTCTCAGCGGCGTCCCGTGCCGCCGCGCCGTGGCGACGACGGCCAGCGTCGTCGCCAGACCCATTCCGGTCTGGGCGAGCGCCGTCCCCAGGCCGGACCCGGCGATCCCCAGCCCCGCCCCGCGCACCAGCAGCAGGTTCAGCGCGGCGTTGGCGGCCGACCCCCCGACCGCGACGGCCAGCGGCGTCCGGGTGTCCTGCAACCCCCGCAGGACGCCCGTGGCAGCCAGGACGACGAGCATCCCGGGGACGCCGGGTGCCGACCAGTGCAGGTAGGTGACCGCCTGCCGGGAGACCTCCGGGTCCGGGCGGAACAGCCCGACGAGCTGCACGGCGGCCAGTCCGGTGACGGCCGCGGCGACCAGGCCCAGGGCCAGGGCGAGCCACAGGCCGTCGATCCCGCGCGCCAGGGCCCCGCGCAGATCGCCGGCGCCGAGGACGCGGGCCACGGACGCCGTGGTGCCGTAGGCGAGGAAGACGAACAGGCCCACCGCCGTCGCCAGGATCCCCCCGGCGATCCCCAGACCGGCCAGCGGCGCTGTCCCGAGCGACCCGACGATCGCCGAATCGACGAGGAGGAACAGCGGCTCGGCGACCAGTGCGCCGAGGGCCGGGACGGCCAGGCCGAGGATCTCATGGTCCCGGGCGGGCAGGCGCACCCGTGATCGACTCCTCCTGACGGCAAGGCTCCTGGCCGTGACACCATACGGACGGTCGGGGAGAGTTGTCACTCGATCAGCTGAGTGACTGAGCTCACGCGTCGCCGGGTGCCGCGATCGTCGGCGACACGCGCTGGAGCGACACGCCAAGGCAGTTGTCCTCCACAGCCGGTGGACACCCGATTCCACATGTCACCTGGGCAGACGTGGTGCGTGACCGGGCTGTGTCCCCAAGCTTTTCCACACTCTGTGGGTAGCTCGGGTGCTTGTCCACGGGCTGTCCACACCCTGGGGGCAGTTGTGCCCAGGCGGGTGCACACGGGCGTTTGAAGGCGGTGCCGGAGCCGCTCTAGCGTCCGTTCCCACCGGAACCCGTGCCGCAATGATGATCTTGTCGGTGGTGGCCGGTACCTATGTTCGGACGGCGCAGCCCGACGCCCGAACGGTGTGGTGGCCGACCCGGCTTCGAACGGTGGGAGGGGTGGGGCGTGTCCCTGGCGGATCTCGACGTGGCCGGTACCGGGCCGTCGGAAGACTTCGGGCGCACCCCACCTCAGGACGTCGCGGCGGAGCAGAGCGTGCTCGGCGGCATGCTGCTGTCGAAGGACGCCATCGCCGACGTCGTCGAGGTTCTTCGCGGTGGCGACTTCTACCGGCCGGCCCACGAGCTGGTCTTCGATGCGATCCTCGACCTCTACGGCCGGGGCGAACCGGCCGACGCGGTGACCGTCGCCGACGAGCTGCACAAGCGCGGCGAGCTCGGCCGCGTCGGGGGGCCCGCGTACCTGCACACGCTGCTGTCGTCGGTGCCGACCGCGGCCAACGCCGGGTTCTACGCCAAGATCGTGCACGAGCGGGCGGTACTGCGCCGCCTGGTCGCCGCGGGCACGAAGATCGTCCAGCTCGGCTACGCGACGGACGGCGGCGACGTCGACGACATCGTGAACACCGCCCAGGCCGAGATCTACAAGGTCACCGAGCGCCGGACCTCGGAGGACTACGCGGCGCTGGGCGACATCATCGAGGGCGCGATCGACGAGATCGAGGCGTCGAGCAGCCGGGGCGACGGGCTGACCGGCGTCCCGACCGGGTTCGCCGATCTCGACCGCTTGACGAACGGCCTCCATCCCGGTCAGATGGTCGTCATCGCCGCGCGCCCGGCGATGGGCAAGTCGACGGTCGCGCTCGACATCGCGCGGTCCGCGGCGATCCACCACGGCATGACCGCGGTGATCTTCAGTCTCGAGATGGGCAAGAACGAGATCACCATGCGCCTGCTCTCGGCGGAGGCGCGCATCCCGCTGCAGAACATGCGCAAGGGCACCATGCGCGAGGAGGACTGGACCAGGCTGGCCCGCACCATGGGCGACATCAGCGACGCCCCGCTGTTCATCGACGACAGCCCCAACATGTCCCTGATGGAGATCAGGGCCAAGTGCCGCCGGCTGAAGCAACGTCACGACCTGAAGCTGGTGGTGATCGACTACCTGCAGCTGATGACCTCGGGCAAGAAGGTCGAGAGCCGCCAGCAGGAGGTCTCCGAGTTCTCCCGGGCGCTGAAGCTCCTCGCCAAGGAGCTGCAGGTTCCGGTGATCGCGTTGAGCCAGCTCAACCGTGGGCCGGAACAGCGCACCGACAAGAAGCCGCAGATGTCGGACCTGCGGGAGTCGGGTTCCATCGAGCAGGACGCCGACGTGATCATTCTGCTGCATCGCGAGGACGTCTACGAGAAGGAGTCGCCGCGCGCCGGCGAGGCGGACTTCATCGTGGCCAAGCACCGCAACGGCCCCACCGACACGATCGTGGTCGCCTTCCAGGGCCACTACTCGCGGTTCGTCGACATGGCCACCTGAGGCTCTGGCCGACCCGCGCGAACGATCAGGCCGTCGGGCCCGGGACGGGCCGTCGAGGCCTCGGCAGCGCCGCTGCGCTCACCTCGGGGTGCGTCGGTGTCCACGGCCCCCCCAACCTGCGCGGGCGGGGTGCGCAGGGTGAGAGCGGATCCTGCGGGGTCCTGGCAGGGATCCGGTCAAGGGTGATGTGTCGGGCTAGTTGGTCTCGTTGAATCGACGCAGGAGCGTTGCGAACAGTGCGACGTCCTCCGTGCTCCACGAGTCCAGGGTGATGCGGGTTCGCTCGCGGCGCGCCTCACGGGCCTTCTCCAGAAGAGCCCGCCCGGCGTCCGTGAGCGACAGGTGTCTGCTGCGCGCGTCCTCCTCGTTCTGCGTTCGCCGAACGAGGTCGAGCTGCTCCAGCAGGGCAACCTGACGACTCACCGTCGGCTTGCCCACACTGAAGTAGCTCGCGAGGTCGGTCACCCGGACGGTGCCGACCTCGTCGATCCGCGCGAGCAGGCCGTAGGCCGCGGCGTCCAGATCGGGATGGACGTCGCGCGCCAGCGCACCGGAAAGCCCCCGAGCCCGCCGCATCACCACGGCGAGTTCATGCTCCAGTTCATCGTACGCAACCCCATGGGTCGCGTGCGGTTTGCCTGTCACCACGGTCGGGAGCCTAATCGCGATCACCCCAAAAACCGAAAGGCTGATTGCGGTATTTCGCGACGATGTGGTCGAGTTGGACCAACTGTTGCCTGAAGGAATGAAAATTGGTAGCATTATGCACTCGAGTAACTACTCATAGTGACTTAGTGAGGTGATTGATGGGATGACCTGGCGCCTACCCGGTCGCTCGCCCCCGGGTAGGTCAGGCCGATCTGGCGCCGCACCTCGTCGAGGGTCTCCATGACGGAGATGCTCTCGTCGAGCGGCAGGTGCGGGCTCTCCAGCTTTCCCTGGGCCACCAGCCGAGCCACCTCGGCCGCCTCCTCCCGCAGCCCCTTCCCGGGCGACGACGCGTAGCCGGCCGCCGTGTCGAACCGTTCCACCTGGCCGTTCCGGCGCCGCAGCGTGAACCCGGTCGGGGCGTAGAAGACCGGATCCACGTCGATCACCCCCTCGGTGCCGGCGACGAACGCCCGGCGCGGCGTCGCGGCCGCCAGGGTGCACGTGAGGACGGCCTGAGCCGGTGGGCCCTGGTACCCGAGCACGATCGACGTCTGGGCGTCCACCCCGGTGAACGCGGTCGCCGAGGCCGCCAGCACGGACGACGGCCGCCCCAGCAGCATGGACGCCCAGGACACGACGTACACCCCGAGGTCGAGCAGCGCGCCTCCGCCGAGGCCGGGATGGAAGAGGCGGTGCGCGGCGTCCTGGGCGAACCACTGGCCGTGGTCCGCGCTCACCGTGACGACCTCGCCGATCGCACCCGACGCGACCAGCTCCCGCAGCCGCAGGGTGTGTGGGAGGAACCTGGTCCACATCGCCTCCAGGCACACCACGCCCGCGGCCCGGGCCGCCGCCACCACGTCCCGGGCCTCCTGCGCGTCCATCGTGAACGGCTTCTCCACCAGGACGTGCCGGCCGGCACGGACGGCCAGCAGCGCGCCCGCGGCGTGCCACGGGTGCGGGGTGGCGACGTAGACGGCGTCCACGTCGTCGTCCGCGACGAGGTCCGCCCAGGACGCGTGCGCGCGGACGTCCGGGAACGACGGGGACACCGCCGCGGCGAAGGCGCGCGCTGACGCCGCCGTTCGCGAACCGACCGCGGCGAGGTGCGCCCCGGGGACCCCGGCGAGATCCCGGGCGAATCCCCGGGCGATGCCTCCGGTCCCGAGGATCCCCCACCGCAGCGGGGCCAAGGATTCCTGCACGGCGCCGAGCCTGTCACAGACCATGACTCGGCAGCCGGGGCCCGGACGGGTACGCTCGCAGTGCAGTGGCAGCGGCGCGCTCACCCGCACGGATGCCGGGGCGGTGCGTGGCTGTGGCGCACGTCCGACGCCGGTCTACCGTGATGATGGAGTCATGGATCTCAACGCCGATGTGGGGGAGTCGTTCGGCCTCTGGAGGCTGGGCGACGACGACTTGCTGCTGAGCCTGGTGACCAGCGCCAACGTGGCCTGCGGTTTTCACGCGGGTGACCCCTCGACGCTCCGCTCCACCACGCTCCGGGCGGCGGAGCACGGCGTGGCGGTCGGTGCTCAGGTGTCCTATCGCGATCTGGTCGGCTTCGGCCGCCGGTTCATGGACGTGCGGCCGGTCGAGCTGACGAACGACATCACGTACCAGATCGCTGCTCTCGACGGCTTCACCCGGCTCACCGGGAGTCGCGTCACCTACGTCAAGCCGCACGGGGCGCTGTACCACGCGGTGGTGAACCACGAGGAGCAGGCGGCCGCGATCGTCGACGCCGTCACCGCCTACTCCCGGGCCACCGGCGACGACCTCGCGCTGCTCGGCCAGCCCGGCTCCGCCCTGCTGACCGCGGCGGACAAGGCGGGGTTGCGCACGGTGCGGGAGGCCTTCGCCGACCGGGGGTACGACACCTCGGGACAGCTGTTGCCGCGGGACGCCCCCGGCGCCCTGGTGACGGACCTCGAGACGGTCGCCGAACGGGCGGTCCGGATGGCCGTCAAGGGCGAGGTGGCCACGGACGACGGGTCCGTGGTTCTGGTCACGGCGGAGTCGATCTGCGTCCACGGCGACACCCCGGGAGCGGTCGAGATCGCGCGTGCCGTCCGGACGGCCCTGGAGCAGGCCGGGGTCGAGCTGGCTCCGTTCGCACCCTGACCCCCGGCCAGCAGCCGGGCGGCGCGCGCCTGGTCCCCCTCGGCGACGCGGGGCTCCTGGTCGACCTGCCGG
>DATDMG010000291.1:0-6871 GCA_036518955.1 Kineosporiaceae bacterium | reverse complement strand
CTCCGCGATCTCGCCGGCCAGCTCGGTGACCAGCTGGGCGGGTGCGACCGTGGGTCGACGGTCGTCCCGGTCCCGACCGGGCAGGTCGACGCCGAGCACCCGCACCGCGCGGCCACGCCCGCGCAGGGCCCGGGCCAGCGGCAGGTAGCTCACCGCCCCTCCCCCGGCGAACGGCACGCACACCAGGGTCACCGGCGCGTCGCCGTCCCGGCCCTGGCCGAGGTCGACCAGCAGGTCCCGCCCGGCGCCGGAGCGGACGCCGTCACCGGGGCCGGCCAGCAGCTCAGCGAGGCGGTACGCGGTGGGCCGGTTCAGCAGGTCCCGCACGCCCACACCCACCAGGGTCGCCACCCGCATCGCGCCCAGCGAGTGGCCCCCCAGGTCGAAGAACCCGTCGTGGACGCCGATCGTGTCGACCGGCAGGTCCAGCACGGTCGCGAACGCCTGGACGACGGCCCGCTCGCGGTCGTCCCCGGCCTGCTGCACGGGCGGGCGGACCGGTTCCTCGACGGCCTCGGCGACCAGTGCCGCGCGGTCGACCTTGCCGTTGCGGGTCAGCGGCAGCTCGGGCCGGTGCACCACCACGTCGGGCAGCATGTACGCCGGCAGGGACCGGGCAAGATCGGTGCGGACGCCGTCCGGATCGACCTTTCCGGGGCCGGTCAGGTGAGCCACCAGCCGGACCCCGGAGCCGCCGCCCACCAGCACCACCACGGCCTGGTCGACGCCGTCGAGCCGGGTCAGAGCGGCCTCGATCTCGCTCAGCTCCACCCGGAAGCCGCGTAGCTTGACCTGGTGATCGACCCGGCCGGCGCAGTCGAGGACGCCGCCGGGCAGCCACCGGCCGATGTCGCCGGTGCGGTACATCGACCGGGAGCGGTCGTCGAGGGTGTTCGGCCGGAACGCCGCCGCGGTGCGCTCGGGATCGTTGACGTACCCCAGGCCCACTCCGGTGCCCGTCACCCAGACCTCCCCGTAGCTACCGATCGGCGCGAACCTGCCGTCGCTACGCAGGACGTACAGGCCGGTGTTGGCGATCGCCCGACCGACGGGGGTCCGGTCCCCCTGCGCCGGCTCGGTCAGGACGTGGTGGGTGACGTCGTCCGACACCTCCGTCGGCCCGTAGGCGTTCACCAGCGGCACCCGGAACCGGGAGAACCAGCGCTGGGTGAGACGGGGCGGCAACGCCTCGCCGGTCACCAGCGACCAGCGCAGGGTCGGCAGCTCGACCGGCCTGGCGTCGATCTCGGTGAGCAGGGCGTCCAGGTACGACGGCACCACCTCGAGCACACTGATCCGTTCCTGCGCGACCGTGGCGAGGAACGACCGCGGGTCCGTCACCACATCCTGGTCGAACACCACGGTGCAGCCGCCGACCAGCCACGCCGCCAGCAGCTGCCATACCGAGATATCGAAGGACTGTCCGGCGACCTGGGCGACGCGGTCCTGGGCCGTCAGCCCCAGGTCATCCACCTTGGCCGTCAGGTGGTTGAGCAACCCGCGGTGGTGGATCAACGCACCCTTGGGCTCGCCGGTCGACCCCGAGGTGAAGATCACATAGGCCGGGTCGTCCGGGCCCACGCCCTCCACGGCGGCCGCCGGCGGGACGCCGACCCGCTCGGGGGGGCGCAGGTGCGCGTCCTGGAGATGGATCAGACGCGCCGCCAGCCCGGACACCGCCGGGTCGGACGGCGGGACGGTGGTCAGCACGTGGCCGCAGCCACTGCGCGCGACCATTCCGGCGGTCCGCGCCGGCGGGACGGTCAGATCCAGCGGCAGGTAGACCGCGCCGCAACGCAGCACCGCCAGCACACCGACCGCCCAGGGCAGCCCGCGGTCCATCGCCAGCGCGACGACGTCACCGCGGCCCACCCCGGCCGAGCGCAGCAGGCCGGTCACGGCGTCGGCCGCCCGGTCCAGCTCACGGTAGGTCAGTTGCGTCGACCCGGCACGCAGGGCCAGCGCATCAGGCACCCGGTCGACCGTTGCCGCCACGGCGTCGAGCACCGACCCGGCAGGCAGGTCACGGCGGGGACCAGGGAACGCCTCCGTCAGCAGACGCAGCTCCCCGGCGTCCAGGAGAGACCCGGCACGGTGGTCGGCTCCGGGCTCCAGGGCCAGGGCCCGGAGCGCACGGGCGTAGTAACCCGCGAGCCTGCCGATCTGGTCGGGGTGGTAGCGCCGCTGGTCGTAGTGCAGGGCCAGCCCGACGTCGTCGGTGAGCGCGTCCTGCCAGAACTCGGCCCGGAACGGGAACTCCGTGCGGGAGGTGATCCGGGAGCGCACCAGCTCGAATCCACGACCCCGGCTGAGGTCCTTCAGCACATGGAAGTGGGTGAAGTTGAAGACCACCTCGAAGGGGGTCTGCCGTCCCTCGCGGTGCCGGGTGATGTCGGCGATCGGGTAGCGGCGGTACGGCAGCAGGTCCAGCTCCGTCCGGTAGACCGATCGGACGATCTCCTCCCAGCTCCCGGACAGCGCCGGCACCCGGAACGGGATGGTGTTGAGGAACTGCGCCACGAGGTTCTCCCCGCCCAGTTCCTCCGGACGTCCGCTGTGCTCGTACCCGGTGACGACGTCGTCGCTGCCGCAGACGAGCCCCAGCACGACGAGGTGCGCGGCCATCAGCACGGACTTGACCGGGACGCGAAGGCGCTCGGCCAGTCGCCGGATGCCGGTGGACACCTCCGCGGGCACCGGCACGTCGTGGAAGACCACGCCCGCGGCGGCGGAGGCGGGGGGCCGCTCGACCGCGGGGATCCGGCACACCTGCGCTCCCGCCAACTGCTCGGCCCAGAACTGTCGCTGCTCCGGTGACCGCTGGGCCTCCTGCTCGAGCCGCAGGAAGTCCGGGTAGGAGACCCCGGTGGACGGCAGGTGGGGCCGGCCGCCGTCCAGGACCGTCAGGTAGCCCTCGAACAGGTCCCGGTTGAGGGTTCCGACGCTCCAGCCGTCCAGCAGGGCCGCGTGGTAGCTGAGGCTGTACACGTAGCCGCGCGTCCCGAGCAGGTGCAGGTGCACCCGCACCAGGTCGGTCCTGCCGTCCTGGAAGCCGGTGGCCAGCTCACCGTCGTGGAACCGGTCCAGGGCCGCGTCCTGTTCGGCCTCGGTGGCACCGGACAGGTCCACGACCTGGAACGGCAGGGGAACCTGCCGGTGCACGATCTGCAGCGGCCCCGAGTAGCCCCGCAGGTGGAAGGAGGTGCGCAGCACCGGGTGATGGGCGACGACCGCGGCCAGGGCCGTCCGGAAGGCCGTCAGGTCCACCGTGCCGGGAACGTGGTAGCTGGCCACGTCGTGGTAGAGGCCGGGTTCGGCCCGTCGCACCGTCTCGAACAGCAGTCCCGCCTGCAGCGCGCTCAGCGGGTAGGCGTCCTCGGCCCCGACCGGCAGCCGGTCCCGGTCGACAGGGTCGAGCAGGGAGAACGGCGGCGTGCCGTGCCGACGCGATCCCTGGTCGGTCGTGGTCACCACGCCGGCCAGCTCACTGATCACCGGGTGCGCGAACAGGTCCTGGAACGAGAAGGACAGGCCGGCCGCCCGGGACGCGGCGAGTACCCGGATGAATTTGATCGAGTCGCCGCCGAGGCTGAAGAAGTCGTCCGTGACGCCTACCCCGGCCACGCCCAGTGCCTCCTCCCAGATCGCCGCGAGCTCCTTCTCGATCCGGGTGCGGGGGGTGACGTGCTCGGTGACGGACGGCGTGCGGCCGGGGCGCGGCAGCCCCCTCAGGTCCCGCTTCCCGTTGTGGCTGGTGGGGATCTCGGGCACGGTGACCAGGAACCGCGGCACCATGTACGCCGGTAGTTGTTCCTCGAGCAGCCGCTTCAACCGGGCCTCGGCGTAGTCCTCGGCCACGACCAGGTAGGCGCACAGGACCCGGTCCCCGGTGCCGTCCTCGACCGCCGCCACCGCGCACTCGACGATGCCGGGGTCGCGCAGTGCGACGTGCTCGATCTCCCCGAGCTCGATCCGGTAGCCGCGGATCTTCACCTGGTTGTCGATCCGGCCGAGGTACTCGATCGTCCCGTCGGGCAGCCATCGTGCCAGGTCACCAGTGCGGTAGATCCGCTCGTCGGGCACCTCGGGGTGCGGCCCGAACCGCTCCGCGGTGAGGTCGGGCGCGTTCCGGTAGCCGCGGGCCAGGCCGACACCGGCGATGCACAGCTCGCCCGGGGTGCCGATCGGGGCGGTGGTACCGGCACGGGTGAGCACGTGCAGCCGGATGTTGTCGATCGGGCTCCCGATCGGCACCGATCGGCGGGGGTCGGCGTCCGCACAGTCGAACCAGGAGACGTCCACCGCGGCCTCGGTCGGGCCGTAGAGATTGGCCAGCGCCGTACCGGGGAGCACCTGCGCGAAGCCAGCCACCTGGGCAGGGGTGAGGGCCTCCCCACTGGCGATCACGCGACGCAGCGTGCCCAGGTCGGCGCCGGTCCCGGTGGCAGACAGGTACTGCAGGAACGCCTGCAGCATGGAGGGCACGAAGTGCATCGTCGTGACCCCGGCGGCGGCGATCCGCTCGGCGACCTGCTCGGGGTTCTTCTCCTGCCCGGAGGGCAGCACGGCCACCGCGCACCCGGCCAGCGACCACCAGAAGATCTCCCACACCGACACGTCGAAGGTGATCGGCGTCTTGTGCAGGATGACGTCATCCGGCCCGAGCGGGAACCGGCGCTGCATCCACAGCAGCCGGTTGACGATCGCCCGGTGCTCGATCATCACGCCCTTGGGGCGACCGGTGGACCCCGAGGTGTAGATGACGTAGGCCAGGTCACCGGGACCGACCTCGACCTGTGGGTCGCCGTCCGGCTGGCTGAGCACCTCGGGCCCGCTCAGGTCCAGGAATTCGACCTCGGGCCCCATCAGCGCACGCGTGCCGCCGTCCCCGACCACCGTCGTCGCGCCGCTGTGCTCGATCAGGTAGGCGATCCGGGCCTGCGGCAGCGTCGGGTCGATCGGCAGATAGGCTCCGCCCGCCTTGAGTACGCCGTACATGGCCGTCAGGGACCTGACGGAGCGGGGCAGGCACACGCCGACCACGGTGCCCGGACGCACCCCCGACGCCACCAGTCGGTGGGCGATGCGGTTGGCACTGCGGTTCAGCGCGCCGACGGTGGTGCCGTCGTCGACCAGCGCGACCCGATCGGGGGTGAGCAGCGCCTGTCGTTCCAGGAACCGGTACAGCGGCACGTCGAGCGCGTCCTGCGGTGCCGGGTCCTGCGGAGCCGGGGACGGCGTCGGGCGGTCGCCCTGGCCCGACCTCGGGGCGAACGGCGGGTGGGTGAACGCGGTGCCGTTGAACCGGGCCAGGGCGGCGCGGTCCTCGTCGTCCGCCGCCAGCAGCGGTGCCACGGGCGACTCGACGTCGGCGACCAGGGCGGCGTGCACCCGCACGTACGTCGCCAGCAGCCGGTCCGCGGTGGTCTCGGTGAACAGGTCGGCACGGTAGTGCAGCTCGATGCTGCCGTCGCCGGGGCGGACCCGCAGCCGCAGTGCAGGGGTGGGCCGATCGGCGTCCGGACCGGGGGCACCCGCATCGCTGTCGACGCTGAGCAGCAGGTCGCTCGGCACGAGCCCTGCGTCGTCGAACAGGGCCTGGACAGGCACGTCGCGGGAGCGGGACGCCGCCAGATAGGTGTTGCGGGTCCGCGACAGCAGCGCCCGGACCGTGGTCTCCCCACCCGTCGTCACCAGAACGGGGAGAGAGCCGCCGGGGGTGGCCGCGAGCACCCAGACGGTGTCCCCGTCGGTCGCCCGGGCCGCGACGACGCCGAGCACGCACAGGTGCAGGACGAGCTCCAGGTCCCGGTCCCCCCGGGTCAGCCGGCGTGCCGCCGCCCGGGCCGGATCGTCCATGGGCCGCCGGCAGCACCGGACCGGCCCCTCGGGCAGGCCGCCGAGCCAGTCGCGCCTGACCACGGTGGGTTCCGGGTTCCGGTCGATCAGGGCACGCCAGAACTCCGCCTGTCGGGGGTACTCGTTCAGGGCATGGTGCAGTTGCACCATCGTCGTCACGGGGGCTCTCCTCAGAAGTCGAAGTCGCTCATCGGGTCCGCACCCGTGGCGACGGCCACCCGGCGTACCGGCTGCGAGGGGTCGTCCAGCAGCTCGGCGGCGGTGGCCAGGTACAGGTCGAGGATGTGCTCGGCGGAGGACCGCTCGAACAGCTCGGTGGCGTACTCCAGGTCCAGCACCAGGCGCTCCGGCCTGCGGTAGATCTGCAGGTTGAGGTCGAACCTGGTGGTACCGGGGTTCAGCACCTCGACGGACACGTCGAGCCCGTCCCGGTGGAAGGCGTAGAAGTCGATGGTCTGGAGGGCGATGAAGGCCTCGAACAGCGGGGTGCGGCCGGGATCGGGCCGGACGCCGAGTTGGTGCACCACCTGCTCGAAGGGCAGGTGCTGGTGGGCCAGCGCGCCTCGGGTCCGCGCGTCGGTCCGGGCGAGCAGGTCGAGCAGCCGCATCCCGGGATCCACCTGCAGGTCCAGACATACCGTGCTGACGAACATCCCGATGACGTCCTCGAGGTCGGGGTGGGTCCGCCCGCTGGCCGGAGCGCCGATCCCGAAGGTGGACTGGCCGGTGAGCCGGTACAGGGTGGCCGCGTAGGCGGCCGCCACGACCGCGAACTCGGTGGTCTCCTGCTCCCGGGCCCGGCGTCTCAGGCGCTGGGCCCAGTCCCGGTCGACGTCACGGCGGACCACCGCGCCGCGGGTCGCGCGCCGGGCTCCGCGCGGCCGGTCGGTCGGCAGGGCGAGTGGCGGCGGCGGTGCGGCGAGCCGGCGCCGCCAGTACTGCTCGTCCGCGCGCTCCGCGCCGCCGAGCAGCCGCTGGTGGGACCAGTGCGCGGCGTCCACGTACCGCACCG
>DATDMG010000290.1:0-37860 GCA_036518955.1 Kineosporiaceae bacterium | reverse complement strand
TGCCTCACCGTCGGACCACCAGGGCCAGCGGGCCGGCCCTCGGCGCCGGCGTTCTCGACGTGGAGCGCCGCGGCCGGGCGGGGTCGGCGTCCCGGCCATGGGAGAATATCGATGTGATCAGACCAACGAAAAGAGTGGCCTTATCATCCTGCGTCGTCCTGGCCGCCGTCGGCATCGGTTCGACCGCCAGGTATCTCTTGTCCCGCGACGGCGATCCATCGCGGCGCGGTGTCGTGTCGGTTGCCTTCGGAAGGCCGACCAAGATGGCGCGACTGAAGTACACGGTGATGTACGACAAGAAACCATTCCCCGACGCGATGCTGCTCTACTACGACAACGGAGTCTACGCGATCTTGTCGCAGGGCGAGAACCATTACGGGACGTACGTTCTCGATGGCGGCTTCGACGATCCCAGCTACACCGCGCACTACATCTCACTACCATCCACCGATTGGAACGGCAAGAGCGTGTACCACCGGCTGGAGTTCGACACCGAAGCCGGAGCGTTCACTCAGCAGTTGACCAACCCGGACGATTCGAATGTACCTCTGCAGACAGGGACGTTCACCATCACCGACAATCCGGTCGCCGACCCGACGAAGCTCACCTGGGACACCGTCCAATCAGTGGCAAATAGGCCTTTGACGTGAACTCGAGACGCATCGCGATCACGAGACCGCGAGGCGTGCTGCCCCACCCGCCGTACGGAGCCGAACCTGTCAGAACCGGGCCCGCAACACCCCTCAGTCCACGGTCGAGACATGGACGTGATCGTAGTGTCCGTTCGTCGGCCCCGCCGTCGAGTAGTGGCCGCCCCCGGTGTACGGACGCCATCCCTCGGCGTCGTGGGCGCGGGACCAGATCCGCCCCTGCCAGATCACGTAGTTCACGTGCAGCGCGACCGCGTTGACCCGGAGCCAGAGTGCCAGCCCCCAGCCCCGGGCGACGTCGGCAGGACCGGGGTAGCTGCCGATCCGCCCGAACGTGTAGTCGCAGGCCCGGCCCTTCGGGTGGTCGCTGTAGGGGTCCCCGTCGCGCGGGTCCCAGCACGAGACGGGCAGGTCGCCGAAAGCCCCGATCACCTCGGCCATCAGCTGACCCATCGCGGGGGTGATGCAGCCGCCCGAACCGGACGGGTCGGGAACCGGGCACCCGTGATCCGCCTCATCCGGGGCGGTGTCCGGCACCTCGGCCGCGACGATCGGGGCGTGCGGGCCGATCGCGACAGCGGAGGTCGTGGTGCCGCTCGCCACCCCGGAGGCATCGGTACCGGGCGTGCCCGGGGAGGCATCGGCTCCGGTCGCGACCGACGTGCGCGGCCGGCTCGCCGGCAGCGGGGCGATGGCGGCGACCCGCCGGAGGGCGGGGACGGCCGCCGGACCCCGTGGCGGCCGCCCCGGGCCGGGTCGGGCCTTCGGCTGGTGGGCGGGCGCCGGGGACGCGGCTGTGTCCGTGCTCGTGCCGGGCTGGCCGAGGCCGATGACGCCGACAGCGGCGAGCAGGCCCGCGCAGGTGGCGACCAGTAGGGTCGTGCCGGATCCGTTCGACCGGGTGTCAGGTTCGCGCCCGGACGCCTTCGTCACCGACGGCCTCCCCAGGGTTGACGGCACGGGACCGCGGTGTCCGGACGGCCCGCCGGGCGACCACCCGCCGACCTCGACCTGTACGCGAGGTGGCCGCCGGACGGCGCGTCCCGTGCGGGAGAGCCTACGGCGGCGACGCACGGTTCACGGCAGACATCCGGCAGCTGACCCCTCGTCCGCCGGCTCCCGGCGGACGGCGACGCGCTCCTCCCTTGTCCCGCAGGGGGAGCCGGTCCCGGCCAGGAGCACCTGCAGGGTGGGGAGCACGGCGGCCGCGTCCCTGCCACCCGTGGCCGACCACGATCGGTTCCCCAGCGGTGAGGCAGAATGGACTGTCAGGACCCGGTCGGAGACGATCTCTGGCGGGTATGACCTTGCGTGCCCGAGGAGTGACCATGAGTGCTGAGTCCTCGCCTCCGGAGGAACTGCTCCTCGAGGTCGCCCGCTGGGAGCAGGCCGTCTGGAGCCCGGACGCCACGACGGGAACCATCGATCTGCGCAACGAGGCGACCCGGGCGGCGCTGTCCGCGGGGTGGACCGTCGACGACGTCGCCGGCAGGGTCGGGGTCAAACCGGCCGATGTCGCGCGGTGGGCGGGCGCATCGCATCACCTGCTGACGGAGTAGTCACCCGCCGCACGGTGCCGAGTCCCGTCGCGGTCCGCCTGCGGCCGACGGGCGGGGAGGCGAGGTCGCCGATCCCGTCAGCGGGCGGCGTCCCGCGCCTGCCCGGCCAGGGCGCGGATAGTGTAGACCGTCTCGGCGAGCCCTCGCTCGATCCCCTCGGCGTCGTCGTGCAGGGTGTGCAGCCGGATGAGCACGGACGCGCCGTCCTCGCCCTGGCTCACCGTCAGTTCGCCGTGGTAGTCGTACGGACCGTCGGCACCCCAGAGCAGCCGACGAGCGTCCGCGTCGATCCGGTACCAGCCCTCCGCGCTGCGGGTCGCCTCGCCGGCGCTCGCAGCGTCGTGGCGCGCGCCCTGCACGTCACGACGTTCGACCGTGGCCTCGCCGTGGACCTCGTCACCGCTGCGGTGGTGTGCCCCGGTCATCCTGGCGACGTACCGGGGCATGTTCTCGACCTTCGACAGGTAATCGAACAGGTCGTCGACGGGGACCGGGATCACCGTGCTGCACTGATAGTCGCTCACGGGGTGCCGGTGCCCGCTGGGGCCGTCGTCAAACCCCCCTCACAGGCCGGCGACCATTCCTCCACCAGCCGACGGAACGTCGGCTCGTCGCCCGCGCGCAGGGCGCTGACAAGATCGGCGTCCGCGTCTGCGGTCACGTCACGCACTGGCCCACCTCCCCCATCCCGGGACCGCCCTCCCGCATCCCGGGAGGTGGGCACCTCCCGGGTCGGCGGATCTCACCGGGGTGAGATCCGCCGGGCAGGGGCGGGCCCCCGCGTGGACCCGTCGGCGCTGTTCGGGTGCTGGACCAGGTCCGCGATCCGGGCTGACGCGGCTCGACCCGCCCGACACCGGCGCCGCCCGGCGTGGCGGTGACGGTCAGGGTTCGGCAGCCCCGTCCTCGCGCGGCGGTGGTTCGAGACCGACGACGATGACGGCAAGGTCGTCGATCGTCTCGCTCGCGGGGGCCTCGGCCAGGACGGCGTCGGCGAGCGTGTCGACGTCCCGGACCATTGATGGCTCCAGGCGGCCGAGCCGGTCCACCAGGCTCTGCAGAGCGTCGTCGAGACTGACGCCCCGGCGTTCGATCAGGCCGTCGGTGTAGCCGACGAGTCGTCCGCCGGGCTCGATCCGCATGGTGTCCTGCTCGAACGGGTAGTCCGTCAAGGCACCGATGGGTGGTCCTCCGGCGGTCGGCAGGGGGACCGCCGGATGTCCCGGCGAGATCGAGATCAGTGGCAGGTGTCCGGCACTGCTGTAGCTGAGCACGCCCGTCAGCGCGTCGAGTTGGCCGTGCACGACAGTCACCAGTTCGATCTCGTCCAGCAGGCCGACGGTGTCGTAGAGGGCGGCGTTCAGTCGGCGCATCACCTCCTCCGGGCGTGGTCCACCGATCGCGAGCATGCGCACCAGCGCTCGCATCTGGGACATGGTCACGGCGGAGGCGATCCCGTGACCGGCGACGTCACCGACCACGATGCCCACGCGTCCGTCCGACAGCTGGAAGACGTCCGTCCAGTCGCCACCGACCTCGATGCCGGACCCGGCCGGCCGGTAGCGGGTGGCGACCACGGCGGGCCCGACCCGGTGCGGCACGACGGGCATCAGGTCGTCCTGCAGGATGCGCGCGATCCGCGCGTCACGTGCGGCGGCGGCCTGCTCCCGCTCGCGGACCAGGCGTTCCTGCGTCACGTCGGTCAGGTGGGTGATGTAGTACCCCGGGCGGACATCCGTCGCGGGCACGAGTGCGCCCGTGATGGATGCCCAGAGATCCCTTCCTCTTCCGCCGGCGTCGATCCGTACCAGAACGGGACCGACGCGCGCGGCACCTGCGCCCAGGCCGTCGCTCAGGTCGACCGGCTCCGTGCAGGCAACCAGGTCGAGCAGCCGCCGCCCGACCAGCCGGGCGGCGTCGACGCCCAACATCGTGGCGAGCGCCGTGTTGGCCCGGAGGATCAGGCCCGCGTCCTCCGCGCCGACGCCGACCATGGCCACCCCCACCGGGGCGTGTTCGAAGGCCGGCTCCACCTGTGGGTGGGGCCCGGCACGCTCGATCTCGAGCCGGGTCGCCGCCATGACCTCCTGCAGGGTGCAGGTGAACAGCACGGGCTTCCCGTCCGCATCGAGGTCGACCTGCCCCAGGAGTCGGACCCTGATGTGCTCGCCGCTGCCGGGTGCCGCATCGCCGCGCCCAGCCACCGGGCGGATCAGCCGGAACTCCACCTCGATCGGCCCACCGACCCTCGCTCCGTGCTCGCGCGCAGCCACCACGATCCCGAGGTCGTCGGGATGAATCCGGCGATAGAACGCTTCGTTGCTCAGCTCGGCGTCCCCGGGGGTCAACCCGAGCAGTTCGAACAGCCCCCGCGACCAGTGCACCTCACCGGTGGCCGGGCGCACGCTCCAACTGCCCATCCGCGCGATGCGCTGGGAGATCACCAGGTGCTCCAGCTCGCGCAGCGCGGAGGTGACCTCACCGGCCGCTCTCAGCGTCACCGTGATCCGCCGGCCGTGAGGATCCGCAGCCACGGCCACCGAACCGCTGAGCGGCACGTACGTTCCGTCCCGGTGCAGGAAGGGCCGACGTGACCATGCCCTGCCGACCCGCTGTTCCACGGGTCCTTCGAGGAACGACCGCCGCGCCTGCCGATGGACGTGGATCAGCTCCGGAGGGATCAACTCCTCGAAACACGTGCCGACCAGTTCCTCGCAGGTCCAGCCGAGCAACTCGCTGGCCGCCGGATTGGCATACCGTATGATCAGGTCGCCACCCATGATCAGAACTCCGTCCGGCAATCCGTCCAGGGCGTCGCCCTGCGGTGGCCGCCGCAGGGCGGGCAGCGGTGGCCCAGAGGTGCCCGTCGTCCTGGCCACGGTCGCGCACCTTTCCCTAGCCCGGTTCTCTGGCCCGGTGAGGCAGTCCCGAACGGGCATGGCGACCACGAGCCCACGGGTTGTGACTGAGGGTACACAATTAACTACCAGTTGGCAGTTGGACGGCACGATGCTGATGGACTTCCCGTCGATCGTCCGGCCGGCCCCGCAGCCTGGTGGCGGGACCGGTGAGCCCATCGCCGCCGGTCAGAAGCGGTCGAACTTGGCCTCATCGAGGGTGCTGGGGGCGCGACGCGGCTGGCTCGGCAGGTGACTGCTGAGGAGTCGGCCGCCGGTGGAGGGGGGGCTGGCGGGTCGGCTGCTGGGGCGGGTGTGGCCGGTCTTGAAGAAGCGCATCATGTCCTGCAGCAGGGTGGTTTGGCTCATCATCTGTTCGGCGGTGGCGGCGAGTTCCTCGCTGCTGGAGGCGTTCTGCTGGGTGATCTGGCTCATCTGGGCCATCGCCTTGTTGATCTGGCTGACTCCGGTGGTCTGTTCGCCGCTGGCCGCGGCGATCTCCTGGACCAGGTCGGAGGTGCGCCGGATGCTGGGCACGATCTCGGCCAGCAGGCTGCCGGCGCGTTCAGCGGTGCGGACGCTGCCGGTGGCCAGTTCGCCGATCTCCTGGGCTGCGACCTGGGAGCGTTCGGCGAGCTTGCCGACCTCGGTGGCGACCACGGCGAAACCCTTGCCGTGTTCCCCTGCGCGGGCGGCCTCGATGGTGGCGTTCAGGGCGAGCATGTTGGTCTGGAACGCGATGTCGTCGATGATGGCGATCTTCGAGGCGATCTCCTTCATCGCCTCGACGGTCTGCTGGACGGCGCTGCCGCCCTCCGCGGCCTCGGCCGCGGCCTTGCCCGCGATCTGGTCGGTGACCTTGGCGTTCTCCCCGTTCTGCGTCACCGAGGCGGCCATCTGCTCGATGCTGGAGGAGGTCTCCTCGACGCTGGACGCCTGCTCGGTGGAGGAGGAGGACAGGGACTGCGAGGCCCCGCTGATCTGGCCGGCCGCGGTGGCCAGCTGGTCGGCGGCGCCGATCACGTCCGAGACCGTCTCGGTGAGCTTGGTCAGGGAGTTGTTGGTGGCCTGCCGCAGCGCCTCCAGTTGGCCGCGGTACTCGGTGCCGATCCGCTGGGTCAGGTCGCCCTCCTCCAGTGCGGCCAGCACCCGGCTGACCTCACCGAGCGGCCCGATCACCGCGTCCAGGGTCCCGTTGATCCCCTCCACGATCGCGCGGAACCCGCCGTGGTGGGCCGAGGCGTCCGCCCGGACGTCCAGCCGGCCCTCCAGCGCCGCCGCGGACAGCATCGAGGTGTCGGCGATCAGCGCCCGCAGGTTGCCGCGGACCTGCTCGATGGTGTCGTTGATGAACGCCTTCTTGCCCGGGAACTGCTCCAGCGCAGCGTCGAAGTCGCCCTCCCCGAACGCCTTCACCACCGCCATCGCCTTCTTCTTCACCGCGATGTGCCCGGCCACCATGTCGTTCACGCCCTGCGCGACCACCCGGTAGCCCCCGGGGAAACGGGCTGCGTCCACGGCGACGTCGATGTCCCCCTTCTCGTGCTCGGCGGACATGTGGTTCATCTCGGTGATCAGCTCGGTGAGCGTGGATCTCATGGTGGCCAGCCCGGCGCCGACTCGACCCGGTTCGTCGGTGAATCCCGTCTCGAGCACGACGTCGAAATCACCCGCCGCGAGCTTCTCGGTGGCCCCGCTCACCTGCTCCAGCGGACGGCGGACGGACCGGGCGATGAGCAAGGCCACCACCAGGACGACGGCGACGGCCACCGCACCGGTCACGATGTCGATCCACGTCGCGGTCCCACCGGAGGCCCTGGCGTCGCTCTCGGCGCGGTGCTGGGCCTCGGCCAGCCTGGTCGCCACGGCGCCGAGCCGCTTGGCGGCGGCGTCGAAGATGGCGATCTCGTCGCCGATCACACGGCGGTCGGCCTGTGCCCGCGACGCGGCGTCCCCCTTCCGGTACAGGGTGATGATCTTCTGGTCCATCGCCATGAAGGTGTCCAGGCCGTCGATCGCCGCCTGGACGTCCGACCGGTTGACCCCCTCGAGCCCGGCAGTGACCTGCGCCAGGTTCGACACGTCGCGGCGGGTGCGGGCCACCGAGGCGAGGAACGCCTTCCGGGAGTCCGCGCCGTCGCTCGCCGCCGTGGTGCCGAGCCGGGCCACGTCGAAGGCATAGGCGGTCTGCCATCCGTTGAAGTCAGCGAAGTCGAATTGCACGGTTTGAGCCATCGCTGCTGCCTTCGTCAGGGTGGCGACCCGCTGCTGGGTCCCGAGGAGACCGTTGATCGCCACGCATCCCAGGGACACCAGGCAGACCATGGCCAGGGTCACGACGGCGACCAACGCGTTCAACCGGACGGAGATGCCGACCCGCCTGAGCATGTCGGGGTCCTTTCTCGCTACCGACAGGTGCTCGAGGTGTCGGCCCATGACCCTCCGTGCTGAACCAGAACCGTGCACCCGCGACGGGTACCGGTGACGTCTCCCGTCAGCGCCGCACGGTTACCGCCGTCGAGGGGGACCTGAAACCCCCTTCCACGGAGACGATGTCGGGCTCAGGGATGCAGCCACCGGTGGAGCTGCTTGGCGGCGGCCCGCTCCCAGTCCGGCCTGTAGTCGCGCACGGTAGCGTCCGCGCGAGCCTGCTCCAGAGCGTGCAGGCGGCCGTAGGTGAAGGCGTTCTCGCCGTCCAGATGGGCGGCGACGCCGAGCTCGCGCAGGGTGGCCCGGATCACCACGGTGTCCTGATGGGCTCCGAGGGTCTCCTGGAGAGCAGCCATCTGCTTGGCCCACCTCTTGGCGCGCGCACCGTAGACGCCGGCGAGCGCCTCCCCGGCGTAGCGGGCCCGCTTGGCCGCCTTACGCAGTTCGTGCAGCGTTTCGTCGTGACGCTCCGGCTCCCGGCCGGGGTCCAGCGCCTCGGCCGCGCGGTGCAGCCGGCCCATCCTCGTCCACGTCCTGGCGACCAGGGGGAGCAGCACCTTGTCCGGCTTGCGGCGGGCAAGCGGCGTCAGCGGCGGCCGGGTGATCAGACGGTCCAGCGAGGCGACCAGGGCCGCGTAGCGGGCGCCGTCCAACTCGACCAGGACCTGGTCGTGCGCCTTCCGGTACCGGGTGCCCATCGCCGTCACCATCCGGGCCTGCACCGGACCGAGCACGAGCTCGGCCGGCTCGGCCTCGACCAGCGCCCGTAGGTGGTCCCGGATCACCTCGGCGTCCCGCGCGGCGCCGAGCACCTCGCCGAGCCACTGCAGCTCCACCCGGATCGGGTCGGTCACGTCCCGGTCGAGCAGGGGCCGGAAGGTCGCCAACGCGGCCCGCAAACGCCGGGTCGCCACCCGCATCTGGTGCACCGCGTCATGCTCGTCCGCCCGGACCAGAGGTTCGTGCGCCTGCAGGCGTTGCACGTGGTCGGCCAGGTGACCCAGAACCACCGCCCCGGCACGACCGGCCCGCACTCGACGCACCGGCTGCTCCCCGCCGCAGCCCACCCCGGTGCCGACCCGGGTATCAACGGCACGCGCGGACGCCGTCACGTCGCCGGGTACGACCACGCCGTCGGCAGGGTCGGCCCCGTCGGCAGGGTCGGCCCCGTCGGCAGGGTCGAGCCGGTCGGCCAGCGCCCGCGCCAGCTTGGACGGCGCCGGGCTCGGCGTGGCCCCCGCGCGCAGGAGCCGCTCGCAGATCGCGGCCAGCGTCTCCGGGCCACCCTCGACCAGCTCCACCTCGAGTTCGGACCAGCCACGCACCGACAGACCCGATCCGTCGGCCGCCGGACTGGACGCCGACACCTCGTCGAGCGCGATCTCCGCGAGCACCCGTCCGTCCCGCGCCAGCACGCGCCGCTCGGTGCGCCGCGTCCGCAGCCGCACCACCGGTCCCAGCTTCGCACCCTGCGTGCGGGGCTCGACCTGCTCGGCGAGCGCCGCCGGGACGGTCCGGGCGCTGCGACCCGGCGGCAACCGGATCTCGTCACGCCGGCTGCCCGACGATGCGTCCCCGGCAGGCTGCGCGTCGCCGGGCACCTTCAGGTGCCAGCCGGCGTCCGCACCCCCGGTCCGGCGGCGGAGCGTGATCCCGGCCCGCAGCAGCCGAAGATCCTCGCTGTCGAAGTAGGTGGCGTCCAGGCGATGCACCTGCGGGTCGCCGATGCCGGCGACCCCCTCGACCTCCGCAAGCTCGGGCAGCACGAAATCCGCCGGGAGATCGAACTTTGTCTCCACCTCGCGCACGACCACCGGCGCGGGCTCCTCGATGGTCACGACCCTGCCGACATCTTCTGCTCGCGGCGTGTTTGCCATTCATCCATTCTGCCGTAGCGCAACGGTCACTGCGGCAACCCGGACGGCGAAGCTTCCACCGGCCGCTGTCGCCGAGCGCCCTCAGCACGTACGCAGTGGCCGGCCGAGGCGGGCTCGTCACCACGAGCGGGCGAGGTGGCGGAGCAGCCCTGCTGCGCGAAGCGCGGGGACGCGCCGGTAGGTGTCGCCCACATCACAGCCGCTGCCGCGGTGGTTCCCCCCAGGTCCGAGAAGGTGACCTCGGGGGTGACGGGTGACGGCCGCCGGCGGCCACCACTCAAGTGAGCGGGGAAACGTCCGATGAACAAGACGCAACGTCCCTCGGCCGTTCGTCCACCGGACGTGCTGCTGACGCGGATGCGAGTTCCTGCCGCTGAGGGTGTGAGTCCAGTCTCCGTTCCCGTGATATCTCCGCCCCGACGGCTGCCGACGCCGGTGGATTCCGGCTTCCGGGCGCCCGCCGCGCTCGCCGTGACCGCGCGCCCGGACCGGTCCGTGGCCACGCGGAGCGGGTGTGCGAGCGTGGAGGGGTTGATGGAGGACCTGTCGAGGTACCAGGTGGGCCTGGACCGGGACGGCGAGCCGGTGCTGCTGAAGCCGGACGGCGGTGTGGTCGACACCTGGCGCGAGGGCTACCCCTACGCCGAGCGGCTGTCGCGGCGGGACTACGAACGGACCAAGCGGCTGCTGCAGATCGAGCTGCTGAAGCTGCAGGCCTGGGTGAAGGACTCGGGGCAGCGCCTCGTCGTCATCTTCGAGGGGCGGGACGCCGCCGGCAAAGGTGGGACGATCAAGCGGTTCACCGAGCGGCTGAACCCGCGCGGGGCGCGGGTGGTGGCACTGGACAAGCCGACCCCGCGCGAGGCGACCCAGTGGTACTTCCAGCGGTACGTGGCCCACCTGCCCGCCGCTGGCGAGATCGTGATGTTCGACCGGTCCTGGTACAACCGCGCCGGGGTGGAGCTGGTGATGGGCTTCACCTGCCCGGACGACTACCTCGAGTTCATCCGTCAGGTCCCCGACCTGGAGCGGATGCTCGTGCGGTCGGGCCTGCACCTGGTGAAGTTCTGGTTCTCGGTCTCCCGCGCGGAACAGCGCACCCGTTTCATGATCCGTCAGATCGACCCGGTCCGGCGGTGGAAGCTGTCGCCGATCGACCTCGCCTCCCTGGACAAGTGGGAGGAGTACACGTCCGCCAAGGAGTCGATGTTCGCCGCGACCGACACCCCCGAGGCTCCCTGGACCGTGGTGAAGAGCAACGACAAGAAGCGTGCCCGGCTCGCGGCCATGCAGCACCTCCTGCACCTGTTCGATTACCCGGGCAAGGACCGTTCGGTCGTGACGGCACCCGACGCCCTCATCGTCGGCCCCGCCAACCGGGACGACGACCAGGAGCAGGGCCCGGCTCTGGTGACCTGATCCGGGCGGGTGTCGGCCGACGACTGTCCTCAGGCGTGAGCGGGCAGCGCGGCGGCGGCCTCCTGGCGTGCGGCCAGCCGGTGGCCGAGTTCGACCACGAACGAGGAGGCGGCCAGGCCCGTCCCCAGCGCGGCCAGCGCCCATCGCGTGTCGGTGTCGTCCAGGCCCAGCAGGTGGTCGAGGGAGAGCGGCCCAGGCCCGCCCTCGACCAGCGCGAGCAGGGCGGCGATCAGCACGAGGTTGTACTCGTAGCCCCCGGTCGAGCCCCACAGGCCGTTCTTCAGGTGCACCGTCCGGATCGCGGTCGCCATCACCCCGATCAGGCCGGAGGCGGCCGCCGGCGTGGCCAGCCCGAGGGCGAGCAGCGTGCCACCACCGGTCTCGGTCAGGCCGACCGCCAGGGCGTTCGGACCGGGCGGGTGCAGCCGTAAGGAGCTCACCATCTGCTGGGTGCCCTCCCGTCCCGGACCGCCGAACCAACCGAACAGCTTCTGCGTGCCGTGCCCGATGAACAGGCCGCCGATCACCAGGCGCAGGATGAACCGGCCGAGTTCCATGGCTGCTCCTCTCCGGGGGAACGACTCCAGGGGAACGACACGTGGCCAGTGCCCCGATCGGGGCGCGCCGAAACCAGGCCGCCGACCTGCTCGTCACCCACGGGTCGCGGGCCGTGTTGCCGACTCTCGTGCGGGGGTGTCAGCTACTGGCCATCCACCGACGCCACCCACCACCCGGCCCCGCTAGCCCCCGGGGCCGTCGCCCAGAGGCGTCGTGCCGTCGCCGAGGAGAGGTCATCCGATGACTCAGCTGGCGAGCATGGGCGGAGACACCGCCGCGGACAACGAGGCAGGCAGGGGCGGCGAGACCACTGCTCCTCAGCCGTACACCCTGGTTGACGTCCCCGGGTCGTTGAGCCGGGAGGACCTGGAGCTCGTCGATGCCTGGTGGCGGGCCGCGAACTACCTCGCGGTCGGCCAGATCTACCTGGTGGGCAACCCGCTGTTACGCGAGCCGCTGCTGCCGGATCACGTCAAGCCTCGGTTGCTCGGGCACTTCGGGACCGTGCCCGGCCTGAACCTGGTGTGGGTTCACGCCAACCGGCAGATCGTCGCCCGGGACCTGAACGCCGTCTTCGTCGCCGGACCGGGCCATGGTGGCCCCGGCCCCAACGCCTGCGCCTGGCTCGAAGGCACCTACTCCGAGCTCTACAGCCACACTCCTCGGAACGGGACCGGGATGGCTGCTTTCTTCAAGCAGTTCTCCTACCCCGGCGGGGTGCCGAGCCACTGTGCCCCGCAGACCCCCGGCTCCTTCCACGAGGGCGGCGAGCTGGGGTACTCGTTGCTGCACGCGTTCGGCGCCGCGCTGGACAGCCCCGACCTGACCGTGTTCTGCGTGGTCGGTGACGGCGAGGCCGAGACCGGGCCGCTGGCCACCAGCTGGCACGCCAACAAGTTCCTCAACCCGGTGCGCGACGGAGCCGTGCTGCCGATCCTGGCCCTGAACGAGTACAAGATCGCCAATCCGACCATCCTGGCCCGGATTCCGGAACCGGAGCTGCTGGAGCTCCTGCGCGGCTACGGCTACGCGCCGCGGGTGGTGTCCGGCGACGATCCCGCGGCGGTTCACCAGCAGCTGGCCGGCACCCTCGAGGAGTGCCTCGACGAGATCGCCGCGATCCAGCGGACGGCGCGGGACGGCGGCCAGGCCGGCCGCCCGGTCTGGCCCATGATCGTGCTCCGGACACCGAAGGGCTGGACCTGCCCGCCGGTGGTCGACGGCCAGCAGGTGGAGGGAACGTTCCGGGCCCATCAGGTGCCGCTCCCCGCGGCCCGGACCGACGACCGCCACCGCCAGGTGCTCGAACAATGGCTGCGCTCCTACCGCCCCGAGGAGCTCTTCGACTCCGACGGCGCCCCGGTGGCCGGGCTGCTCGGCGCGCTACCGGCGGGCGACCGGCGGATGAGCGCGAACCCGGCGACCAACGGCGGTATTCCGCTGCGGGACCTGCAGTTGCCGGACTGGCGCGACCACGGGGTCGAGGTACCGTCGCCCGGGGCGACCGTGCACGAGGCGACGCGGGTGCTCGGCGGCTGGTTGCGGGACGTCACCCGGGCCAACCCCGGTAACTTCCTCACGTTCGCCCCGGACGAGCTCGCCAGCAACCGCCTGCAGGACATCCTCGAGGTCACCGGGCGGGACTGGGAGGCCGAGGTCGGACGGTTCGACGAGAAGCTCGATCCCCAGGGGCGGGTGATCGAGGTGCTCTCCGAGCACATCTGCCAGGGCCTGCTCGAGGGCTATCTGCTCACCGGCCGGCACGGCGTGTTCACCTGCTACGAGGCGTTCATCCACATCGTCGACGCCATGTTCAACCAGCACGCCAAGTGGCTGGAGGCCAGCGCGCAGGTGCCGTGGCGCCGTCCGCTGGCGAGCCTGAACTACCTGCTGTCGTCGCACGTGTGGCGTCAGGACCACAACGGGTTCACCCACCAGGACCCTGGGTTCCTCGACGTGGTCCTGAACAAGAAGCCGGAGGTCGTCCGGGTCTACCTCCCACCCGACGCCAACACGCTGCTGTCGACCTTCGACCACTGTCTGCGGTCACGGCACTACGTGAACGTCGTCGTCGCCGGTAAGCAGCCACAGCCCGACTGGCTGTCGGTGGACGACGCGGCGTTGCACTGCGCCCGCGGGGTGGGCATCTGGCAGTGGGCCGGTCACCGCGACGAGCTCGGCAGCCTGCCGGACGTCGTCCTCGCCTGTGCCGGCGACGTGCCGACCCTGGAGACCCTGGCAGCGGCCGACATCCTCCGGGAGCGGCTGCCCGACCTGCGGGTGCGTGTGATCAACGTGGTGGACCTGATGCGTCTGCAGCCGGAGAACGAGCACCCGCACGGACTGCCGGACCGGGAGTTCGACACCCTGTTCACCACGGACCGGCCGGTGATCTTCGCGTTCCACGGCTACCCGTGGCTGATCCATCGCCTGACCTACCGGCGAGCCAACCACGCCGGGCTGCACGTGCGCGGGTACAAGGAGCAAGGCACCACCACGACACCGTTCGACATGGTCATGCTCAACGACCTGGACCGCTACCACCTGGTCATCGACGCCATCGACCGGGTGCCGGGGCTGGGCGCCCGGGCGGCCGGACTGCGCCAGGAGATGGTCGACGCCCGGCTGACCGCGCGCACCTGGACCCGCGAGCACGGTGCCGACCTTCCGGAGGTCGCGCACTGGACCTGGCCGCACTGAGGCACCGCAAGGACCAGCACCGCAACCTGCCCGGCGTCCGGGAAGGACGGCGCCCGGAGGTCGTCCCCGGGAATACGACCGTCCGGGCGGGGGCGCCCGGCGAGGTCGTCACCCGCACACCGGAACGGCGACCACGATGGCCACCGTGCGCGTCGACCATGACGCGCACGGCACCCCGCCGTGATCGCCCTCCCGGTCCCGCCGTCAGGCGGGGTGCGTCGCCACGGCGGGCGTCGGGACGTCGGCGAGCTGGGTGCGCCCCAGCGTGACCAGCTCGCCGACCGTCAGGACGTGATCCACATCCAGGACGATCAGGAAGCCACCGGCGTGCCGGGCCATACCGCTGATGAAGTCGGCGTGGATCCCGCCGCCGAACGCCGGGGGTGGCTCGACGTCCTGCGGCCCGAACTCGGTCACCTTGCTGACCGCATCGACCAGCAGGCCGACCCGGCCGCGCAGGGAGCGGCGTTCCGCGTCGACCGCCGCCCTGCCCGTCTCGACGATGATGATGCTGGTCCGGCGGTCGGCTTCGATCGTGCCGGTCCCGAACCGGGTCGCCAGATCGAGGACCGGCACCACGCGACCCCGCAAGTTGATCACTCCGCGGATGAACGCCGGCATCATCGGCACCGCGGTCAGCGCGCGGTACTCCATGATCTCGGTCACATCGAGGATGGGAAGGGCGAAGTTCTGCCCGCTCACGGTGAAGGTGAGGTAGCGGCCGGAACCGCCGCCGGCTTTCGCGGTGTGCAGCGCCTCTGCCGGACCCGGCTCGGTCCGGGTCTCGGTGTCCGGTCGAGCCGCGCGCCGCGCCGGGATCGGGTCAGCCATCGGGTCCCCTCAGAACCGCTCGAACTTGGCCTCGTCCAGGGTCGTGACCTCGACCCGGGAACGCGGCGCGGGGATGCCGGCGATGGCCGTCGCAACCGGTGCCACCACCTGCTTGACCATGGGTGCGACAGCCCGGGCGCCGACGTGGGCACGCTCGGGCTGGCCGGTCTTGAAGAAACTCATGACCTCCTGCAGGCTCTCCGCCTGGCTCATCAGCTCCTCGGCGGTGGCGGCGAGTTCCTCGCTGGACGACGCGCTCTGCTGCGTCGTCTGGCTCATCTGCGCCATCGCGTTGTTGATCTGGCTCACGCCGCTGGTCTGCTCGGCGGAGGCCGCGGCGATCTCCTGCACCAGGGCGGAGGTGTTGGTGACGCCCGGGACGATCTCCTGGAGCAGGCTGCCGGCGTGCTCGGCGGTGGCGACGCTCTCGCTCGCCAGGTGGCTGATCTCCTGCGCCGCGACCTGGCTGCGCTCGGCCAGCTTGCCCACCTCGGTGGCCACGACCGCGAAGCCCTTGCCGTGCTCGCCGGCCCGCGCCGCCTCGATCGTCGCGTTCAGCGCGAGCATGTTCGTCTGGAACGCGATCTCGTCGATGATTCCGATCTTCGCCGCGATGTCCTTCATGGCCGAGACGGTCGCCTGCACGGCGGTGCCGCCGCCGCTCGCCTGTTCCGCGGCCGTGGTGGCGATCCTGTCGGTGGCCTTCGCGTTGTCGCTGTTCTGCGCGATGCTCGCGGCCATCTGCTCCACGCTCGCGGTGGTCTGCTCCACGCTGGCCGCCTGTTCGGTCGCGGCCTGGGACAGGGACTGGGACGCGCTGCTCACCTGGGCGGCCGCGGTGGTCAGCTGGTTGGCCGACCCGACCACCTCGGTGACGATCCGGTGCAGCGTCTCGACGGTGTCGTTGGTGGTGCGCGCGATCATGCCGATCTCGTCCTTGCCGGTGACCTCGACGCGCACCCCGAGGTCGCCCTCGGAGACCCGGTCCAGCACCCGCCGCACGTCCTGCAGCGGCCTGACGATGCGCCGGGCGATGTACTCCGCGCAGGCGAGCGCCAGCACCAGGCCGATCACGACGATGGCAATCATCAGGGTGCGGGCGGCCAGGTAGCTGCTCCGGGCGTTCTGGGCGGTGCGGTCGGCATTCTGCTGCTCGGACTGGGCTGCCGCGTCCAGCTGTTGCGAGGCCTGCGCGGCGAGGGCGGCAGCGTCCTTGGAGGCGACGGCGAAGGCCTCCCTGTTGCCCGACTTCGCGGGCGGCACCAGCCTCTTGTCCCGCAGCGTGCGCCACCGGGCCCACTGGGCGTTGAACTCGCGCACCGCGCCCGGGTTGGCCGCCTTCGGCAGGTAGGCCGCGACGTCCGCGTCCAGGGTCTGGTCTCCCGTGAGGACCGCCTGCGAAGCCGTCGCCTTGTCGGCGTCGGTCACGCTGACCGCGAGCTGCCGGATCTGCACGCGCGACTGCTGCACGTCCACCTGGACCCGGGCCAGGAGCCGCAGCGGTTTCAGGTTGTCGTTGACGATGCTGTCCGTGGCCGAGTACACCGCGCCGAGTTGCGTCACGGCGACGACGGCGATCACGATCGAGAGTGCGGCGAGGGTGACCGAGATCGCCATGATCTTGGTGCGCACTCCCCGGTCGGCCAGAATCCGCTTGAGCACGGTGCGACCCTTTCTGTGGAGAAGGCGGCCGGCAGGCAGGCAGCTTCGACGCCGGTCGTCTCCCGGCGGCGGAACCAGACACCTGCGCTCAGCGCGGCACGGTGGCTTCAGCCGCGCCGCGTCCCCGGGCGGCTACGGCCCTTGTCGATGTTGGGCACGTCCCGGAGCAATATCGCCCGCCCTGGCAAGGGCCTGAAGGGTACATTCGGGTGCTCCGGCCGGGGTCGGATCCACCCCGGACCCTCCGCCGGGGCGGGTCACCGGGTGGGGCCTGCCGAGGGCACCGCCGGGGACGGCGCGGACGGCCGGGGTGTCACCGCCGCGGGGACGCCGCGGGGTGGGCCGCCGAGCGCGGGGCCGGGCGCCGCTTCACCGTCGAGGCGGCCGAGGTCGTCCTGGCGGAGGCCGAGGTCGCCCGCGACGTGGCCGAGGTCGCCCGCGGACTGACCGACGTCGTCCCGCCGGCGGTTGCCCGCCCCTGGCCCGTGCCGGCGCGCCGCGCCGCGTCGCCCTCCGCGCCACCGCCGTACGACCCGATGGCCGCCGGGGCGAGCTGCGCCAGCAAGGCGGCCGGCGCGGGAGTGACTGCCGGGGTGGACGGGTGCGTGCGTCCGGCCCGGATCCCGGTGAGCGCAAGGACGACGTTGCCGGTGATCGCCCGCAGCGCGGCCGACGTGGCCGCGGGCACCCGCTGGTCGAAGCACGCCCCCGAGATCCCGCACGCCCAGTCCGTCGTCCCGGCGGAGAACACCGCCGCCCCGGACGTCGCGACGTAGTAGCTGGCCGAGACCGTCACCGGCCCGTGCGAACCCCTCAGCACCCCGGCCGCGACCACCGTCAGGTTCCTCGGATTCGCGGCGGCGGGGTTGTACCCGTCGGCCTCGTTCCCGACGGCGAGCGGCAGCACGCTGCCTGGTGTCAACCCGGTCCCGCTCAGCATCCAGGCGGGAGCCGTCATGATCTGGTAGCCGCCGTGGACGCCGATCGCGGCATGGCTGTGTCCCAGCATCCCGGCGGCGTCCCGGTGCTCCGGCCACTGGCTCCACAACACCGAGTGGTTCGCCACGTCAGCCGGGTGCGTGGGGTCGCCGGTGTACGTCTTGCTGACGATCTCCTGGTCCGGTTCCGCCGCACCCGGGGAGACGGTGTCCAGCCGGGCGTGCCACCACAGGTTGTTCGCCCCGAGGAACACCAGGTTCACGCCGCGGTTACGGGCTGCCGCCAGCGCGTCGTAGGCGCGGCGGGTCCAGTACTCGGAGTGCCCCCCGAAGACCAGCTCGGCGTGGCGCAGCAACTGCGAGGGCCGCTGGTCCACGTCGACGTCGGTGGTGTAGTCGACGTCCAGCCCCGAGCGCGCGGCCAGTTGATCCAGCAGCAGCACGACGGGCAGGTCCATCGACAGCAGCTGCCGGTAGCCGGAGCCCAGCAGCGGGCGGCGCAGGGAGACGACCCGGGACCGGGCGGCGAATCGGGCCTCCGCCGTCCTGCCCTGCCCTTCGTACAGGTTGTATCCGCCCCAGTCGCCGTACGCGTTCCAGGTCAGCGTGCTCGCGGTGAAGAGGATCGGCGCCCGGTCGGCGTCGTCCCGCACGACCAGCGGGATCGCCGGGCCCGCGACCCGGGTGCCGGAACGAATGAGCAGCAGGTACACTCCGGGCGGCCACGCCGACGTCACCGGCACCGTCAGCGACGCCGGCCACCGCGGCTCGCGCAGGTTCGTGCCGGGCTGAACGGGAGGCAGCGGCCGCGGCAGCACCCGCACCACACCGGACCGCCAGACCAACCGGGCTTTCGCCTTCCGGTAACCGCCGATCCGGTAGGCCTCCACCCGAACGGCGCGTGGCGATCCGGACAGCGACACCGCCACCGCGTCCCCGCACCGGGCGCTGCTCCGGTCGGCGTATCCCTGGACGGTGAGAGCTCCGCCGTCGGGCGGGACGGCGAACCCCGGGTCACCATCCTGGGCGTCCTCGGCCGCCAGCCACCCCGGCCGCCGTCCGATCCCGGTGCACCCGGCGGACGGCGCCGCCGCCACGTCGACGGGCATCCGGGCACCCGCGGGTTGCCACACGTCGGGCCGGCTCAGGGCGAACTCCGTGATGGCCGGCCCGCCGCGGTCGGCCGCTGACGACGGCGTCAGCGGCGACGCCGGAAGGAAGATGGGCAGGGCCGAGCCCGGGCGCGGGAAGGGCGGCCGGGGAGGCTGCGGCACCGGGGCCGCATTCGTCAGCGTGGCGGTGACCAGGGACGACGAGCAGGCTCCGAGGGCCAGGAATCCGGCCAGGACAACGACCGCCCCCCGGCCGACCCCTCGGGCCGCTGCTGAGGCCGACGGCTCCGCGCCGTCGGTGATATTGCGTCCCTGCGGCACGGCCGCCTCCCCCGATCACCGATGCGCCACGACCGGCGGGCCTGCCGCAGCGCCTCCGACCCTCGCCGGGGCGACCCTCACGAGCCCGCCCCGGCGCCTGCTGACGGTGAATACGTGGAAGGTGGAGCCAGGACACGGTGTCGTCGCAGATCGTTACCAGGTTTCGACGGTCAGAGAGATCACTATCACGATGCGTGATGTGCATTGATCCCGAGCCGGCTGACCCGCCACCCGGGCCACCGCGTTCCGCGGCCGGCCTCGCGTCAGCGCAGGTAGGCGCTGATCGCCTCGACCAGGCCTCGCCGGGCCTCGGCCACGTCGACGAGGGAGCTCAGGTACTGCTCCTCGTGCAGCCCGCGGACCGCGCCCGGCAGGAAGCTGTGCAGCCGGTCCAGGCGCTCGGTGTCGACCGGAAGACCGGCGAACGCCGAGCGAAGGGCCTGCCGCCACTTGACGTCCCACGCCGCCAACGCCGCCGCCGTCCGCGGGTAGTCCTGCTCGAGTTCGGCGCGTTGGTGGGGCAAGGAGATCCGCAGGTTGTGGACGGCGCGCAGCGAGGGCTTGTCCAGCGCCTCCCAGATCCGGTCCACCACCGCCGCGACCCGAGCCTCCAGCCTCACCCCGTTGTCCGGCACCGGCAGCAGGCCCGGCCCACGATCGGCGACGCTGTCCAGCACAGCCGCCCACAGGCCGTCGCTGTCCCCGAACTGGTGCTGCACGGTGCCCCAGGTGAGCCCCGCCTCGCGGGCGACGCGGTTGGCGCTGAGGACGTCCGGGCCGCCCACGGCAAGGCACCGGACGGCGACCCGCAGCAGCGTCTGCCGGGTCTCCAGGCCACGTCGGTTCAGCCTGGTGCCCTTCGCGCTGACTGTCGCCACGCCGACAGCCTTCCACGCGGTGGCCGATCCCGACAGCCGGTCGCCGGGCGGCCCCCGTGCCCGCCCGGATCGGCGCAGCGCCTCGACCAGGGCCGTCGGGGTCGGCTAACCTCATTGAGATAACTATGACAGTTGGCTCGCGTCCGGGGGCGGGTGACGGGTGACGGACACGATGCAGCAGCTCCTGCGTGCCCGCGCCGGGTCCGCGGCACCAGGTCTCAAGGTCGACGAGCGGGTCTGGACCTGGGGCGAGCTCGTCGCCGAGGCCGGCCGCCGCGCCAACGTCGTGCGCGCCCTGCTGGCACCGGACCGCCCGGGGCACGTCGGCGTCCTGATGGAGAACACTCCGGAGTTCGCCCTCGCCCTCGCCGCCGGCGCCCTCGCCGGCTACGTCACCGCCGGCATCAACCTGACCCGGCGCGGCGCGGGGCTGCGCGCGGACATCCTCACCGCCGACTGCCAGGTCCTCCTCACCGATGCGCGCGCGCTGCCGTCGGTGAGAGGCCTGGACCTGCCCGGCGTCCAGGTGATCGACACCGACGCTCCGGACTGGGCCGCGCAGGTCGCCGGCCGACCCGCCGAGGTGAGCCACCCCCGGGAGGTGTCCGGAACCGACACGTTCATGCTGATCTTCACGTCCGGTACCACGGGGACGCCCAAGGCGGTGCAGGTCACCAACGCGGCCGCGGTCGCCTCCGGACTCCATCTCAGCGGCCTGTTCGGCCTGGGCCCGGCGGACACCTGCTACCAGGCCATGCCGATGTTCCACAGCAACGCGATCCTCGCCGGGTACGCCGTCGCGGTCTGCTCCGGCGCGGCGCTCGCCCTGGCCCCGAGGTTCTCCGCCGGCGGGTTCCTGCCCGACGTCCGCCGCTACGGCGCGACCTACCTGAACTACGTGGGCAAGCCGCTGGCGTACATCCTGCGTACTCCGCGCCGGGCGGACGACGCCGACAACCCGCTGCGCGTCGCCTTCGGCAACGAGGCCTCCGATCGCGACATCGTCGAGTTCGCCGAGCGCTTCGGGGTCACCGTGCGGGACGGGTTCGGGTCGACCGAGGGCGGGATCGTGGTGAGTCGGGAGCCGGGGACGCCCCGTGGGTCGATCGGTGTCCCCCGGCCGGGGGTCGCGGTGTACGACCGGGCCACCCGCACCGAGTGCCCGCGGGCCGCGTTCGACGCCGCCGGCCGGGTGACGAACCTGGACCTGGCCGTCGGGGAGCTGGTCAACACGCAGGGGGCGGGCTTCTTCAGCGGCTACTACAACGATCCGGAGGCCACCCGCCACCGGATGGACGGCGGCATGTACTGGTCCGGCGACCTGGCCTACCGGGACGAGAACGGCTACGTCTACCTGGTGGGCCGCACGTCCGACTGGCTGCGGGTGGACGGGGAGAACCTGGCCGCGGGGATGATCGAGCAGATCCTGCTGCGCCATCCGATGATCAGTCAGGCCGCGGTCTACGGGGTGCCGGCCGATGTCGGGGACCACCTGGTCGCGGCCGTGGTCGTGAGGCGCCCCGACGGGCTGGACCCGGGCCTGCTGGAGGAGTTCCTCGCCGTCCAGGAGGACCTGTCCACCAAGGGGTGGCCGCGCTACGTGCGGATCATGGAAGCGCTGCCCAGCACCGCCACGAACAAGGTGCTGAAGCGCCAGCTGATCCGCCAGGGCCTGGACTTCACCGACCCCTGCTGGGTGCGGGCCGAGCGGGGTCGCCGTTACCGGATCCGAGCGGTGGGGAACCGTCCGGTGAGCCGGTCCCCGGGGGCAGCCCCGGGGTAGTCCGGTCAGGCCGCGCCCGGGGACGTCGTCAGGAACTCGCCTGGGCGAGCGCGGCCAGGCCTCCGGCCGCGAACGGGATCAGGGACGAGTACCGCGCCTCGACGTCCGCCGACCGTAACCGGCCACCGGTCATCACGTCCAGGCGCCGGGTCACCGCGAAGGCCTGCAGGGTGACCGACACCAGGAACAGGAACGCGTCGTGGAGCGCCGCCTCGGAGGCGTCGGGGTAGATCCGGTTCAGGTGCGCCATGACGTCGGCGGCCACGTCGTTGTACTCGGCCGCGACCAGCAGGAGCACGGGATGGCGCACGGTGCCCAGTTGGGCCGCCAGCCGGAAGTAGTTGCGCCAGCCGCGGTCGCCGGCCCGCTCCAGCAACGGGCGGCCGAACGCCTCCACCAGCGCTGCGACCCGCTGCTGGCGCGACCCGCCGCTCCTCAGGGCGGCGATACGTGCCCGGCGGTCCTCGTTCAACTCCACCTGGCGACGCAGGACCACGTCCCGGAAGAGGTTCTCCTTGCCCCCGAAGTAGTCGGTGACCGCCGCGACCCGGGTACCAGCCAGGTCGGTGATGTCCCGCACGCTGGCGCCGTAGAACCCGCGGTCGGCGAACAGCTCCTCGGCGGCGTCCAGGAGCAGGTCGCGGACGCGGGCCCGGTGGGCGGCGCGCGGACCGTCCGGCTCCTGGGTCACGATCTCCTGCCGAGCAACCATGCCTCCAGTCTGCGCCACCGGACCTCCACGGACCGTCAAGGGTCGCCTCTGACACGCTCTCAGAGGGCAGAACTCAGAACGAGCGTTCCGATTGTTTGCCTTCACGTGGCCGGACGGTTGCCTTCGGTCCGGTCTCCTTGAGGTGTCGGGCAGCCGACCTCGGGACGAGCGAGGCGCCGGACCCACCGAGGTGTCCGTACCTCGAGAGCAGGACCAGGCGGGGAGGGCCCCGGAGGCTGGCTGGTCTCCGTGGCGGGCGGGCCATGAAGGCCGGCCAGCCTCCGGGACCCTCCGCGCCTGACTCCTGTCGCGTCACCCCCGCGTCCCCGGCCTCACCACGGCGTGACAACCGCGACACCGTGCAACACCGCCACCGTGCGGCAGAGCCGGTCCGCGGACCTCCGCGACGACGCACCCCCAGGAGTCTGCCCGTGCCCGAACGTGCACGC
The DNA here is from genome assembly GCA_036518955.1 of Kineosporiaceae bacterium. Lineage (GTDB taxonomy): Bacteria > Actinomycetota > Actinomycetes > Actinomycetales > Kineosporiaceae > DATDMG01. The sequence continues at coordinate 15,084 of DATDMG010000290.1, read as the reverse complement.
CTGCTCGCCGCGGTCGCCGTGACGGTCCTCATCGTCGCGGGCAACGCCGTCTCGAGCAACGCCGTCTCGAGCAACGCCGCCGTCTCGGGCACCGGTTCTCGCGCCGGCGGTCCGGCCGTCGCGGAGGTCTCCCGCGGGGTGCCCGTCCCGGCGTTCTACCGCCCACCCGTGGCCCTCCCGCGGGTGCGCGGCGCTCTGATCCGGAGCGAACCGCTCCACCTGGCCGTCAGGCTGCCCGGCCTGAACGGTCCGATGCCGGGCACGGCAACCCGGCTGATGTACGCCTCCCAGGACTCCACCGGTCGATGGGTGGCCGTCACCGGCGCCGTGGTCGAGCCCAGCAGATCGTGGCCGGGCGGCGGCCCGCGTCCGCTGGTCGTCGTCGCACCCGGCACGCTCGGTCAGGGCGACCAGTGCGCGGCGTCGCTGGGCCTGGAGCATCCGGTCCGTGTCCTGCCCAGCACGGTGACGGCCGGTTACGAGGACGTCGCGGTGTACCGGCTGCTGCAGCGGGGGATCGGGGTCGTGATCACCGACTACGTCGGCCTCGGGACGACCGACCGCTTGCACACCTTCGTCAACCGGGTCGACGAGGCGCACGCCGTTCTGGACGCCGCGCGAGCCGCACGGGCTCTTCGCCCGGCCCTCGCCCGCTCCCCCGTCGGGCTGTACGGGTACAGCCAGGGCGGTGGCGCGACGGCGGCCGCCGCGGAGCTGCAGCCGTCCTACGCACCCGACGTCCGGATCGCCGGGACCTACGCCGGTGCGCCACCGGCCGATCTGGCGGAGGTCACCCGAGCGATCGACGGCAGCGACCTGGCCGCAGCGCTGGCCTGGGCGGTGAACGGCTTCGGGCAGTCCCGGCCCGCCCTGCGGCCGCTGTTCTACCGGTACGTGAACGCCGCCGGCCGGGCGGCACTGGCGGACGCCTCGACCATGTGCGTCGGCGAAGCCCTGCTGAGGTACGGGTCCGTGCACAGCACCGCCTGGACGACGGACGGGCGGTCCGTGGGCGACATCGTCCACGCCGTGCCCGCGCTGCGGGCCGTGTTCGCGCAGCAGCTGATCGGCACCCGCCGGCCGGCCGGCCCGGTCCGGGTGGCGACCGCCCTGCGGGACGACCTGGTGCCGCATGCCCAGGCCCGGGCGATGGCGCTGGCGTGGTGTCGGCTCGGCGGCAACGTCACCTACGTGCCGATCATGCTGCCACCCCTCGGCCGCGCGCTGCTCAACCACTTCGCGGCCCTGGTCACCGACCAGGGCGCGGCCATCTCCTGGCTCACCGACCGGCTCTCCGGCAAGCCGGCGCCGTCCACCTGCCCGACCCTTCCGGCACGTCCCTGAACGCCCCGGCCGCGTGGTAGGTGGTCGTCACCACGACGAGGTGGTGCCCGCCCATGCGACCGGTGCCTGACGGCGCACCCGGCGCCATGGCAAGCTAACGAGAACACGTTTCAGTTGGTGCCGGACGCCGCCGGGCCCGACCCGGCCGGCCCGGCCCGCGAGGAGGAGGACGACGTGATCACCCCTCTTGCCGTCCCGGTCGCCCGGGTGGACGCGTGGTCCGACCAGGTCGACGTGCTCGTGATCGGTGCCGGGATGGCCGGGACGAGCGCCGCGATCGAGGCCGCGCGGGCCGGCGCGCGGGTGCTGGTGATCGACCGCGGCGGGCGGCTGACCTGCACGAGCGCGATGTCCGGCGGTCACTTCTACCTCGGCGGCGGCACCCCGGTGCAGGAGGCCACCGGCTGGCACGACACCCCCGAGGAGATGGCGAAGTACCTGAGGCTGATGTCCCCCGACTGCGACCCGGAGAAGATCCGGTTGTACGCCGAGGGCAGCGTGGAGCACTTCCACTGGCTGGAGTCCCTGGGCTTTGAGTTCGAGCGGTCCTTCTACCCGCACAAGGCGGTCGTCCAGCCCGGCACCCAAGGATTGATGTTCACCGGCAACGAGAAGTGTTGGCCGTTCAAGGACCTGGCCACACCGGCCCCTCGCGGGCACAAGCCGCCGTACGAGGGAGACGTCGGTGGCGGTTCCCTGGTGGTGGGACTCGCCCTGGACCGGCTGGCCGACCTCGGCGTCGAGGTGCGCTACGACACCGGGGCGACCGCTCTGGTCGTGACGGACGACGGGGCGGTCGCGGGCGCCACCTGGAAGCGGTTCACGGACGCCGGGGCCGTCCGGGCGGCCGCGGTGCTGATCGCCGCGGGTGGGTTCGTCCTCAACCCGGAGATGGTGCAGCGGCACGCCCCCCGGCTCGCAGCCCTGTTCCGGCGCGGTGTGCCGCTGGGCAACACCTTCGACGACGGGGTGGGCATCCGCCTGGGCGAGTCGGTCGGCGGCGTGGCCGACCAGATGGACGGTGCCTTCGTCACCGGTCCGTTCTATCCGCCCGAGGACGCCGTCAAGGGCATCGTGGTGAACGCGTCCGGCCGGCGCTTCCTGGCGGAGGACGCCTACCACTCCCGGATGTCCGCCTTCGTGCTCGACCAGCCGGAGCAGAAGGCCTATCTCATCCTCGACTCGCGCACCATGGTCCAACCGGCCTACGCGTTCCAGCCGCTGATCGACGGCTGGGACACGATCGAGGCGATGGAACGCGGCCTGGGCATCCCCGAGGGCAACCTGGTGGCGACCATGACCGAGTACAACGACGCGGCGCGACACGGCGAGGACCCGTTGCTCCACAAGGCAACCGAGTACGTCGTCCCCCTCGACACCGGACCGTGGGGTGCCTACGACCTGACCCCTGGCGCGTGCTTCTATGCCGGATTCAGCTGCGGTGGCCTGCGGGTGACGCCGGACGGGGAGGTGCTCCGGGCCGACGGCACCGTGGTCCCGGGCGCCTACGCCGTCGGGGCCTGCGCATCCAACATCGCGGTCGACGGCCGGGGCTACTCGTCCGGAACGCAGTTGGGCGAGGCATCCTTCTTCGGCCGGCGCGCCGGGCTGCACGCAGCCGCGCGGGCGCGCCGGCGCGCCGGCCGGCAGGCGTGCTCCTGACGGCCACGCGGGACGGTCCGGTCGTGGGCCCACGCCGGCGACCCGCGGCCGCCGCTCGGCGGCGCGGCGGCCGCGGGGTTCTGTCGTCCTGACGCGCGGGCCGCTAGGCGCCGACCAACGGCAGGACGGGCTTGCGGGCGGGCAGGGCGCCGGGGACGACCGCCGGATCGGCGACCCCGAGGGACGCCAGCACCAGGCCGTAGAAGCTGTCGTAGGCGATCGCCACGACAAGGGACAGCGCGGCCGTGGCGGTGGTTGCGATCCATGCCGGGCGCCGACATGAGGCGCGAGCCATGGGAAGGCCTCCGATCAGTCGGGAACAGATCACCCGGGCGGAGGCATGATCAGACAGTGACAATTCCCGGCCCCAAGGAAGGCCAACGCTTGGTCAGGGCAACGTCAACGGACGCTCGTTGTCATTCTGTTTACAGCGCGTTCCTGACAGCCGTCGAGGTTCGGCTGACAGGCAGACCACTCCGATCCGATACGCCGGTGGCCGGGAACGCGCCGTGGGCGGGAACCAGGGGTCGTAATGCGTCAGCTCGGAACGGCCGGGCCGACGTCTGGCGGTTCTTCTCACCGGCAGCCACCGAGAGCCCGACCGTGCTCTCCGCCGGGGGATCTGGTTGATACTCGATGAGAACCATCGCGATGTCGTCGTTCAGGGCGCCCCCGCTCCACTGCACGACCTGCTCACTCACCGTCGCGACGGCACTGTCCACGTCCCATTCACCGACCATCGCCCCGATGATCGAGTTCTCGGGGAAGAAGGTCTGGGACGCGGGGTTGCGCGCCTCCGTCAAACCGTCGGTGTAGAGCAGCAGCCGGTCACCCGGCACGAGCTGGAGCACGCTGGTTGCGCAGCGGCCACCGAATCCGAGGGGGGGCCGAGGTCCGCCTGCGTGCAGCCGGCGCACCCGGCCTCCGGTCAGCACGAATGGGGCGGGGTGCCCGGCGTTCGCCACCGTCACCCGACCGTCGTCCGCCAGCTGCGCGAGTACGGCCGTGACGAAGTCCTCCTCCGACTCCAGGGACCGGGCCACCGCCCGATCCATGTGATCGAGCAGGACCCCGAGATCGGAATCGTCGGTGGCGCGTTCCCGGAACGCGGCCAGCACCTGAGCGGACATCCGCACCGCGTCCAGGCCCTTGCCACGCACATCACCGCACAGGACCCGCAACCCGTACGGGGTCTGCACCATCCCGTACATGTCGCCACCGATGAGCGCGTCCTGGGCCGCACTCTCGTAGTGCACCGCCACCCGGATCGGACCGAGCCGCTGCGGCACGGGCAGCAGGATGGCCCGCTGGGCGGCCTCGGCGACCTTGATCACCTGGCTGAGCTGCCGGGCCCGGTGCGCCCGCTCGCGTGCCAGCAGGACGCTGACCACGCCCATCACCCCGATCACGGCCAGCCGCACCAGGTGCCCGGCCAGCTGCTCGCCCGGCTGGAAGGCGCCGCCCACTACCCCGAGCAGGACACCCGACCCCAGCGCCAGGACGCCGTACAGCGCGGTACCCCGCGGACTCGTCACGTTCGCGGCCAGGAGTGGTGAGATCACCAACAGCCCGAGCACCACGACCCCGCCCAGGAGCACGTCCATCGCCGCGATCGCCAGCAACGCCAGCGCGGGGGTGGCGCGGACCAGCATCCTGACGTGAAGCGGAGGGATCACCCGACAAATGACAGCAGTACCGATTGCCGCTGTCCAGTTCGGATCACCAGACCGGGCCACGGCCTCACCCGGTCCCCGTGGGCCGTGGCCCGGTCTGGAACCGGTCGAACCTGGAACCGGTCGAACTTGGCCTCGTCCATCGGCCGCGCAGCGGTCCTGGCCCGTTCCGCTGCCCCTGACGGCGTCCGCTCCCCCTGGGCGACAGCAGGCACCCCGCCCCGCAGGCGGCCGCTCCCCGTGACCGCAGCGATCGGCCGAGCCCCCGCGCCGGGCGGCGGTGTGGCGGACGGAGCACGGAACTCGCTCCGAGTGTTGATGGTGAAGAAGCGCATCAGCTGTTGAAGGCCGGCGGCCTGGGTCATCATCTGCTCGGCGGTGGCGGCGAGTTCCTCGCTGCTGGAGGCGTTCTGCTGGGTGATCTGGCTCATCTGGGCCACCGCCTTGTTGATCTGGCTGACTCCGGTGGTCTGTTCGCCGCTGGCCGCGGCGATCTCCTGGACCAGGTCGGAGGTGCGCCGGATGCTGGGCACGATCTCGGCGAGCAGCTTGCCGGCGCGTTCGGCGCGATCGACGCTGGCGCCGGCGAGCTCGCCGATCTCCTGGGAGCGTTCGGCGAGTTTGCCGACCTCGGTGGCGACCACGGCGAAACCCTTGCCGTGCTCTCCTGCCCGGGCCGCCTCGACGGTGGCGTTCAGGGCGAGCATGTTGGTCTGGAACGCGATGTCGTCGATGATCGAAATCTTGGTGGCGATCTCCTTCATCGCCTCGACGGTCTGCTGGACGGCGCTGCCGCCCTCGGCCGCCTCGGCCGCGGCCTTGCTCGCCAACCCGTCGGTGACCTTGGCGTTCTCCCCGTTCTGCGTCACCGAGGCGGCCATCTGCTCGATGCTGGCACTGGTCTCCTCGACGCTGGGGGCCTGCTCGGTCGCCGCCTGGGACAGGGACTGGGACGCTCCGGAGATCTGGTCGGAGGCCTGGACCAGCTGGTCGGCCGCCTCGATGACCTGAGCGGTGACCAGAGCCTGCAGCGTGTCGATGAGCATGCCAGGTGCTTGAGCATGCGGACTCCCAGTGAGGCGGCGCCGGGGGACCATCGGCCCGAGGTCGGGGAAGACCAGTTCCCAGCGGATCGACCGCCGACGGGCCGGCCTTGAGGTCGGTCGCCGGAGTGGTGGCCCGCCCTCCGCCGACTCCGAGACAGCGCGGAGCAGGCGACCTGACAGCTGAGTCCACCAGCCCAAGCACCGGGAGCCGATCAGGGACCGGCCTCCCGCGTCACTGACGTGACCTGCGTATCTCCACTCACGCCCGCCCCGGGAGGGGGACATCCCCGACGCGCGCCCGGCCCGAAACCCGTCAATCTGGACGCACCGAATATCGCGGCCCCACCGGTGACCACGGCCCGGTGGGGCCGCGACCAACGGGAGTGGCACCAGGCTCGGTGCGGACTTCGCACCTACCGGGCAGCCCACGGATGAGCCGGTGGTCTTCCCGGTGCGCATGCCGTCCTCCACCCGCGTGCACGCGGCCGGGCCCGGACAGGCATGATCGCGGCCCGGTCGGGCGACAGGTTCGGATCGTGAGGTGATCCGCGCGCGGCGGCGGCGTGATGCAGAATGTGCTGATGATCGATCACCTTGGCATCAACTGCACGGACCTGAAGGTGGCCGCCGACTTCTACGATCGCGTGCTGGGCGTGCTGGGCCACCGGCGCCTGATGGATTTCGGGACGGCGATCGGGTACGGCACCGACAAGCCCGACTTCTGGATTTCGGCGCAACCACCGGAAGGTTCAGCGGCCGGCCCGAACCGGGAGACTCACGTGGCGTTCGCCGCCGCCGACACGGCCGCCGTCCGAGCCTTCTTCGACGCGGCGACCGAGATGGGCGCCGAAGTGCTGCATGCCCCACGGCTGTGGCCGGAGTACCACCAGGGCTACTACGGCGCCTTCGTCCGTGATCCTGACGGCAACAACGTCGAGGCCGTCTGCCACACCGGTCAGCTGGCCCAGTAGCGTTCGCCGGCGCCGTCAGCGGGCCGTGCCGCGGGGGAAGAGGTCGTCGACGAAGCGGTTGCGGAACGTCCCGCCCGGGTCGAACCGGCGCAGGAGCGCCTCGAAGTGTGCAGGACCGGGCCGAGCGTCCCGCCCCCGACCTGCAGAGCCCGGACGGCGTCCGCCGCGACGTCCCGGGGCAGCAGGTACTCCGACAGCAGTTCGACGCCGGCGCTGGGAGTGAACTCCGGTCTGAAGTGCGGAAGGTGAAGGCGCTCACGCGGCACGCCGCGCCGAACACCGCCGGCAGGTCGCGCCGCAGCTCCTCCGGCGGGACGTCGACGCGCACGCGTTGCGCCACCTGGAAGGACGGCTCGACGTCCAGGGTGACCCGTCAGGCCCCGGCCGCTGGAGTTCGTCCGTCAAACTCGTGCCCCCTGCGGGTCGCCCCTGCCCGTGCGGTCCGGCAGGGTGATCTGGAAGTCGAACCCCTCAGCGCCGGTGGCGACCACCTCGACGGTGTCGGTCATCACCCGGTGCAGCCGCAGCGACTCCTGAGTCGGTGGGTCCAGCGGGGCGGTCGTGGCGGGGCTGAACGTGCATCCCTTGCCGAGGGTGAGGCTGACGGTCAGGCCCGCCTCGTTGACGACGTCCGCGACGGCGGACCCGGTGGCCGGGTCGACCCGCAGGTACCGCGTCTGTCGCCGCCCCCGCATCGCCGATGCCCACAGGTCCACGCAGAACTCGTTCGCCACCAGGTGCCCGGGCTTGGTGTTGCGGTACCGGACGACGACGGTCCGGCCCTCCAGGGTGATGGTCTTCTGGAAGGCTCCGAACCGTTCCAGGTCGTGCAGCACCACCCCGGGGACGCCGCCGACGCCGGCCCGGCCGTTCAGCCGTTCCTCCAGGTCGCGGGTCAACAGCTCGGCCAGCTCCTTGAGAGTCACCGGTGCCTCGACGTCCGGCGTGGACGAACCGTAGAGCAGGGTCACCGACGGCCCGGTAGCGGTGGGTGCCAGATCCTGGACGACGTAGCAGTTGAAGTTGTCCGGGTAGTACCACTGGGTCAGCGAGTCGTCTCGCGGGCTCTCCCCCAGAGTCCCCCGGCTCGGCTCCACGTCACAGGCCACGTAGGCGTGGTTCGGCCCGTAGACGGTGTTCTGCAGGACGATCCCGTCGCACTCCACCCCTGCCGTGGAATCCCAGTCCACGTCCAGGAACTGGTATGCCTTGAAGGTCCCGCTGACCGATCGTGGCTGCCCGTCCACCATGCTGAACAGGTGTGTGATCCGGCCGCCGTTGCGGTCGATCACCACCAGGGCCTGCTCGTTGTAGAGGATCACGTTGGGTAGCGGGTCGTGGTCCCATTGCAGTCCGGCGGCCGACCGGCAGCGCAGCCGCCACGGCGCCGGGTGCGCGGCGTCCAGGTCCGCCTCGAGCGCGGCCACCCGGTCGATCACCGGACCGGAGTCGACGTGGGCAGCCGGGGCGGTCTGCCGGCTCGCCCAGTCCGCCCAGACCGCCGCGCCGAGGTAGACGTGCGCGTTGCGCAGCTGGATGGACTCGGCGACGACGAAGTCCTCCGGGGTGAAGTCGGCCGAGGTGCGCCGTCCCGCCTCCACCCGCGCCGACTTGGACCACTGTGACTCGTGCAGGCACATCAGGAAGTACAGCCGGCCCAACTCGTACAGCTCGTTGCGCACCGGCCACCGCTCGAGCGTCTCCTCCGCCCGATCGGACATCGCCCCCAGGGTCTCCCCGAGCCACGGGACGGCGACCTTGCGCCACTCGTCGTACCAGCAGTCGAACGCCAGCTCACCCCGGGACCCCACCAGAGTGTTGTCCGGGGTGGTGATGTAGGGGTCACTGGCCTTGATCAGCTTCAGGGCGCCGATCGGTTCTTCCCGGTCGAGGTCGTCGGTGGTGATCGCCTGGACCCACGGGTGGGCCCGGATCCACGACAGCGCCGCCTGGTAGCGGATGTTGGGCGCGAACGTCAACCCGTCGAACCACCCGTTGCCGCTGGCCTTGTCCGCGTCGTCGCTGTAGACCAGCACGTTGTTCTTGCGCACCACCGGCTGCGCCGCGATCTCCATGAACTTGCGCCGGATGCTGTACGGGGCCTTGCCCCGCCGGGCCTCGTCCTCGCCCGCCCGAGTGTCCGGGCCGAACAGGTTGTCCTTCAGCTCCGGGTCGATGAACAGCACCCGAAGGTTGGTGCTGGGGTCGCGCCACTGGTAGGCCCAGTTCACCCACCGCCCGTCCGGGGCCGTGGCGAACAGCGGGGGGTCGACGTCCGCCACGACCGGCAGGGGCGTGTCCAGCCCGGCGCCCTCCGGGCCGCCGTCCACCACCAGGTAGCGGATCCCGGCCGCCCGCAGGGCGGCGTTGGTCGGCTCGTCGTTGACGTAGATGCGCGAGTCCGGGTAGTAGACCGGGCGCGCGCCCCCGACCAGGGCACTCACCGCCTCGGCACCGACGGTGAGGGCGGCGATGTTGGTGGCGGGCCGGAAGTACGGCATCCGGTGCGCGGGGTAGCCGGTCAGCGCGGGCATCAGCACCCGGTTACGCACGTCCTCGCGGATCTGGACCAGATCCTCCGGGCAGTCGTGGGCGAGCAGGGCGAGCAGCCCACCGTTCATCACCCACAGTTGCGGGATGCCGTACCGGCGGTGCGCCTCGAGAGTGAAGGCGTACCCGTCTCCGACGCCGTTCTCCTTGGTGTCCGGTCGGCTGCTGAACGATGCCTTCGGATCGCGCATGGTCAGCTGGGCGTAGGTGCGAGGTGGGGAGTAGTCCGAGGACGCGGTCCCGAAGTAGTCGTTCAGTCCCTGGATGGCGAAATTGACGAACATCACCCGGGCGACACCGGCCTGAACGGCAGCGGCCGGGTCGACGGTGACCGCCTCACCCCCGGCATAACGCACTGTGATCGGCGGCGGGGTTTCGCCGTCCGCCGGGACGGCCAGCGTGACGCTGTCCGACGCCAGGTCCACCAGCGGCAGGTCGGTCTGGTCGGCCGACCGCAGGTCGGTCGTCGTCGTGCCGACGGTGACGACCAGGTCGGGACGCTCCGGCGCCTGGCCCCCGGCCGCGTCGCCGGGCGGCCGCAGGGCCACGGTGTCGATCCGGTACTGGTCGAACGCCTCCTCGCGCCGGTGGTAGAGCACCCAGGCCTGCTCCGCCCGACCCGGTGCCGGGATGTAGATCCGCCGGATGTCCTCCCGGTCGAAGCGCGGCCGCAGGGCCCGCACCGTGTAGCCGGGCGAGTCCAGCGTCACTCCCGCCGCCTGCCCGTCCAGCGACGCCTGGATCGTGTAGGCGACCAGCGCGCCCGGCGGGACAGCCGGGACGAGGGCCTCGATGTAGCGGACGTCGGGGCGGCCGAGCAGGTCCTGCATCTCCAGGTACGGGGGCAGCCGGTCGAAGTCGAAGATGCCCTCCTGGCCCTGCCTGTTCTGCAGCCAGTCCAGGTATTCCGGGGTGATCGTCCGGGTCTGGGTGAGCGCGCTCCAGGGCTGGCCGTCGACGGTGACCTGGAGGCGATGGGAGATCACCGTGGTGGACTGCGACCGGTCGACCTGCACCCGGAACGGCAGGTGGACGTCGAACCACCCGGGCCGGCGCGCGGTGGGCCGCACCCGCGGGAAGGTGTCGAACGTGCCATGCACGATTCTCGACGTCCAGCCGGGTGCTGTCAGGTCGGTCATCAGGCTCTCCTCGCTCGGGCCCGCGTTCCGCGCGGGTTCGGGCCGGCCGGGAGCGCCCGACGGACCCGGGGTCCGGCAGGCTCCCCGCACCTGCGAGTGGGAAGGGCGCGGCCGGGCGGGTCTTGATACACGACCCGGAAACCTGGGCCAGACCTGCCCCGAATTGGCAAACACCCGTGACAGCGCAGACCCGCGCCACCCAAAATGGATCGGCGGGGGGGAGGTCGACGCATTGTCGATTCGCCTAGGCAATTGATGGTCGGGAGCACAATGAACGTCGGCGTGAGCTCGGACCCGGTCCCGCACAGCGAGCAGCCCACCCAGATCCGCGTCCTGGGTTGTTTCGACCTCGTCCGGGACGGCATTCGCACCACGATCGGCGGTCCGCTGCCGCAGGCTCTGCTGGCCCGCCTGGCGGTCGCCGAGGCACCCGTCGCGGTCGACCAACTCGTCGACGACCTGTGGGCGGACGGGGCACCCCGCCGGGCGGCGGCGAGCGTGCACGCGTACATCTCCCGGCTGCGCGGACTGCTGCCGCCGGGCGCCGTCCAGCGTCGGGACACCGGGTACGTGCTGGACCGCTCCCGGATCGCGATCGATGCCGTCGGCTTCGAGCACGACCTGGAGACCGCCCGCAGCCTCACGTCGGCCGGCCGGCTCGAGGAGGCCGCCTCGTCGCTGCGGGGCGCGCTCTCGTGCTGGCGGGGGCCCGATGCGTTCGGACCGCACCGACACCTGTGGTTCCTGGACGCCGAGGGCTACCGGCTGGAGGAGCTGCGGTTGACCGCCATGGAGCAGCTCGCCGACACCCACGCCGCCCTCGGCCGGCCGGCCGTGGACATCCCGGCGCTGCAGGAGCTGGCCCGGCTGCACCCGCTGCGGGAGTCCCTGGCCGTGCGTCTGGTCCGCGCCCTGAGCGCGGCGGGACGACGGGGCGAGGCGCTCGGCGTCGTCGAGGAGTGCCGTCGTTCGCTCGCCGAGCTCCTCGGCGTCGAGCCCGGGGCGGAGCTGGCGGCGGAGGAGGTGCGCCTGCACACGCGGCCGGCTGGAGCGGCGCCCTGGCGGCTGCCCTCGCGCAACCGGGCCTTCACCGGGCGGGAAGGGCTGATCCGGCAGGCCGAGGAGATCCTCTCGACACCGGGCACGGCGCCCCGGCTGATCGCCCTGCACGGCCTGCCCGGGGTCGGCAAGAGCGAACTCGCGCTCGAGATCGCCCATCGGCGCCGCACCGGACAGCTGGCCTGGTGGGTCCCCGCGGACCGCGCGCCCGCCCTGGCCACCGGTATCGCCGAGCTCGCCGCCGCCCTCGGCGTGATCCGGCGCCACCAGCAGGAGGACCTCCTCGTGGCGCTGTGGGACGAGCTCGACCGGCAGGGCCGGTGGTTGATCGTGTTCGACAACGTCGACGACGCCGAGGTGCTCACCTCGGTGCTCCCCCCGGCAGGGCGCGGGGAGATCATCGTGACGTCGCGGAACCCCGCCTGGCGCGCGGTCGGGGTGCCGTTGCAGGTCTCGCCGTTCGAGCGGGAGGAGTCCTGCGCGTTCCTCGCGCGGCGGACCGGCAGCGATGACGAACCGTTGCTCGACGCGCTGGCCCGCGCGGTCGGCGACCTGCCGCTCGCCCTGGAGCATGCCTGCGCGTACATCGACCAGACCCGCATCGGGCCCGCCGATTACCTGCAGCTCCTGCGCACCCACGCCCAGGTGGTCCTCGGCGGGACCGGTCACCAGGCGGCCCGACCGTCGGTCACCAGCACGTGGGCGGTTGCCTTCGACCGCGTCCGCCGGCGCTCCCCCGGCGCCGCCGAGCTGCTCGAGGTGCTCGCCTTCCTCGCCCCGGACGCCGTCCCCGTCGGCCTGCTGCGGGCGGCCGCCAGCGACGAACTGACCCTCAACGAGCAGATCGCCGATCTGCTGCGGCTGTCCCTGATCGACCGGGAGATGGACGTCGTGCGCACCCACCGGCTGGTCCAGGCCGTGGTGCGGGCCTGGCTCACGGCCCCGGCCAGGGCGCAACGGCTCGGCCAGGCGGTGCAGCTGGTGACCGCGGCGGCCGTCGACCGCGCGGCGGAGGACTGGGGGGACCTCGTTCCCCAGGTGCTCGTCCTCACCGACCACCTCACCGACCACCTGACGGACCACCTGACGGAGCGGCCCGCCGAGCCGGCGGCCGGCGGATCGGCGGGCGACCCGCCGTCCGGTTCCTGCCATCCGCTCACCCCACAGGTGCTCTACTGCGTCGTCCCCGGCGCGCAGTGGCTGGCCGAGCGCGCCCTGTTCCCGGCCGCCGTGGATCTGTTGCGCAAGGCCGTCTGGCTGGCCGACGCCTGCGGGGACCGGGTGGCCGCGGGCCTGGTGCGCACCAGCCTGGGCGAGATCCTCGATCGCAGCGGCGACTGGCAGGCCGCCCACCGGGAGCTGCGGTCGGCCATCGCGGTCCTGGAGACGGTCCTGTCCGGCCCGGACGCCCGACTGGCCCATGCCTACAACCGCCTGGGCCACGTCCTGAACTGCGCCGGCGATCCGACCGGCGCGATCGAGGCCCAGCGCACCGCCCTCACGCTGCTGCAGGGCACCGACGCCGACCGGCCCGTGTGCACCGTCCTCACCGACCTCGGGTACACCTACTGGGGAGCGGGGCGGCTCGACGACGCCCGACGTGCCTTCGAGCGCTCGCTGGCGATCCTCGCCGGGCTCCCCGGCACCCGGCCCGACCAGGCGCACACTCTCGCCGGCCTCGGCCTGGTCGAGCAGGACCTCGGTGAGCTGCAGACGGCCGCCGACCACCAGCGCGAGGCGCTGGAGGTCTTCACCGAGGAGTTCGGGCCGCTGCACCCCGACGTCGCCCAGTCCTGGGACAAGCTCGGATACGTGCAGCGCCTGCTGGGGGACGTCGACATGGCGGTGAAGGCACACGAAAGAGCGGTGGCCGACCTGCAGGCCATCTTCGGCACGGGCGACCCGCGGGTGGCCATGGCGAGGACCAACGCCGGCCTGGCCTACCGGGCCGCGGGCCGCCACCGGGAGGCCCGGCGAGCCCAGCAGCTCGCTCACGAGTCGTTCCGCACGACCTACGGCGAGGACCACCCCAGCACCCTGATGGCGGCCCGACGGCTCGCGGTCGCCTGGGCCGAGGACGGCGCGCCGGAGGCGGGCCGTCGGCTGGCCGAGTCCGCGCTGCGGACCATCGCGGCGACTCCCGGCCTCGGCACCGCGGAGACGGCCCGGGCGGAGGCCGACCTCGCCCTGGTCCTGGAGGCGCTGGGGGACGAGGACGCCGCCACCGGGCACCGCCGCCGGGCGCTCGACCTGCTGTCCCGGGCGCTCGGGCCGGAGCACCACGAGGTGTCGACGCTGGCCGCCGTCCTGGCCGGGGATCGCCCGGCGTCATGACGGCCGACTCTCCCGCCGAGGGCCTCACCAGCGCGGCCGCGCTGGAACGGCTGGCCCGCGCCTACGGGGTGGCCACCCGCTACGACGACGCGGACGGCGTCCCGCACGCCGTGGCGCCCGAGACGGTCGTGGCGGTCCTGGCCTCCTTCGGCGTCGACGCGAGCACCCCGCGGTCCGCCGCGGACGCGGTGGCGGACCACCTCCGGCAGCGCTCGTCACGCGTGCTGCCACCGGTCGTGGTGGTGCGGTCCGGGCAGCCGGCCTCCACCATCGCCAGGGTGACGCCGGGCACGCGCGCGCAGGCTCAGGTCACCACGGACGCCGGCGCGGTGATCGGTTGTTCCACCCCGGCCGGCCCGGGGCCGGCCCCGGCCGACGCGTCGGCCGACCTTCCGCCACGCCACCAGCAGGTGATCCGGATCCCCGCCCTTCCGCCGGGGTGGCACCAGCTGTCCGTGCAGGCGGGCGCCGAGTCGAGGTCCTGCACGCTGCTCGCCACGCCGCCCGGCGGCGCCCGGCGTCCCGAGCGGCGCCGGCGGTGGGGGTGGGCCGCCCAGCTGTACGCGCTGCCGAGCAGCACCTCGTGGGGCATCGGCGACCTCGCCGACCTGGCCGAGCTGGCCTCCGTCAGCGGCCGGGAGTTCGGCGCCGACCTGGTCGTGTGCAACCCGCTGCACGCCGGGGCGCTGACCCGCCCCGTCGAGGACTCCCCGTACAGCCCGTCCAGCCGACAGTTCCACAATCCGATCTACCTGCGGGTGGACGCCACGCCGGAGTACCGGGCGGCCCCGCCCGACGTCCGCCGGCTGGTCGATGCCCACCGCCCGGACGTCGGGGCGGACCTGATCGACCGGGAGCGGGTATGGCGCGCCAAGCAGGCCGCCCTGGAGATGCTCTTCGAGCAGTCCGACCCGGCGCTGCGCGCCGAACGGCTGCACCGGGCCCGAGCCGAGCACGGGCCGGCCGTCGACACCTTCGCGCTGTTCTCGGCCGCCGCCGAACGGTACGGACGACGCTGGCCGGACTGGCCCGCCGGGCTGCGCAGTGCGGACGACGCGCTGGTCCCGGCACTGCGGGCGCAACTGGCCGGGCGCATCGACTTCCACGTCTGGTTGCAGGCGCTGTGTCGGGAACAGTTGCTGGCGGCGGCTGAGGCCGCCCGGGCGGGCGGGATGGCCGTCGGGATCGTGCACGACCTCGCGGTCGGCGTCGATCCGGGCGGCGCGGACGCCTGGGCGCGGCCGGACCTGCTGGTCCGCGGCATGACCATCGGGGCGCCGCCGGACGGGTTCTACTCGGCGGGACA
>DATDMG010000289.1:0-9026 GCA_036518955.1 Kineosporiaceae bacterium | reverse complement strand
CACCTCCGTGAACCCGTTCGGGCCGGCACGGGACGATAGCGCCGCCACGGCAGGGTCACCGCAACGCTGTTTCAGCTCGCTCCGTTTCTCGACCGGGGCGCCAACCCCTGCCCGCCGATCCCGACCCGGTCAGGCGTTGGCAGCTGCTCTGCACGCTACCTCTGACGACGCTCTCGGTCATGTCGGGGCAGCAGGAGCATTACGGCAATTCCGGGATTCTTGGGTGCGGCGGCGACCGGGTCGGGCCGGATGGTGCAACGGTCGCGGAGCTGCTGCTGATGCTGGCGACCGTCCCGGATCACCGGGCCAGCATCGTGGGTGGATCATTGGCTGGCGGCGAAACCACCCGACGAGCCGGCCGCAACATGATCCGGCCGCGCCAGATCCTCAGCCTGGATCAAGAATGCGGTAGCCACCGTGACCTCCCGCTGACCGGAAAATGACTGGTGAGTGGGCGCGCGACAGCGTCCCGGCGTAGCGCAGCGGAGCCGGGAGGGGGTGCGGTCGGTCAGGCGGCGGCGATGGGGTTGAGGGTGACGGTGTAGCCGAGGGCCTGTAGTTGCCGTAGGTGGTTGCGGATCTTGCGGTCCTTGTCGATGCGGTTGGCGTGGTAGTCGACGCCGAGGTCGTGGAAGCGGTCGGTCGGGTCGGCCAGGAGATGCCAGACGGTGACCAGGATGGAGCGGGCTACCGCGACGAGGGCCTTGAGCTTGCCGCGGCGTTTGACGATGCGCCGGTAACGGTCGCCGAGGAAGGTCTGGGTCTTGGCTGCGGCGGCGGCCGCTTCGCCGAGGACGCCCTTGAGGTAGGGGTTTCCCTTGCCGGTCTTGCCGCCGCGCAGCATGGCGCCGGACTGGATGGTGCGGGGGGTGAGCTTCGCCCAGGAGGCGAGGCGGCCCGGATCGCGGAACCGGGTCATGTCCAACCCGATCTCGGCCACGATGATCTGCGCCCCTCGGACTCCCAGACCGGGGATCTCCGCCAGCCGCTCCAGCACCGGCAGACCGCCGCCACCGTCGTGGCGGCCGGGGTCGCCGTCGTGACGGTCCGGATCGCCCACCGCGGCGGGCATCGCGGCGAGCAGGTCCTCGATCCGGGTGGTGAGGGTGTCGATCTGGCCAGTCAGGGCATCGATGGAGTCCAGCAGGATCCGGGCCAGCTCGCCGTGGTGGTCGTCGAACCGGCCGGTCAGCGCCTCGACCAGTTCAGCGCGCTTGGCCTTCATCCGCCCGCGCGCCAGCCCGGCCAGGACCTGCGGGTCGCGCTCCCCGCCGATCAGCGCTTCGAGCATGTCCCGCACCGAGAGGGTGTCGATGCCGGAGGCGACACTGGATACCTTGATCAAGGCGTCCTCCAGCAGCTTCTCCAGCCGCTGGTACTGCCGGACGCGGTCACGGGTCAGGTCGACCCGCAGCCGGGTGTAGTCCCGCAACCGCCGGATCGGTGACGGGGGGACGAACGAGGGGCGCAGCATCCCCCGCTCGGTCAGCTTGGCCAGCCACACTGCATCCAGCTTGTCTTCTCCGAACTAAAGATGATCAAGAAGTGGTAGGATGTCCGGCCGCGTGAAGGATCGCGGTGACCACGAGGTGGAGGTTGCGGTGGTCCAGGCCGGTGAGGCTGTCGCGGAGGTTGACGGGGATGCCGTCGGCGAGGCTGGCGGCGATCTGGAGGATCTGACGTTCGCTGCTGGAGCAGGGCAGCCCACCGTGGTGTGCTGCTTCAGCCGCTGCGGGCCAGTCGAGGTCGGCGGTGGTGGTGCCGTCGATGGTGGCCAGGCGGATGAAGCGGTCGCGGAAGTCGTGTCGGGCCAAGAAGCAGCCGTGGTTGATCAGCAGCTCGATGGCGGCCTCGCCGGGATTGATTCCGTCGGCATGGGCGCGGAGCGCAGCGTGCAGAGATGCAGCGTGCAGAGGTGCCGGGTTGCTCATGGGGTGCCCTCGCCGGCTGTCAGGGTGGCGGGGGTGGTGACGGTGCGGGCTGCCACGTCGGGGAAGCTGGGCATGCCCAGGGTGGTGCGTCCGCGGCGGTGGGCGGTGATCTGATCCATCTGTGCGAGCTTGGCGCGGGCTCCGACCAGACTGACCTTGAGCCCCTCGGCTTCGCCGAGCCAGTGGTGCTGTTCGGCTTCGGTGATCCGGGCGGTCAGGTTGTCGCAGATGGCCAGCAGCCTGGCGTGCTGGGCGGGGTCAGGGCGCAGCAGCGGGCATCGTAGGCAGCTGTGCTCGTGGATGCAGGGGGTGTCGTAGGAACGGCCGCAGTCACCGAGGGCGACCTTGCGGTGTTCGAAGTGGCCCAGGAACGCGTCCCATTCGGCGTCGGTAGGGGTGCGGTATTCCTCGCCGGGGCGCAGGGCCCGGCGGCGGGCGATGAAGGCCCGGTGCCCGTTGATGACCTCCTCGGGATAGACCGCCTTGTAGCCCATCGTGGTGTTGATGTCCCGATGTCCGGCCACCAGTTGGGCGATGTGTGGCGGCATCCCGTGCATGACCGCGTCGGTGATGAAGATCCTCCGGAAGTCGTGGAAGGTGTAGCGGGTCAGCTTCCCCGCTGCGTCCTTGACGCCGATCTCGCCCAGGGCGTGGTCGAGGTAGGCGCGCAGCGCGGTCTGGGCGACTGGCCGGTTCTCCAGGCGGCAGCGCCACTGGAACAGCAGCGGCATCGGCGGGTTGTAGACCCGTTCCAGAGGGTCGTAGGCCACCACCAACGGCACGGTCGGTTCGCCGCCGCGGACACGGGCGACGATGGCCGACAGGACGTCTGCCAATTCGGGCGAGATCACCAGGAGACGTTCGGCGTCGGTCTTGGACGGGGCGATCTGCAACAAAGGGACCAGCTCGCCGGTGCTCGGCAGCCGGTACTGGATCAGGCTGTGGTGGGACAGTTCGGTGAGTTCCTCGATCCGGATGCCCGTCAGCCGAAGGACTTGCACCATCGCCCAGGTCCAGAATCCGCGGTGTTCCTCGAAGGTCAGGTCGCGGCGGCGGCCGGTGTCGGGGTCTTCGGCCCAGATCCGGCCGGTGGTCTTGGTCTTCATCACCGGTCGGCGCAGGGTCTGGCCCGCGGCGGTGAAGGTCTGCCCGGGGGTTGCGGCCGACGCGACGCGCAGCAGGTCGGCGGTGGCGGTGCGTTGGGTTTCGACGAAGGCGATCAGGGCCGGCAGGACCGGCAGCCGTTCCCGGGTGCGCTGGTCGGTGCGGGACTTGCGATGCGCGCGGTCCTTCTTGTGGGACGCTTCGCTGGCGCTGATCGGGCAGCGCACCGCCCAGGGGACCCACCGGGGGTCGTCGTCGGCCCATTCAGCGATGTCGAGGTAGAACGCGCGCACCGCGGTCAGCACGCTGCGCCCGTCCAGTCGGGCGGAGGTGACGGTGACCTCCCGGCCGTCGGACCCGCGGATGGTGCGGGTCTTGGTCATCACGCGTTGCTTCCAGGCGGCGGCCACCTGCCGGGGCAGCTTCAGAGTGTCGATGCCGGGATGGTGGGCCTCCAGGTCGGCCCAGAACAGCTTGCCCAGCAGGTAGGCCAGGTGCTGGAGGGAGGAGAAGTCGCAGACCAGTTGTCGTTCGATCAGGTAGTCGACCAAGACGTCTCGCACCGGCCGGCAGGCGATCCGGTAGCGGTCGATCAGCTGGGCGCAGGTGGGTCGGCCGGTGCCGGTGAACATGCGCAGCGCCGCGGGCGCGTCCGGCTCCAGGACGCCCAGGCTGCGCAGCAGTTGGTAGAACAGCGGGTTGTGCACCCCGCCGTGCACCACCACGCCGGCCCGGTCGCTGATCTCGATCAATTCCAGGCAGTCCCCGACGGTGAGGTCGGCGACCACGCCGCCCTTGGCGGCGAGGATCATCCCGATCCGGGTCAAGGCGGTCTGCTCGGTCTGGGTTGCCGTGCCGGCTTGCCTGCAGGCGGCCTTCAGGTCGGCGAACGTCGCGCTGTCGCGGGTGCGGGCCAGTTCCTCGGCCAGCCCGCGCCGGGCCGGGGCGAACCGGGCCAGCCAGGACAGGCCTGGTCGGATCACGTCACCGCAGATCAGCACCAGCAGCCCCGGACTCAAGTGCGGCGGCCGGACGTCACCCGGCATGCGGGGATCACTGCGGTTGAGCAGGTCACGCCAGTCAGGGGTGGCTTCCGCGCCGCTGGCCAGCCATCGTTCCTGCCAGGTGGCGCCCGGCTGGGCCTGTAGCCAGCTGATGATGCTCAGCAACCCCATCCTACGGGTGCGCTGGCTGAGCGGGTTGTCCAACGCGAACGGGGGTGCCAGCAACCGGGCCAGGACCTGCGTGCGCGATGCCTGGGTCGCCGGCCAAGAGATCGCCACCGGCCGTGGCGGGAACCGTGCCGCCAGGCGCGCCCCCGTCTGCCCGCCGGCATCGGCTGTCGTCGCGGCGGCACCCGAGTCCACCGCCGGAGTCAAGGTCGGCGTCGTGGTCGCCTCGTCCGCCGTGCTCACCACGCCCCCTCGCCGAACAAGGTGTCCAAGCTCTCCGGGCGATACCCCGGCGCGGACGGCCCTCGGGCAGCGTCGCGTCCGTCCTGCTGCCGGCGTTCGTGGAAGGCCAGCACGTCGGCGATCACGTCGCTGGTCAGCGGGGTGAGATACCGCTGCGTGGTCGACAGGTGGGCGTGCCCGAGTACCCATTGCACGTCGGTCAACGGCATCCCCGGGTCACGAGCCATCCGATACGCCGCGCTGTGCCGCAGGTCGTGCAGGGTCCAGTTCGCCCCCAGGACGGCGTTCGCCCGATCGAACATCGCCCGCGCGGCGTCATAGGACAACGCCCGGAACGGGCGA
Source organism: Kineosporiaceae bacterium (assembly GCA_036518955.1). Lineage (GTDB taxonomy): Bacteria > Actinomycetota > Actinomycetes > Actinomycetales > Kineosporiaceae > DATDMG01. Next base: position 4,234 of record DATDMG010000289.1, on the reverse strand, counting down.
CGCAGTGTCCACCACAACGGCTGATCCCGCCCGGCCGGCACCAGCTCGTGCATCTGCGCCTGATACAACCGCAACCACACGAACGCGTCCGGAGAGGCCGGCAGCGGCTGCAACGCGCGGGTCCCTTTGCGCACCACCGTGATCAACTGTTGGCCCGGGTCGGCGTCACCGGTCGTGGCGCCCAAGAGTTCCGCCGCCCGGGCACCGGTCGACACCCAGAACGCGATCAGAGCACGGTCCCGGTCACTTCCCAGCTGGGCGAACAGCTCATCGAACCGCTGGTCGGGGATCTGCCGGGGCGCCCGCACCGGCAACCGGGGCCGATACCGGCCGGTGCGCCCGGCCGGCGCCGGTTCCATCGGACTGCGATGCCGGGCCTGCCGCCCGCCATGGCGGGCCAGCGGGAACGGGTTGACCATCGGGCCGCTGCCGGCCTCGAGATGGAAGTCGTAGAAGCCGCGCAGCACGCTCTCGCAGTGCAGCACCGTCGAGGTCGCATACCTGCGGCCGGGCGATGGCTTGCCGGTCACCGCGTTCGGCGTCCCCGGCAACGTGCCCGCCTGCTCACCCGGGGCACCACCCTCGGGATACCGCCAGTGCGGGCGCGCCGGCTTATCGGCCGACTGGATCCACGAGCAAAAGTCCCGTGCCTCTGCGCGGGTTGCCTGATCCCAACCCACCCGCACCGTCCACAAGAACCGGAACCAGCGAAGTAGATCCATCCCATACGACCGCTGCGTCGCAGCCGGCCGCCCGCACACGGCCAGCTCCCGCAGGTACGTCTCGGCTGGGACGACCACCACCCCGGCCGCGTCCACCAGCCGGTACGGCTGGAACAGATCCTCCGTACGGACCAGCGACCCGCACCCGGCCACCACCAGCCGGGACAGATCCCGGCCCCCATCCTCTCCAGCGATCACGGCGGCAGACCGTAGCTCCTGCCACTGCCCCTCGTCGCACCGAACGCACCCTCCTGGGCCATAGTTCGGTTAACTGGTCGGTCTTCGGCCGGCCGGGGACGTTCTTCACGTCCCGCGCATTGACCAACTGCACATCCAGACCGGCCGCCTCGAGCAGGTAGAACCACATCCGCCAGTAGTCGCTGGTGGACTCCACGGTGACCTTCTCGATCCCCAACGCGACCAGCGCGGCAGCCAGTTCGATCACTGCCCGGGTCGTCGCCGGCACGGTCCACACCCGGCTGAGCCGGCCCTTCCCGCTCTCGCGTGGCAACCGGGTACACACCATGCCCGACGCCTTGGCCACATCGATCGCGCAGACCCGTTCGAGGATCTGCTCGTGCTCCTCGTCAGGGATCTCCTGCACCCTGTCCAACCCCGTCCGCCTTCCTGCCCTGTCGCCGACATCAGCGGGCTGCCCGGGGGCCTCGGTCGGAAACCGAAATTCTGACCGTCGTGCTCGAAGCAACAGAGTGTGACCCTTCAGGTCGGGGCCCCGGCGCCAGACTGACTTACGGACTCGATCTCCCAAGGGGCGAACCGGCGTCGGCGGGCAACCCGACCCCATTTTCACGCCTCGTGGCGTCCCCCAGGGTCGGGGTGACTGACTTGATCCCAGTGGACTGCCTCCATACCGCGCATCGGCAGGGTTAAGCTCTGGGCCCCAGCCGCGCCCCGGAGACGCGTGGGCACCAAAAGATCCACCGTGAGAGGAGCATGCATGTACCAACCTGAACCGCTGGCGGACGCGCACCCCGCGCCCGAATGGCCCTCACCGGCTGAACCGGCACAACCTCACGCGTACCACCGAGAACAGGCCCGGGACCTGATCGTATCGAAGGTCCCAGCGGTCACTCTCGCATTCTGGGCGGTGAAGGTTCTGGCCACGACGCTGGGCGAGACCGGCGGGGACTCGTTGTCGATGTCGATGGGCCTCGGCTACCTGACGAGCACCGGAATCTTCGCCGTCTTGTTCATCGGGGCCGTCGCCCTGCAGATCCGCGCCACGGCTTTCAATAAGTGGCTCTACTGGTTCACCATCATCGCCACCACCACGGTGGGCACGACCATCGCTGATTTCGTCGACCGCTCGCTCGGCGTCGGCTACCTGGGCGGCACCCTCATCCTGACCGCTGGCCTGGTCGCCTCGTTCGGGCTCTGGTACCACGCCACCGGGTCGATCGCCATCGGCAGCGTCCGCACCCCCCGCTCGGAAGCGTTCTACTGGCTCACCATCATGTTCTCCCAGACCCTCGGTACCGCCGTGGGAGACTGGACGGCAGACACCATCGGCCTGGAGTACACCGGAGGAGCCCTCCTCTTCGCCGTTCTCCTGGGCGGCATCGCAGCCCTGTACCGATGGAGCGGGGTCTCCCACACCGCACTGTTCTGGTTCGCCTTCGTCCTCACCCGCCCGCTCGGGGCCGTTGTCGGAGACTTCCTCGACAAGCCCATCGCCAACGGCGGCCTCGCCCTGGACCGCTACGCCGCCTCCGGCGTCCTCCTCGCTGCCATCTGCTCCGTGCTCGTCCTGAGAAGCCCACGCGCCGCCCGAACCCAGCACTGACACCAACGACGGCGTCCCAGACTCGACCGGAGCGGTGCGCCGAGGTTCCTCGACCTCGGGCACCCCTCCCTCCGGCGCGCCGTGACCACAGCCGTGACCAGCCCCTCGAACACCAGTGCGAACGACAGGTCCACCCGGTCCCGACCGAGGGGCCGTTCCGGGGCCGTCGTCAGCAGGTGGCCAACTGGCCGGTATCGACCGGGCTCTGGTTGGCGCCGGTCCCGAGCTGGTCGGGCGTCACGTCCCACCACCCCATGCCGACCGGGCCCTGAACGTCGTCGGCGTTGGTGAAACTGATCCGCAGGACGTGCCGGGCCGGATCGCCGTCCCCCGGAAAGACGGTGGTGGTGGTGCACCACACCACGACGCCACGCGGTCCCGGGGCTCCGGACGACGGCCCCAGCCGCATCCGGGCGATTCCACCGGCCGCATAGCGGGTGCCGTCGAAGGAGCAGCCGTTCCCGGGTGCTGACGCGCACCGGGCCAACGCGGTGCCGCGATAGTTGCCGGAGCCGAGGACCGCCGCCGGCACGAAGTGCGGGCCGGGGGTCGTGCACGAGGCGTGGCCCGGATCGCAGACGCCCAGTTGCGGTGGCATCGACATCGAGAGGGCGCCGGACCCCGCGGGCAGTCGACGCCTCGGCGGCCCACCCGTCGTCGGCTTGGTGCCCGAGGTTCCTTCACCGCTCATGACGGACTGGATCCAGGACCGAACCCGCCAGACCGGGAACTGGTAGTCGGCATCGTAGGTGTCCCCGTACAGGCTCCCCGAGGTGCTCTCCTGACGGTAGGGCAGACCGCCGTACAGGACGCCGACCAGAGCGTTGCTCTCGTTGAACAACCCGCTTCCCGAGTCTCCAGGATCGGCTTCCCCGTTCACCACCAGCGGCGGGAAACGGGGATCGCCGGAGAAATTCGCGGCGACTTCGGATGACATGCTGCGCAGCAGGTTGATGTTGGCGGAGGCGGCCGAGTTGAGCACGAGGGTGACGATTCGATTCAATGAATGACCCGCGGGGGCCCAGCCATACATGACGGCCCGCTGCAGATAGGATGGCCCCTGATCAGCGAGGCGTGGAATCCACGTATCATCCGGAACGGGATCAGAAAAATGCACCAGCGCCAGGTCCAGCTGCCCGTGCCGGACGATCCGGTCGATCGTCCGAAGATTCGTCCTGTCGGCATCGTCCGCCTGATCGTTGATGACGCCGAACCTCAACGAGGACGCCGTGGGGTTGTCTGAATCTTCGATCACATGGGCGGCGGTGATCACCCAATTGCGACCCACGAGGGTTCCGCCACCCCTGAAGTTCCCGTTCTCGAAGAGCCGAACCTGGGCGGCATTGCCCCGGGCCGGAAGCCCGTCCAGCACCGCCTGACTCCGCTGTGCCGGGGAGAGAATCACGCAGGCCACGGCGAGCAGCGCCGCGCCGAGGATCCGGTGGCGATGGTGCCCGCGCGCCGCCCGCGTCAGGGACCCCGGCCGGCGCCCGCCGGCGTGGGCCGCTATCACTCGTGCGCTCACAGGTCCTCCTCGGCGAATGGAACTGCTGGATCGTCCGCGACTGGTGCTCGGCCGGCCCGGCCAGCCGGAGCACATCCGGGCTCAGCGGCTCAGCAGGTGGCCAGTGGGCCGATATCCACGAGAGTCTGACCGGAGCCGGTGCCGACCTGGTCAGGCGTCACGTACCACCAGCCGTATCCGAGC
>DATDMG010000288.1:0-4103 GCA_036518955.1 Kineosporiaceae bacterium | reverse complement strand
GGCGCGGCGGTCGCCGGCCGCACGGTGGCCGAGGTACAGGTGGTCGTGCCCAAGGGGTCGGTGGTGGGTCAGGCCCAGGTGCGTGCGCTCCTCGCGGCGGCCGTCGCCGCGCTCGGCGGTTCGGGGCTGGTCCAGGATGCGCTGGCCGACCCGACCCTCGGGTAGCGTCCCGGCGGACCTGCGATGATGGTCCGGTGCCGCGCCGACACCTCCGCGTCGCCGGTCGCCGGTCCGAGAACACCCCGGCGCCCGGGGGGATGCAGCGGATCGAGGCCCATCCCGACGGGGACTGGATCGTCCGCCGGGTCAGCGGCGCCGGTGCCGACAAGACCTACCGGTGCCCGGGGTGTGACCACGAGGTGCGGCCCGGCACGCCGCACGTCGTCGCCTGGCCCGCGGACGGCCCGCCCGGCGGTCTCGGTGACGTGAGCGACCGCCGGCACTGGCACAGCCCCTGTTGGTCCGCGCGCGGGCGGCGCCGACCTCGCCACGGCTGACCCCGGCCGCCCCCGGGGAGACTGCATGATCACGGTTGCCGTGCATGCTCGGCGGTGACTGCGTAGGCTCACCGGCATGGTTGCGGAACTGGCGTACGACGTCGCCGGCCCGCTCGGCCGTGAGGTGCCGCTGGTGCTGCTCCACGCGTTCCCGTTGGAGCGCTCGATGTGGCGGGACGTGGCGGAGCGGCTCGCCGCGGCCGGAGTGCCGACGGTGGCGGTGGACCTGCCGGGGCTGGGTGACAGCCCGTTGCCGGAGAGCGTCGTTCCCGACCTGGCCGTCAGCGCGGACGCGGTGGCCGCGCTCCTGGACCGCCTCGGCGTGCGCCGGGCCGTGGTTGCGGGGGTCTCGATGGGTGGCTATGTGGCGCTGGCGCTCGCCCGCAGCCGCCCGGACCTGCTCGCCGGGCTCGCGCTGATCGACACCAAGGCCGAGGCGGACGCCGAGCCGGCCCGGGCGGGCCGGGAGCGGATCGCGGCCGCCGTCGAGGGGGAGGCGGGGACGAGGGCGCTGGCCCCCCTGCTCGACGGCCTCCTCGGGGCCACGACCCGGGCCGCGCGTCCGGAGGTGGTGCGCCGGGTGGACGACGGGCTGCGCCGGGCCCGCGCCGAGGGGGTGGCCTGGTCGCAGCGGGCGATGGCAGTCCGACCGGACGCGACCGCCGAGCTGGTGGGCATCGCCGTGCCCGCCGTCGTCGTCGTCGGCGAGGAGGACGGCCTCACCCCGCCGGCACAGGCGGCCGCGCTCGCGGCGGCCCTGCCCGACGCCGTCCTCACCGTGATCCCACGGGCCGGTCACCTGTCCCCGCTGGAGGCGCCGGACGCCGTCGCGGCCGCCCTGCTGAACCTGCTCCTGCGGGTGCGTCCCGGTGCCTAGTGCTTCGCCTGCCGAGGGATGAGGACCTCCTGGATGATCAGGAGAACCCCCGCGGCCACCGGAATCGCGATCAGAGCGCCCAGGACGCCGAGCAGCGCGCCTCCGGAGAGCGCCGCGACGACGGCGACCGCGCCGGGGACCGAGACCGTGCGGGCCATGATCCGCGGCGCGATCAGGTAGTTCTCGATCTGCTGGTAGATCACGTAGTAGACGGCGATGATCACGGCGTACTGCCAGCTGTGGAAGAGTCCCACCAGGACGATGATGATCGCCCCGATCGTCGCACCGACCAGCGGGATCAGCCCGAACAGCGCCACCGTGATCGACAGCACCAAGGGGTAGGGGAGCTGCAGCGCCACCAGGCCGACGAAGGTGAACATCCCGTTGATGCTGGCGACGGCCACCTGACCGGCGATGTAGCCGCCGATCCGGCGGAGGATCTCGGTCGCGAGCAGGGTGACGCGCGGCCGCCGGCTCGCCGGCACCAGCCGGTAGGCGGCCTCGGTCATGGTCCGCAGCGACGCGGTGAAGTACAGCGTGAGCACCAGGACCGTGAAGGCGCTGAAGGCGCCCGACACGACCGCCGCCCCGGCGCCGTAGACACCGCCGAAGAGCTGCAGCGCCGTCTCGCCGTTCTTGAGTCGTAGCTGGACCTGGTTCGTGATGCTGGTGAGGAGCCCGTAGCGTCGGTCGAGCGTCCGCACCAGGGACGAGTTCTGGAAGGACTGCACCAGGTCGGGAGCCGCCTTCGTCAGCTCGGCGCCCTGCGTGAGCAGGGCCGGGACGACGGCGGAGACGAATCCGGCAAAGACCGCGATCACCCCGACGAAGACGAGGCCGACGGAGAGCCCCCGGGAGAGCCCCCGGCGCTCCAGCCCGGAGACGACCGGCTCCAGGCCCAGGGCCAGGAACAGCGCGACGGCGATCAGCGTGAGCACCGACGACAGCTGGCCGAGCAACCCGAGCAGCCAGATCGCCGTCATCGCCCCCGCTGCACCGGCGAACCCGATGTAGAACGGGTGCGCCCGGTTGACCGGCATGCCCGGGAGGCCGTACCGACCCGACCCGACGTGGTCCGGCGGCAGCTCGGCGGCGACGGCCGCGCTGACCTCGTCCACGGCCGCGCGGGCGTCCGCGTTCCCGGTCGCGGCGACGCCGGCGACGACGCTGGAGAGATCGGCATCACCGTCCGCCTGCCCGGTCGGCGCGGTCCGTGCGCACGACCGTTCGGCTCGCTCACCTGCGACCGGCTCGTCGCACGGGCGCCCGCCCTCGTGCCCCGGCTCCAGGTCCTCCGGTTCGAGGTCACCGGCCGCGGGGTGGTAGGGGTCGGTGTCCTGGGTCCTGCTCACGGTTCCCTCCGCTCCGCACCGGCACGAACGCTGTGCAGAGAGCAAGCCTGTCACGGCGGGCAGCGCTGGAGGGGCCGCCGGGCGCCGCCGGGGCCGGGGTCGCCCCGGCCCCGGCGGAGCGATCAGCTCCGGGCGGCCTCGGCGTCGGGCAGGACGATCGTGCGGTCGCTGTTCTGGGCCGCGATCTCCCCGGCGGTCGGAGCGCCGTCGGACGGCGGAGCGGACGCCGTCCTGTCCAGGACGGGAATCGGCATGCCACCGGCACCCAGCAGGTGCCGCAGTTGGTCGAGGTGTCCGGTGATGGAGTCGCGTTGGCGGACGAGTTCGTCGACTTGGCGTTGGGCGGCGCGGCGGTGGCGTTCGGCTTCGGTCTTGGCTTCGGAGACGACTTTTTCGGCGTGGGCGCGGGCTTCGGCCAGGACTTGGTCGGCGTTGCGGCGGGCGGTGGAGACCAGGCCTTTGGCGTGTTCGTCGGCGTCGCGGCGGACGGCTTCGGCTTGTTCGACGGCCTTGGCGGCGCGTTGTTCGGCGGCGGCGGCGCGTTGTTCGGCTTCGGCGACCAGTTGGGTGGCTTGGGCGACGGCTTGTTCGTGGCGTTCGGCGTCGAGGCGTTCGGCTTCTTCGCGGCGGGAGGCCAGGGTCAGTTCCAGGTCGGTGGTCATCTGTTCGACCTTCTGGCGGGTGTCCTCGTGCGCGGCGACCGCGGCGGCGCGTAGGTCGTCGGCCTCCTTCTTGGCGGTGGTGCGGACGTCTTCGGCTTCGCGTTTGGCGCTGGAGCGTAGGTCGTCGACCTCGCGTTTGGCGTGGGCGCGTAGTTCGGTGACCTCGCGTTCGACGGTGGCGCGCAGGCGGGCCAGTTCGCGGTCGACGGTGGCGCGTTTCTCGCTGGTCTCGTGTTCGGTGACGGAGCGGAGTTTGGCGGCTTCGCGTTCGGCGACGGCGAGCATCTCTTCGGCCTTGCGGGTGGCGGTGGCGACGATCTCTTCGGCCTCGGCCGCGGCGGAGGAGCGTAGGTCGTTGGACTCGCGTTGGGCGGTGGCGGTCAGTTCGGCGGACTCGTTCTGGGCCGCGGCGCGGACCTGGGAGGCCTCTACCCGGGCTTGGGCGAGGGCTTCTTCGGCGTCCTTGGTGGCGGCTGCGATCACGTCGCTGGCTTGTTCCTCGGCGAGCCGGAGCAGTTGCTCGATCCGGGCTCCCAGGCCGGCGTAGGAGGGTCGTTCCACCTCCCGTAGCTGCCGGTGGGCCTCTGACACCTCACCGGCCAGCTTCATCGCCCGCGTATCCACCTCCTCCACCCGGGCCCGCGCATCCCGCAACGCGGTCTCCAACGCGTGGACCCGGTCGTCGACCTGCGACTTGTCGTATCCACGCATGACG
>DATDMG010000287.1:0-11530 GCA_036518955.1 Kineosporiaceae bacterium | reverse complement strand
CTCCACCCTGATGCTGGGGCTGCTCGAGGGCGGGCAGGCCTGGCCGTGGGGCTCCGCCGTCGGGGTCGGGCTGCCGGCCGCGGGCCTGGCGCTGCTGGTCGGGTTCGTCCTGGTGGAGCGCCGGGTCGTCGCGCCCGTCCTCCCCCTGTGGGTGATGAGCCGGCGGACCCTGGCCGGAGGCAACCTGGTGGCGGCTGCGGTGGGGGCGCTGCTCATCGGCGTCACCTCGTACGCCCCGACGTACCTGCAGGGCGTCCTGGGGGTCGGCCCGCTGACGGCCGGCCTGGCGGTGGCCGCGCTCACGGTCGGCTGGCCGCTGGCCGCCACCTACTGCGGCCGGATCTACCTGCGGATCGGATTCCGGGCAACCTGCCTGATCGGCGCGTCCGCCGTGCTGCTGGGCACGCTCGGCAGCGCCACGCTGTCGGCGCACAGCGCGCTGTGGCAGGTCACCGTGCTCTGCTTCGTGATCGGCGTCGGGCTCGGGTTGTTGTCCGGGCCGGCGATCGTCGCCGTCCAATCGGCGGTCGGCTGGAACCGGCGCGGTGTCGTCACCGCGGCCACCATGTTCTTCCGGACCATCGGCGGCGCACTCGGCGTGGCCTGCTTCGGCGCGGTCGTGAACGCGACTCTCACCGGCAGGCTCGCCCGGCCCCCGGCCGGGCTGGCCGGCCGGATCCCGACCACCGAGGACGGCGCGGTGAGCGCCCTGCGCAGTCACCCACCGGGGTTGGCTGCCCCCGCTCTCGCCTTCCTGCGGGACGCGCTGGCAGCAGCCACCCACCACGTCTTCGTCGGGCTCGCGCTGGTGGCGGCGCTGGCCGTCGGCGCGGCAGCGCTGCTCCCCCGGGAGGTGGTGACCGTCGAGGACGTCGGCTGAGTCACCCCGGGGGCTGCCCGCGCCCGCCGCGCCTACCTCGCGGGCTGACACAACCTGGTGGACCGCAGTCCTACCCGCACGGACAGAGTCCTGGGGCCCGTCCGGACAGCCGGCGGGCGGCCGTCACGCCCCGCCGAAGAGCGGCGTCCGCTTGGCCCCGAACGCGGCGACGCCCTCGGCGAAGTCCGCCGAACGCAGCAGCGCCCCCTGCCCGTCGAGCTCGCGCTGCAGGGCGGGTTCCAACCCCTCCAGCGCCGTGGCGTTGACGGCCCGCTTCGTCGCGGCCAGCGCCAGCGGCGGGCCCGCGACCAGCCGTGCCAGCAGCGCCTCGACCGTGCCGGCCAGGTCGGCGGCCGGGACCACCCGGTAGATCAGCCCCCATTCCCGCGCCTGCGCGGCCGGGATCCGCTCGGGCACCAGGGCCATCTCCATCGCCCGCGCCCGCCCGATCGCCGCGGGGACCAGGGCAGTCGCGCCACCGTCCGGCATCAGGCCGATGTTCACGAACGCCAGCAGGAAGTACGCCGTGTCGGCGGCGACCACGAGATCGCACCCGAGCGCGATCGAGCAGCCGAGCCCCGCGGCCGGTCCGTCCACCGCGGCGACCACGGGCTGCGGCATCGACGCCAGGCTGCGGATCACGCGGTTCGCGGCCAGCACACTGCTCGCGTCCGGTGGCTCTCCGGACTCCGGTCCCGCGGCCAGGTCCGCCCCGGAACTGAAGGCGCGCCCGGCGCCGGACAGCACCACGGCCCGGACGCCGGGATCCTCGGCGGCCTCGGCGAGCAGGTCGGCGAGGTCGGCGAGCACCGGTGCGGTGAGGGCGTTCAGCCGCTCCGGACGGTTCAGGGTGATCCGCAGCACGGCGCCGTCGCGGTGGACGCCGATCTCGGTGGACGCCGGGGCGGTCACCGCGGGGCCATCCGGATCGCGCCGTCCAGCCGGATGGTCTCCCCGTTGAGCATCGGGTTGTGCACGATGGCGAGCACGAGGTCGGCGTATTCCGACGGGCGGCCCAGCCGGGAGGGATGCGGCACCTGCGCCCCCAGGGACTCCCGGGCCTGCTCCGGCAGCCCGGCGAGCATCGGCGTCTCGAAGATCCCGGGTGCGATCGTCATCACCCGGATCTGCACGCCTGCCAGGTCGCGGGCGATCGGCAGCGTCATCCCGGCGATCCCCGCCTTGGACGCGGAGTACGCCGCCTGCCCGATCTGCCCGTCGAAGGCCGCGACCGAGGCGGTGTTCACGATCACGCCGCGCTCGCCGTCCACCGGCTCCGCCCGGGCCATGGCCTCGGCCGCGAGCCGGATGGTGTTGAAGGTGCCGATCAGGTTGATCTCGATCGTCCGGCGGAACTCGGCCAGCGGCAGGACGCCCTGCCGGCCGAGGACCCGGCCCGCGGTGCCGACCCCCGCGCAGTTGACCAGGACCCGCAGGGTGCCCAGTCGGGAGGCCGCCGCCACCGCCTCGGCGACGGACGCCTCGTCGGTGACGTCGCCGCTCGCGAACACCGCACCGGGGCCGAGCTTCTCGGCGAGCGCCGCACCGTCCGGGCGCGGCAGGTCGAGGATCACGACCGTGGCGCCGTCGGCGGCCAGCGCCTCAGCCGTCGCCTGGCCGAGCCCTGAGCCGCCACCGGTCACCAGCGCGACATCACCGTCGGAGAACTTCACCGTGGGTCCTTTCGTCGGGGCCCGGCCCAGGACGGCTCCAGTGTCACGGCATGGCGGAGAAACAGTCAAGATCGACCGGATGTTCAGCCGCTGCCGCCGCGGGGTCATCCGGGGGGCGCCTCGCCCAGCAGGACCGCTCGCGCCAACCGGCGCCAGCCGTCGATCGCCGGCTCCGTCGAGGTGTCCCGAGCGTCGAACGCGTAGGTCAGCGCGACGCCCCGCATGCTGGTGAAGAGCGTCTGGCGCAGCGTCGGGTAGAGCGGGTGCGCGGCGAGCTCCGGCCCGAACAGGGAGTCCGCGGTCGCCCAGATGGCCCTGCCGAGTCGCTTCTCGGCGGGGCGGATCACCTCGGCCAGGGCCGGCTCGGTACGCGCCGCCACCCACAGCTCGGTGGCGGCCCAGAAGTGGGGCAGGTGGAAGGTCTGCCAGATCAGCAGGATGACGGCGTCGATCCGCGCCGCCCGGTCCTCGGCGGCCGATGGCAGGGTGTGCTCGAGCGCCTCGGTCTCCGCCAGCCGCACCGAGCAGACGTGGTGGGCGGCCGCGACGAGCAGCTCGTCCTTCGACGGGAACTGGTGCAGCAGCCGACCCCGGGACACCCCGGCACGGGCTTGGATGGTGAGCGTGTTGGTGCGGGCGTACCCGTCCTCCACCAGGCAGGCGATGGCGGCGTCCAGGATCCGGTTGCGGCTGGCACGGCTACGTTCGGCCTGCGGGCGGCGGCCCGGCACGGCCTCCGGCGGGCTCGGCATGGCCCGAGCATACGAGTCACGGACCCCCGTGCGACAAGCAGTCACTCTTGACCGACACTGCGGCGTCGGTGAGGCTTCAGCCATGACTCCGGGCGGCCCGCTTGCGGGGGTGAAGGTGGTCGAACTGGCAGGCATCGGGCCGGCGCCGCATGCGGCGATGCTGCTGGGGGACCTGGGCGCGGACGTCGTCCGGGTGGAGCGGCCCCGGGGCGGGCTGCCGTTCGGGGCCGGGCCAGGCCGCGACCACCTGCTGCGCAACCGTCGCTCGGTCGTCGCCGACCTGAAGCGTCCGGCGGACCGGGGGCTGGTGCTGGCGCTCGCCGAACGGGCCGACGTCCTGGTCGAGGGGTCGCGCCCGGGCGTCGCGGAGCGGCTCGGGGTGGGCCCCGACACCTGTCTCGCCCGCAACCCCCGGCTGGTCTACGCCCGGATGACCGGGTGGGGGCAGCAGGGCCCGTGGGCCGACCGGGTGGGCCACGACATCAACTACCTGTCGGTGACCGGCGTGCTGCACGCCGTCGGGCGAGCCGGGGAGCGGCCGGTGCCGCCGCTGAACCTGGGGGCGGACTTCGGCGGCGGCTCGATGTTCTGCGTGACCGGGATCCTCGCCGCACTGGTGGAACGGGCGTCGTCCGGGCGCGGCCAGGTGGTCGACGTCGCGATGGTGGACGGCGCGGCCCTGCTGGCCCAGATGATCTGGGCGCTCCGCGGGACCGGCGACTGGTCCGATGAACGCGGCACGAACCTGCTGGACGGCGGCGCTCCCTTCTACGACACCTACGCCTGCGCCGACGGCCGCCACGTCGCCGTCGGCGCGCTGGAGGCGCGGTTCTACGCCGACCTGCTCGCCGGCCTCGGCCTGGCCGGCCAGGACCTGCCGGCGCAGCACGACCGCGCCGGCTGGCCGGTCCTGCGCCAGCGGTTCACCGAGGTGTTCGCCACCCGCGACCGGGACGACTGGGTCGAGGCGTTCGACGGCAGCGAGGCCTGCGTGACGCCGGTCCTCACCTTCGCCGAGGCAGCCACCCACCCGCCGGCGGCCGCCCGCGGCGCGCACGTCGTCCTCGACGGCGTCGTCCAGCCCTCCCCCGCCCCACGCTTCTCCCGCACCCCCGCCCCGGCACCGCAACCACCCCGGGAGCCGGGCGCCGACACGGCGGCGGTGCTGCGGGACTGGGGGATCACGACCGGCTGACCGCCGGTCACAGCTCGATGTGCGTCCCCATCATCACCGTGCGGTCCACCGGCAGGCCGAAGACGGCGGCCGGGTTCGCCGCGTTCCGGGACAGCCCGACGAACAGGTGCTTGCGCCAGCGGGACATCCCCGCCGCCGGAGTGATCCGCAGCGTGGCCCGGGACAGGAAGTACGACGCGGTGTCCGGGTCGAGGTCGAACAGCAGCCGACCGGCGGCCTTGGCGTCACGCAGGCCCTGCGGCACGTTCGGGTCCTCGGAGAACCCGTAACGGAGGGTGAGGTGGAAGAAGCCGTCGTCGTCATAGCCCAGGTCGTCGACGCTGAGGCGGTCCTGCGGGTCCACCAGGGGGACGTTCGCCGCCACCACGGACACGATCACCACTTTCTCGTGCAGGACGCCGTTGAAGTCGACGTTCGCCCGCAGCGCCAGCGGGGTGGTGTCCTTCGTCGGATGCAGGAAGATCGCCGTCCCCGGCACCCGCGGGACGCGGCGGACGTGGAACTCCTCGACGAAGTCCCGCAGCGGTCCCTCCTCGCGATTCCGGTTCCTGATCACGATCCGTCGGCCGGCCTGCCAACTCGTCATCGTCGTGAACATGGTCGAGGCGATGAGCAGCGGCAGCCAGCCGCCGTGCACGACCTTGACGATGTTCCCCGCGAAGAACGTTCCCTCCACGCCCCCGAAGGTGACGCCCGCCAGCGCGGTCCGCCACGGACTCCACCGCCACAGCGCCCGCGCCACCACCAGCAGCAGCACCGTGTCGATGAGCAGAGCCCCGGTGACCGCCACGCCGTAGGCGGTGGCGAGCCGTGCGGAGGAGCCGAAGCCGATCATCAGGGCCAGCACGCCGAGGAAGAGCCCGGCATTCACGGCCGGCAGGTAGACCTGGCCGCCGGAGTGCTTGGAGGTCTGCCGGACCGTCAGGGGTGGCAGGTAGCCCAGCTGCATGGCCTGCCGGGTCACCGAGAAGGCACCGGAGATCACCGCCTGGGAGGCGATCACGGTGGCAGCCGTGGCGAGCAGGACCATCGGGACCCGGGCCCAGCCCGGCAACAGCAGGAAGAACGGGTTCCGGATGGCCTCCCGGTCGTTCAGGATCAGCGCCGCCTGGCCCAGGTAGTTCAGGGTCAGGGCGGGGAAGACCAGGAAGAACCAGGCCCGGGCGATCGGGCGGCGGCCGAAGTGGCCCATGTCCGCGTAGAGCGCCTCGGCGCCGGTGATGACGAGCACGACCGCGCCGACCGCGACGAAGGCGATCCCGGGATGGGCGCCGACGAAGCTGATCATGTAGGTCGGGGACAGCCCGGCCAGCACCCCCGGATGCCAGGCGATGCCGCGCAGTCCGGCCGCGGCGATCGTGCCGAACCAGAGGATCATGACGGGCCCGAACGCGGCCCCGACCCGTCCGGTCCCCCAGCGTTGCACGGTGAACAGTGCGGTGAGGATCACCGCGGCGAGGGGCAGCACGAGCTCCGCCACCGGGGGCGCGGCCACCTTCACACCCTCGACCGCGGACAGCACCGAGATCGCCGGCGTGATCAGCGTGTCGCCGTAGAAGAGCGAGGCGCCGAGGACGCCGAGCAGCACCACGCCGGCGCCCCTGCGGTCCCCCAGCGTGCGGCGGACCAGGGCGACCAACGCCATCACACCGCCCTCGCCGTCGTTGTCGGCGCGCATCACCACCGACACGTACTTGACCGACACCACCAGGGTGATCGACCAGAACATCAGCGAGATGACGCCGTAGACGTCGTCCGAGGTCGGCTTCACGATCCCGCCGTCGATGGTGAAGACGGTCTGCAACGCGTAGAGCGGACTCGTACCGATGTCGCCGAAGACCACCCCCAACGCGCCCACGGCCAGCGCGAGCAGCCCGGCGTGGGCACGCTCGGCCCCGGAGCGGGCCGACCCGGCGGCGTCACCACCGGGACGGCCCCCCTCGGCGCTCCCCCCGGCGGCGCCGGCGTCGGCGGCGCTCCGGTCCGCCCGGACAGGCGCTCCCTGCCGCCCCCCGGGTCGTGCGGGATCGGGACTGCCGGACGGGTCGGTCAGCACCTTGTCTGGCATGGGGCGAGCCTTTCACAGGATCGACGGTGTGCGGCGCCCCCGGGACCGACCCCGGTGTCGGTGGAGCGCCCGGCGAGGTGGACGACGCCGGTCACCGGTCCGTTCCCGGGTCGCCTCGGTTGCCGGGTCGCCGTCACCGCTGCGAGGCGTTCTCCTCGATCCAGTCCACCAGGTCGGCCACCGGGTCGGTGAGCGACAGGTCGTCCACCCGCAGCAGTTGGGGGGCGCCGCCCCGGTCGATCGTGACCGTGTAGCTGGCGACGTCGGCGGCGCCCGGGGCCCGCGGAGCCGGCCCCGGCGCCGCGGCCAACGCCCCGGAGACCAGCCGGCGCAACGTGGCGGCGTCGCCCGGGGCGAGCCGCGCGGCGTCCACCACCCGCGGCGGGCGCCCGGCGGCGACCCCCGCGGCCAAGCCGCCGTGGGTCACCAGGGTCACCACCAGCCGGTCCGCTCGGCGGTCAGGTCGCTGATCGCTCACGGCTCACCCATACCCCCACGACGCCGGATCAGCTCTGGGTCAC
Organism: Kineosporiaceae bacterium; assembly: GCA_036518955.1. GTDB lineage: Bacteria > Actinomycetota > Actinomycetes > Actinomycetales > Kineosporiaceae > DATDMG01. Next base: position 4,441 of record DATDMG010000287.1, on the reverse strand, counting down.
CGTGATCCCCACGCCGTCCCAGGCGGCCACCACGGCCTTCTGCTGCGGCCCCCCGGTACCGTACAGCCGCCCCGCCGTGACGTACGTCGTGTCGGCGAACCGCTGGAAGTCCGTGGTGTTCACCGACGCCTCCAACGACTCGTACCAGATGTGCGCCGGCGCCTCCCAGGCGTTGCCACCGATCGAGCTGGCCACCAGGTAGAAGGCCTTGTTGGGAATACCCGAATTGATATGCACGCCCCCGTTGTCGTCCTCCGGGGTGTTCGGCAGATGCACGAAACGGCTCATGTGGTCCGGCTGCGGATCCTTGCCCAGCTGCGGGTTGTCGTAGGCGGTGCCCGGCGCCTTCATCGAGCGCAACGCGTCACCGCCGACGGCCGGGGTGAAGATGTCCGCCCCGATCAGCCAGTCGGCCTGCTCCGCCGTCTGGCCCAGCTTCCACTGCTTCACCACGCTGCCGAACACGTCGGAGATGCTCTCGTTCAGGGCACCGGACTGGTTCTCGTAGTCGAGGTTCGCGGTGAACTGGGTGACACCGTGGGTCAACTCGTGCGCGATCACGTCGAGGGAGCCGGTGAAGTCGGTGAACAGCACGCCGTCCCCGTCGCCGAACTGCATCTCCCGGCCGTCCCAGAAGGCGTTGTTGAACTTGCGGCCGCGGTGGACGTATCCGTTCATCCGCATGCCCTTGCCGTCGATCGAGTTGCGCTGCAGCACCTGCTGGTAGAAGTCCCGGGTCACGCCGAGACCCTCGAACGCCCGGTTCACGGCCTGGTCGCCGGACGCCGGACCGTCCTCGGTCCGGACCAGGACCGCGCTGCTCAGCCTCGTCCGGTGCTGGAAGTCGAAGATCGAACGTCGGCCGTTCGTGGGCGACGAGGACACGCCGGCGAGGCTGGCGACCGCCACGCGGTGCGCCCGCACCGCGATGGAGGACAGCAGGCTCCGGCGGGCCGCCTCGCGCACCTCGGGGTCCGGGCCGTGCTCTGCCAGGTGCTCCAGGACGTAGGGCGGCACGATGCAGGGACGCCGCAGGACCGGCGGGACGGTGTGGGACATGGGGGCAGCCTCTCATGATCCGGCGCCGATGGCCGTGACGGCCACGACGGTGTCCGGGTGGGTACGCGGACCGGGCGACGCGCCCGGGTCACCGGGCGCGCTCCCGGTGAGGAGCAAGAGTGCGCAGCGGCCCGCCCTGATGCACGCCACGCCGAACCAATCTCACCGGTGACCTCTCCGTCCCACCCCCACCTCCTGTGATCATGCCCGAGAGCCGTGATCATGCCCGATGACCGCGACCGTGGCCGGTGCCGCACCGCATGATCACGACTGGGGTGCATGATCACGGGGCGGCGGTGGGGCGTAGGCGGTTCGGGGCAGGTGGTAGGCCAGGTCGGCGGCGGTTTCCGCCGCCTCCTGCTCGGTCAGCCGGTGCTCCACGACGAGGTGGGCCAGGTATCCGGCGTCGATCCGGCGCGACAGGTCGTGCCGGGCCGGGATCGAGGCGAACGCGCGGGCGTCGTCGACGAACCCGGAGGTGTTGTAGAAGCCGGCCGTCTCGGTGACCGCCTCCCGGAATCGCCGCATCCCGTGCGGGCTGTCCACGAACCACCAGGGCGCCCCGAGCCGCACCGACGGGTACACCCCGGCGATCGGGGCCAGTTCCCGGCTGTACGTCGTCTCGTCCACGGTGAAGAGGATCAACCGGAACCGGGGCGACATCCCGTAGCTGGCCAGCAGCGGCCGCAGCGAACGGGTGAACTCCGCGGCCACCGGGACGTCGAACCCGCGGTCTGGCCCGACCGCTCGGGACATCCCCTCGTGGTGGTCCCGCAGCACCCCCGGGTGGATCTGCATCACCAGCCCGTCCTCGCAGGACATTCCCGCCATCACGTGCAGCATGTGCCCGGAGAAGGCGGCCGCCGAGACCCGGTCCACCTCCCCGGCGAGGGCACGCCGGTAGATCGCCGCGGCGTCCGGCGGGGGCAGCGGCGTGGTGTCGGCGCGGGTGTGCCCGTGGTCGGTCGCCCGGCCGCCGGCGGCCGCGAACGCGGCGCGCCGTCGACGCAGCGCCGCCAGGAAGCCGGGGTAGTCGCCGGTGTCGACCTCCGCGACCGAGGCCAGGCGCGCCACCTGCTCGGGCCAGTCGGGCCGGTCGAGTTGGACGACGGCGTCCGGCCGGAAGGTCGGGATCACCCGGTGGCCCAGCCCGTCGGACATCAGCCTGCCGTGCGCGGCAAGGTCGGACGTCGCCGGGTCGGTCGTCGAGATGACCTCGATCCGGAACCGGTCCAGCAACGCCCGCGGCCGGAATCCGGGGTCGGCCAGCACGGCGGCGATGGTGTCGTAGATCGCGTCGGCGGTCTGCGCCGACGGCTGGACCCGGACCCCGAACACCTCCGCGAGTTCGTGCTCCAGCCAGTAGCGGGACGGCGTCCCGCGGAACAGGTGCCAGTGGGAGCAGAAGAGCCGCCAGATCGCTCGCGGCCGCGCGGGGGGCGCCGAGGGTCGGTCCGATCGGGGCACGCCGAGGTCGGCGAGGTCCAGGCCCTGGGACACCAGCATCCGGGTCACGTAGTGGTCGGGCGTCACCAACAGGGCGGCCGGGTCGGGAAAGGGGGCGTCGTCGGCGAACACCTCCGCGTCGACGTGGCCGTGCATGGACACCAGGGGCAGGTCGCGGACGTGCGCGTACAGGCGCCGGGCGACGGCACGCACCGCGGGATCGGACGGCAGGGCCCGGTCGGGGTGCGGGTCGAGGGGCTGGGGCATGCGGGTCTCCTGTGCCGGGCGTCCTGCTGTGCGTGCAAAGGATTGCACGTACGGCAAGCGCCACCAAGGAGGATCACGCCAGGAACAGGAGAACCGTTGCCCTGCAGGAAAAATGGCCGCCTCAGGCGGCGATCGGGGCAGGGGTACGTTGACACGCCGTGCAAACGATTGGATGCTGCTCCCCACCAGGGGTGGGTCCGGCACGCCGGACGCCGCCGCGGGCCGCCACGAGGGGGTTGGGCATGGCCGTCACCATCACCGACGTGGCCCACGCGGCGGGGGTCTCCCCGTCGACCGTGTCGCGGGCCCTGTCGGTGCCGGACAAGGTCGACCCCGCCACCCGGGAACGGATCCTGAGGCTCGCGCGGCACCTCGGGTACCAGCCGAACCGGGCGGCCCGGAGCCTGATCACCGGCCGCACCGGCAACCTCGGGCTGGTCCTCCCCGACCTGGCCAACCCGTTCTTCCCGAGCCTGGTCAAGGCGGTCCAGCAGCAGGCCCACCGCGCCGACCATCACGTGCTGATGATGGACACCGACGAGGACCCGGCCGCCGAGCTCGCCGGCGTGGCGGCCCTCGCCCGGCAGGTGGACGGCATGATCCTCTGCTCGCCCCGGATGCGGGCGGTCGAGCTGCGACAGGCCGCCGCCCTCGGCCCCACGGTACTGGTGAACCGGCTGGCCCGGCAGATCCCCTCGATCGTGTTCGACAGCCGCGACGGGATGCGGCAGGTCCTGGCACATCTGGCGGACCTGGGCCACGAACACATCGGGTTCGCCGGCGGGCCCCGGTCCAGCTGGTCGACCGCCGAACGGCTGCGCGGGCTGCGCCTGATCAGCGAGCAGCGCGGGCTGGAGCTCACCGAGCTGGGCAACTTCGCCCCGACCGCGGCCGGCGGCCGGGCCGCCGTCGACAGCGTGCTGCTGTCCGGCGTCACCGCCGTCGTCGCCTACAACGATCTCGTCGCGGTCGGCCTGTGCCGGGCCCTGGCCGAGCGCGGGGTCGACGTGCCGGCGGACCTGTCCGTCGTCGGCATCGACGACATCATGGTCGCCGACATGGTGCGCCCACGCCTGACCACGCTGGCGATGCGCACCGACGTGGCCGGCCGGACCGCCGTCGAGGTGCTCCTGACGGTGATGGGCCACCGCCCCGCCGCCCGGGCGCCGCAGGTGAACCTTCCGGCCGAACTCGTCGTCCGGGAGAGCACGGCGCCGCCCGCCGCCGGCTCGGCAGGTGCGCCCGGCCGGCCGGCCGGTCCCGTCCACCCCACCCGGCCGGTCTTCCCGATCCAGGAGGAGGAGCCGTGACCGTGACAGCCCTGCGACTCGGCCCGGACGACGACGTCGCGATCGTGCGGTCGGCACTCGCCGCCGGGGACGTCGTCGACGTCCCCGGCGTCGGCGCGCTGACCAGCCGCGCTGACGTACCCGCCGGGCACAAGATCGCCGTCCGGGACCTGCCCGCCGGCCGGCCGGTGCGCAAGTACGGCCACGTGATCGGGGTGACCACCCGGGACGTCGCCGCCGGGGAGCACGTCCACCTGCAGAACCTGGCCATGCCGGACGACCCGCGGGCCGTCGCGGTCGGCCACGGCCGGGACGACGCCCACCAGACCGTGTCGCCGCAGCCCGAGCTCCCGGCCGGGCGGCGGCGCACGTTCCGCGGC
>DATDMG010000286.1:0-3482 GCA_036518955.1 Kineosporiaceae bacterium | reverse complement strand
GCCGAGCCCGGACGCCAGCGCGGTGGCGCCCTGGCCGGCCCGGACCGCTCCAGCATCCAGCGACCGGGCCCCGGACGCCAGGGCGCCGGTACCGCTCGCCAGGCCGGCGGCGCCGCCGGCCAGGGTCTGTGCCCCGGCGGCCGCCCGGTGCACGGCGGAGGCCAGGGCGGGGGCGGTGCCGGCCAGCGCGGCCGCACCCTGGGCCACCTGGTGGGCGCCGGCGGCGAGGGCGGTCGTCCGCTGCGACGCCGTCCGCAACCTGGTGCTCACCGCATCCAGCCGGGTGTCCAGCGTGTCGAGCCGGGCGCGCAGGTCGGTGGCGAGCATCTCTGCCCGGGCGTCGTCCGGGTGGTCCCGGGCGTACTGGGTGATCGCTGCGAGGAGCTGGCTGCGGGCCTCGGCTCGGGCGGCGTCCATCGCGGCCGACGCCCGCGTCAGCTGGGTGCCGAGCTCCGCGACCTGGTCGGTTCCGGCCGCCACCTGGGTGGCGCCGTCGGCGAGGGCCCTGGCCTTCGCGCGCAGCGCGGCCACGCCGGTGTCCAGGGCGTGCAGGCCGGCCGCCAGGGTGCCCGCGCCGGCGGAGAGCCTGGCCGCCCCGGCCGCCGCTGCGTCGGCGCCGTCCGCAAGCCGGCCCGCTCCCGCCGCCAGCTGCGCCGTCCCGTCCGCGAGCTGCCCGGCGCCGCTGTGTGCGGAGGCGGCGCCGGTGGCCAGCCGCGCCGCCCCGGACGCCGCCTGGCCGAGCCGGTCGTGCAGCTGGGCCAACGACGCGTACACGTTCTCGACGTACCTGGTCGTCGATCCGGTGGCGATCGCGTGCCGGATCTCGGCGAGCACGGTGCGCGCCAGCTGGCCGGCCAGGTAGCCGTTCGCGTCGTCGGTCCGGACGTCGAGCACGGCGGGCCGCGGGTCGCTGCCGGCGACGGAGACCAGGGACGCCGAGAAGTCCGCGGGGACGGTGACCACCAGGTGGTACCGCCCGTCGTCCAACCCTCGCGCGGCGTCCGCGGCGTCGGTCACGTGCCAGTCGAAGCCGCCCCCGCCGCGCAACCGCTGCTCCAGGTCGTGGCCCGCGTCCACGCTGGTGGAGGGCGTGGCGGAGGGCACGGTTGCCGGTCGGTCGGCGTCCACCAGTGCCACCGGCACCCGGGACAGCCCGGCGGACGGGTTCCAGAAGGCCCACAGGTACAGGGCGCCGTAGAGCAACGGGATGACGACCAGTGCCAGCAACGCGGCCCGGCTGATCCGCGAGCGGCGGAACCGCCGTAGCTCCACGCCGGCCAGGTGGAGCAGCGGTGTCATCGGGTGGCCTCCTCGGTCGGTTCCGGGGTCGCGGTGCGCGCCTGCGGCCACCCACCGGGACCGGGTGGGGCGAGGTGGTGCAGGACCACCCGCCCGCTGGTGCGGACCGCCGATGGGAGCGTCTCGGCCGACGTGCAGGAGGCGACGACCGTCAGGCCGCCCGGCACGTGCGCAGGGTCCGAACCGGCCAGCCCGACCAGCAGGCGCCAGGCGCAGGCCACGTGGTGCGGGTCGCGCAGCTCGTCGACGTCGTCGGCGACGAGGACGCGTGGGTGGCGGCGGTCCCGGTCGGCCAGGGCGAGGGCGATGCCCAGCCGGAAACGGTCGTAGGGTTCCAGGTCGCGGACCAGCGCGTCGCGGTCGAGGGCGGGGCGGCCGTGCTGGTCGACCGTCGCCAGCGCGACCGGCACCTCGGTGGTCGACGGCGTGAGCAGCCGCCACCACGGGCTGGTCAGGGCGAGCCGCTCCAGCAGGTGCTCCTCGACCGTGAGCGCGCCGTCCAGGTCGTTGACGCCGTGGACGACGGCCAGGGCCACCTGCTGCTGGACCGCGTTCCGGGCCCGGGGCAGCGGGTGACCGGCCACCTCTGCCTCGCCCCGGTCCGGCAGCATCCGGCCCGCGAGCGTCAGCAGCAGGCTGGTGCGGCCGGCACCCGCAGGTCCGGGGACGGCGAGCAGGCTCCCCGCCGGGACCAACAGGTCGACGCCGCCGAACACCGGGCCGCGCGGCCCGTCCAGCCCCAGGCCGCGAGCTCGGACGGCGATCGGCCACCCCGCGCGCGGGGTGGCCTCGGGCGGGGTGGCCTCGGGCGGGGTGGTCCGGTCCATGGCGGGGCGGCTCCATGGTCGTCGTCGTCGCTTCCGCATCTGACTGGTCAGTGCAGGCTAGCCTCGACGCTGATCCGGATCTCCCCGTGGGCTGAGGTCTCACCCGGGCGGCGCAACACCGGCGCGGCGCGGCCCACGGCGGACCCAGATCCCGCCGGCACGCCGACCCGACCCCCACGATCGCGTGATGCCCAGCCGGTGGCTGCGCTGGGCCGGCCGGGCGCGTAGGGCCGTCGCCTGCGGTCCTGACCTCAGGCGACGACGGCCGGGCGGCCGCCGGTGATCCGCACCAGCTCGTCGAAGGTGGTGGCGAACACCGTCCGGGGATGTCCGGCGGCGGCCCATACCTGCGGATGCCCGGCCAATGCCTCGTCGACCAGGGTCTGCAGTGGCTGTGGGTGCCCGACGGGGGCGACCCCGCCGATGGCGAAGCCGGTGCGCTCCCGGACGAAGTCCGGATCGGCGCGTTCCAGCCTGGGCGCGCCGATCAGTGCGGCGGCCTTGGCGGTGTCCACCCGGTGCGCGCCCGACGTGAGCACCAGCAGGGCACGTCGCCCACCGTCCGCCCTGGCGTCCGGGACCGCGAACACCAGGGAGTTGGCGATCTGGGCGATGGTGACGCCGAGCTGCCCGGCGGCGGCTGCCGCGGTCCGGGCGTGGTCGTCGAGGACGACGACCTCGCCGGTGGCGCCGAGGCGCTCCAGGGCTTGGCGGACGCGGCTGACGGCGGGATGGTCGGTGACGTGAGGAGGGGGTGTTCCCGTCATGCCTGCCGATCCTCCCTGCCGCTGCTTACCGCTGCCTGCCGGTTCCGCGCGCTGCCGGTTCCGCGCGCACGCCAGGCTAACCGTGCGCAGGCGGGGGCGGGGGCGGGGAGGTCGGGGCGGGCCACGCACGGCGCCGGGGGCGCGAGCCGGGCGACCACGAGCAGGCTGCCACCGGACGCGGCGCGGGGGCGTCACCGCTCGGTGGTGGGGGTTTCCGGAGGCGACGCGTGGGGCGCCTGGCAGGCTGGCGCGGTGTCCAGCGATCACCGGCGGCCCGGTGCCCTGCACGAGCGGGAGATCTTCGAACACCTCACGATCGACCACGGTGCGCCACCTCGACCTGGGCTCGGCCCGGCTCACCGACGTCACCTTAAGGAAGGCATCAGACAGCGTCGTCATCTCCCTGGCATTGTTGTGCCGCGCCATGCACCAGGACGTCCCGGAATCCGGCGGACACGTGCTCTCGGAAGTTGACCCGGTGCGGTGGGGCCCGCCGGGTGCGCATCATCTGAAGGGCCGGATCCGACCCTGACGGATTTCGGAGAGTCCGACTTCGGACAGCCGGCAGCCGTCCCTGCGCCTTGACCCT
>DATDMG010000285.1:0-3389 GCA_036518955.1 Kineosporiaceae bacterium | reverse complement strand
GAGCCGCTGCGGCCCGGGCGGCGCGACGACGTGGCCGAGGTCGAGGCGGAACTGCGCCGTCGGATGACCGCGCTGCTCGAACGGGCCCAGCAGGCCTATCCCGACATGCCGGCGGGCCCGGACGACCGGTGGTGGCTGCCGGCGGCCCTGGGCGGCACGGCCCCGACCATGCAGGAGGCCGCGGCGATGGACGCCGCGGACGCCCTCGCCGCGGCCGAGCGCCGCGGCGACTGAGCTCGCACGCCGAGCCGCCGCCACCATCTCCGCCGTCCGGCCCGGACGGCGGAGATCACGGTGTCAGTCGTTCCACCAGGGGCGGCTGCCGCCCTCGCCGCCCCGTGCCCGCATGTTGCGCACCCAGACGGGAACGGCCTTGGTGGGGTCCTTCATGTTGACGTCGATGATGTTGACGTTCGTGGTGCCCTTGCCGAAGAGCCAGTCGACGATCTGGCGGTAGCTGTTGTCCGAGTCGGGGACGAAGTTCAGGGTGCGCAGCGCCTGTTCCTGGCCGGCCGACTCGATGATGAACGTTCCGTACCCGAGCAACTGGCCCCAGGGGTCGCGGTCGTAGCCCATGTCGGTCACCTTGCCGAGGGGCAACATGGCGATCTTACGAGTGGCGATCCCGTGGATGTAGATGATCCGGTAGGAGCTGAAGAAGTAGAGGCTGAACGTCCACTCCGCCCACTTGCCGACCATCCGCAGGAACAGCGCCAGGAATACCAGCAGCATGATCCCTAGGATGAGGTCGGACTTCGGGGGCAGGAGCGGCGCGACGAAGATGAGGGCGAGCAGCCCGGCCACGGTGGTCAGGATCGGCTCGTACATCACCGCCTGGTGGAGCTGGCCACCGAGGATCTCTGTCTCGGTGTAGGCCAGCTTGCGCTTGATGAGCCCCGGCATCTCGTCCGGGGTACGCATCCGCCATTCCCACCGGGTCGGGAGTCTTGGTGTACGCAAGGTCCCGACTCCCGGCTAGTGGAGCAGCGCGTTGAAGAACTGGAACACCGACCGGACGGCGCCGGCCACCCAGGTGAAGAACGTCTGGACGTAGCCTGCCGCCAGAGTCGGGCTCGTCACCACTGCGTAGATGACGAAAGCCAGGACTATGACCAGGATGATCCTGCGAGTGCGGGTCATCGCACCTCCTCCGCCGCGGCGCTCCAACTGGCCGATCGCGCTTGATGGTCCAGCATGGGCGGACACGGCCGTCTCAAGGGGGAGGCGCGCCGGAGGACGCGCCATCGTGGTGATGACCCCGCTCGACCGGGCTCCTGGCTGAAGTCGTCGGCTCACGGATGGTCACCTGGGTGATAAAGGTCAGACTACCCCGTAGAGGCGGTCTCCGGCATCGCCCAGGCCCGGCACGATGTAACCGCTCTCGTTGAGCCGCTCGTCGATCGCCGCCGTCACGATGGTCAAGGGACTCTCCGCCCCGAACGCGGACTCCAGCGCCGCGACCCCCTCGGGCGCGGCCAGCAGACAGATCGCGACCACCTCGGTCGCCCCGCGGTCGAGGACGAACGTCATCGCCGCAGCCAGCGTGCCGCCGGTCGCCAACATCGGGTCGAGCAGGAACACCTGGCGTCCCGACAGGTCGTCCGGCAGTCGGGTCGCGTAGGTGCTGGCCTCCAGCGTCTGCTCGTCCCGGATCATGCCGAGGAAGCCCACCTCCGCCGTCGGCACGAGCCGCGTCATCCCGTCGAGCATCCCGAGCCCGGCCCGCAGGATCGGCACCACGAGCGGCTTCGGCGAGCAGAGGCGGACCCCGGTGGCCGGGGCCACCGGGGTGCGGATCTGGTGCGGCTCGACCCGGACGCCGCGGGTGGCTTCGTAGGCCAGCAAGGTGACCAGTTCGTCGGCGAGCCGCCGGAACGTCGGCGAGTCGGTGCCCTGGTCCCGCAGGACGGTCAGTTTGTGGGCCACCAGCGGGTGGTCCACCACGTGCAGGTGCATGGCCTGCAAGGTAGCGCCTTCCCGGCCGGGCGGAGCCACTCGCAGCCGATCCCCTGCTGATGCCACGATGGGACCGTGGCGTACTTCACGGCTGTCATCGCGCGTTCGGGCACGTCCTGGAAAGCTCGCGACGTCGAGGTGGACGACGTGAGCTCCCTGGAGGAGTTGGCGGACGCCCTCCGCTCGGCGTCCCAGGACGACCAGCCGGTCCTCGCGGTCATCGAGCACGAGGACGAGTGGTTCGCGCTGATCCGGGTGGACGGCGACGACGAGCCCCGGATCTTCGTCAGCGACCTGGCGACGACGGTCCAGGGGCACTATGCCGGCCTGCTCGCCTCCGCGGCCGACGTCGAGGTCGTCGACGAGGTCGTCGACGACGACGCCGGCGAGGACGAGTCGGGCGACGACGACGAGCAGGAGGAGCCGGTGGTCGCGGCCTGGGCGGGCGACCCGGAGATCCTCGACGACCTCGGGGTGAGCGCGCGCGCCCTGCGCAAGCTGACCGAGGAGCGTGGCGACGACCCGGGTGCCGTGCTCGCCGAGATCGGCGAGACCGTCGGCTTCTCCGACCTGCTGGACGCGCTCCGCTGACCGCCGTCCCCGGGCCGGGCCGGGTGGTGCCGACGGCCCCGGCCGATGTCGCCGCGATGCGGCATGCCCTGGCGGAGGCCGCGCTCGCGGCGCGGACCGGCGACGTCCCGGTGGGCGCCGTCGTCCTGGGTCCGGACGGCGGGCTGCTGGGCGCGGCGCGGAACGCCCGGGAGGCGGACGCCGACCCCACCGCGCACGCCGAGGTGCTCGCCCTGCGTGCGGCGGGGGGCGCGCTGCGCAGGTGGCGGCTGGTGGGTTGCACGCTCGTGGTCACCCTCGAGCCGTGCACGATGTGCGCTGGTGCGCTGGTGCTCGCCCGGGTGTCCCGGCTCGTGTTCGGCGCGTGGGACCCGAAGGCGGGCGCGGCCGGGTCGCTTCGGGACGTCGTCCGGGACACCCGTCTCAACCACCGGGTGGAGGTGGTCGGCGGGGTCCTGGAGATCCAGAGCCGGGCATTGCTGGAGGACTTCTTCGGCGCCCGCCGGGACGGCGGCCCCGATGCGTCCGGAGGGCCGCCGGCGGATTGGGACCGGGGCCCGCTGACCCGGTAAGGTTCTCGACGGTGGCGTGTCCGAGCGGCCAAAGGAGCACGCCTCGAAAGCGTGTGTGGGCTCACGCCCACCGTGGGTTCGAATCCCACCGCCACCGCCCTGACCAGCCACGATGCCGGGTGCCCGATCTCTCGGGCACCCGGCATCGTAGGTCTGGTCTCAGTTCTGGTCTCAGTTGCCCGCGGCGGCCAGCGGTGAGGGGTCGTCCTCGCCGCTCCGCTCCTCCCCCCGGGGCGGCGGCTCCTGCCCGCCGGGAGCTGTGTCCGGCTCGCCCCACAGCGTCTTCCCAAG
>DATDMG010000284.1:0-17021 GCA_036518955.1 Kineosporiaceae bacterium | reverse complement strand
GGCCCGGTCGAACCGGGTGACCTCCAGGTCGACCACCCACTTGGTCGCCGACACGTACCCGTACAGGCCGGGCACCACCATCCGGACCGGGAACCCGTGCTCGATCGGCAGCGGCACCCCGTTCATCGCGACCGCCAGCAGGGCGTCGCGGCCGTCGGTGAGCACGCCCAGCGGCGTCCCGGCGGTCCAGCCGTCGACGCTCTTGGACAGCACCATGTCCGCGGTCGGCAGCGGCCCGGCCTGCGCCAGCAACGGACCGATCGGCAGGCCCAGCCACCGCGCGTTGCCGATCAGCTTGCCGCCGACCTCGTTCGACACGCAGATCAGGGTGACGTCCCGCTCGACCAGCGCGCCGGCCATCAGGGTCTGGTAGTCCAGCTGCACCTCGCGCCGGACCATCCCGTGGATGCGCAACCGCCAGTTCGTGGTCGACAGCCGGGGCACCACGGTCGCCGTGTCGATCCGGTAGAAGTCCGCATTCGGTACCCGGAACGGCACCACCCCGGGTACCCCGACGTCCACGGTCGCGGGCAGGGCGCGCGGCCGGGCCACCGGGGTGGGCAGCCGCACCGCGGCCCGGGAGGCCTCGACCGCGCCGGCCGAGGTGTTGACGGCGCGGCCGGCCACCCCGGCCACCCCGCCGCCGACCACCGCGATGCCGGACGCCAGCAGGAGCTTCCGCCGTGCCGTCCCCGGCCGACCGTCAGGTCCCAGGGCCCGCCCCCGCCGGCGGAGCAGGAGGAGCAGCAGCCCCGCGATCACTGCCCCGGTGGCCGCGGGCAGGGCGAACAGCGGCGTGGCGTTCGGCCGGGTGAGCGCCGCCACCACCCCGACCGCGCCGAGGCCGACGGCACCGGCGGTGGCCAGCACCGGACGGCGCCGGGCGAGCACGCCCGTCACCGCCGACAACAGGCCCACCACCAGCGACGCGCCGCTGAGCAGCGCCAGCTTGTCGTAGGTCCCGAAGGTGCGGACGGCGAAGTCCTTGAGCCAGGGCGGCGTCAGATCGATGAACGCCTGGGCCGCCGCGATCAGCGGCGTCGACGTCGGCCCGGCCAGGATCGCGACGAGCTCGGCGACCCCGAGGCCGGCCACCCCGGCGGCCAGTCCGGCCACGGCCCAGGGCCAGGCCCGGTCGCGAGGTCCGCGCCCGAGGTCCGGGCCGTCCGGGCCGTCCGGGCCGTCCGGGTCCTCGGCCGCCACCGGCCGGCGCCGCCGGCCCCACCGGTGCCCGGGGCTCCCCGCCTCCCGGTGGGACGCGTCCCAGCCGCCCGGGTAGGGCACCGGCCCGGTCCCCGGCGGGCGTTGCGGGAATTTCGGCCGCGGCGGCGAGGACGGCACGTCGGTCCCTCCACCGGACGCACCGGCCTCGCCACCCGACGCGCCGGTCCCGCCACCGGCGGCGTCGTTCTCGTGGACGAATGGGCGCACTGCCCCCGCGACCCGGCGCGCATCGCCGACCAAGGCGTCGACCGCACCCACCGCACCGTCACTGCGGGCGCGGCCCGTCGGCGCGCCGACCTGGTTCCTGCCGGGCAGCCGGTCCTGGGTCGTCATGGTCCCATAATGCGACAGCGGAGGGTAGCGGCACGCGTCCGCGCCGTCGGGATCCTTGACCGTCGGATGACCCGGAACGCGTAACGCGACCCGGGTCCGACGCGTAACAGTGCAGCTGAGAGCCGGGATAGCGGGCTCGACCCGAGCGCGCCCACGCCCGGTCAGCGTTCCGTGAGCAGCTCCCGCATCGCCGGGACGGCGGCGCGGAACGCGCGCCCCCGGTGACTGATCGCGTCCTTCTCCGCCGGCGCCATCTCCGCCGTCGTCCGGGTGTGCCCGACCGGGACGAAGATCGGGTCGTAGCCGAACCCGTTGGCGCCACGCGGCTCCCGGAGCAGGACGCCGTCCAGCCGGCCTTCCGCGACGCGCTCCGCCCCGCCCGGCACGGCCAGCACGGCGGCGCAGGCGAAGTGCGCACCGCGGAACCGGTCCGGGACGTCGGCCAGCTGGTCGAGCAGCAGCTGCAGGTTCGCGAGGTCGTCGCCGTGCCGGCCGGCCCAGCGGGCACTGAAGACCCCCGGAGCGCCGCCGAGGACGTCGACGCACAACCCGGAGTCGTCGGCGATCGCGGCCACCCCGGTCGCCCGGGCCACCGCGACCGCCTTGAGCCGGGCGTTCTCGACGAACGTCACCCCGGTCTCCAGGACGTCCTCCAGGCCCGGAAACGCCTCGACCCCGACCAGGTCGACGCCGGACAGGTCGGCTTCGAGGAGGATCCGCCGCAACTCCCCGACCTTGTGCAGGTTGCGGGTGGCGAGCACCAGCTTGGTCACCGCACCTCCCCGTCCGCGCTCCGACGCCAGCTGATCACCGTGCCACCCCGATCGGCGGCGCGGCGACCGGGGCCGCCAACGCGGCCTGCTGCAGGGCCGCGAGCTGGGCGCAGCCGGCCAGCGCCAGGTCGAGCAGAGCGTCCAGCTCGGCACGGTCGAAGGGCGCCCCCTCCGCCGTCCCCTGGACCTCGACGAACCGGCCGTCACCGGTGACGACGACGTTCATGTCCGTGCCCGCCGCGACGTCCTCCGCGTAGCACAGGTCGAGCACCGGTGACCCGCCCACGACGCCGACGCTCACCGCCGACACCGATCCCCGCAACGTGACGGCGTCCGGGCGGATCAGCCGCTGGCTCCGGGCCCACGTGATCGCGTCGGCGAGCGCCACATAGGCACCGGTGATCGCCGCCGTCCGGGTGCCGCCGTCCGCCTGCAGCACGTCGCAGTCCAGCACGATCGTGTTCTCGCCGAGCGCACGGTGGTCGACGACGGCGCGCACCGAGCGGCCGATCAGCCGGGAGATCTCGTGCGTCCGGCCGCCGATCCGGCCACGGACGGACTCCCGCTCCCCGCGGGTATTGGTGGCCCTAGGCAACATGGCGTACTCGGCGGTCACCCACCCCTCGCCGGAACCCTTGCGCCACCGGGGCACCCCTTCGGTGAACGACGCGGCACACAGCACTCGAGTGCCCCCGAACTCCACCAGGACGCTGCCCTCGGCATGGTCCAGCCACCCACGCGTGATCCGCACCTCGCGGAGCTGCGCGGACGCACGCCCGTCCGACCTGGAACCCATCACCACACCCCTGCCCGAGCCGCGCACCGCCGGCTCGACGTCGCCCGGCGCCCGATCGACCGGACGCCGTCGCAGCACCATACCCAGCCGGACCCCGGCCCCGGTCGGCAGGTTGCCAAGACGGATCAAATCCTCCGATAAGCACCAGACCGGACACCGCCCGCCCCGGGTCCGCCTCAGATCCGGTAGACCGACCCCGGGGCGACCACCTCGACGTCGCCGGCGAACGTGGACGTGGCCTCGGCCAGCGCGGTGGCAGGGTCGGTCCACATCGGCAGGTGGGTGAGGAGCAGCCGGCGCGCCCCGGCGTCCGTCGCGACCTGGCCGGCCCGGCGGCCGGTGAGGTGGATGTGCCGGGTCAGGTCCCGGCCCTCGGTGAACGCGGCCTCCGCGAGCAGCACGTCGGCGCCCCTGGCCAGCCGGACCAGGGCAGGGCAGGCGTCGGTGTCCCCGGAGTAGGCGAGCACCGCCGTCCGGCTCCGGCCCTGACGCTCGACCCGCTGCTCGACCCGCAGCCCGTACGCCTCCACCGGATGGTCTACGATCATCGGGACGACGGTCAGCGGACCGACCGTGACCGGCACGGAGTCGGTCCACTCCCGGTACTCGTAGAGGTCGGCGAGCTTGCGGCCCTCCTCCCGCCCGTAGGCGTCCGCCATCCGATCCTCGACGCCGACCGGGCCGATCACCGGGAGCCGTCGGGACGGCGGACCGCCCGGGCGGTAACGCAGCGCCACGTACAGCCCGCACAGGTCCAGGCAGTGGTCCGGGTGCAGGTGGCTCAGCAGGACCGCGTCGAGCTCGGCCGGGTCCAGGTACCGCTGCAGCGGGCCCAGGGATCCGTTCCCGAGGTCGAGCAGCACACGCCAGGTGCGCCCGGTGTCGTCGTCCGCCTCCACCAGGTACGCGGAGGCTGCCGAGTCCGGCCGCGGGAACGACCCCGCGCAGCCGACGATCGTCAGCTTCACGCGAACACCCCGGCGTGCTCCGCGAGGGTGATCTCCGGTCCGAGGAAGCGGCGCGCCAGCCGGGCGAACGGCCCGGGATCTCCGGTCACCAGGAACCGGTGGATCGGCGGGGGCAGCGCGGGGTCCCGTTCCAGTCCCTCCGCCACCAGGGTGCGGTAGACGTCCTGGGCCGTCTCCTCGGCGCTGGACACCAGCGCGACCTCCGGACCCATCAGGTAGGAGATCACCCCGCTCAGCAGCGGGTAGTGGGTGCAGCCCAGGACGAGCGTGTCGATGCCCGCCTCGCGCACCGGGTCGAGGTACTCGTGCGCGACCGAGAGCACCTCCGGCCCGCTGGTGACGCCCCGCTCGACGAACTCGACGAACCGTGGGCAGGCCCGGGTGAGCAGCGTCAGGTGGGGCGCCGCGGCGAACGCGTCCTCGTAGGCCTGGCTGGCGACGGTCGCCCGGGTCGCGATGACGCCGACGGCTCCGCTGCGGGTCGAGGCCACCGCCCGGCGCACCGCGGGCAGGATGACCTCGACCAGCGGGACGTCGTACCGCTCCCGGGCGTCGCGCAAGGTGGCCGCGCTGGCCGAGTTGCACGCGATGACCAGCATCTTCACCCCCTGCTCGACGAGCAGGTCGAGCACCTGGAGGGCGTGCTGGCGCACCTGCGCGATCGGCTTCGGGCCGTAGGGGCCGTGCGCGGTGTCACCGACGTACAGCACCGCCTCGTGGGGCACCTGGTCGAGCACCGCGCGCGCCACCGTGAGGCCGCCGACGCCGGAGTCGAGGATTCCGATGGGAGCGTCCGACACGCAGGTGAGCCTAAGGCCATTCGGTCCGGTCCCGGCGTCTGCGTGGCGCGCCCCACACCCTCAACGCAGCGCGCTGACCAGCGACTCCTGCCACCAGGTGAGCGCGTCGTAGAGGGCGGCGGCAGCCGCCAGCGGGTCGGCCGGCCCGGCGGCGACGACGTCGTGCAACAACTCGGCGTCCTCGTCGGTACGCAGGCCGAGCCGCTCGCCGAGCACCAGCCGGACGTCGGTGAGCCCCTTGAGCAGCGCCAACGCCTCAGAGGTGTCCAGGAGCACCGGCGCGGGGCGGCGGAGCGCCGAACTGGCCCGCCCGAGAGCCGCCCGCTTGCGCTCGCGCAATCCGTGCTCGCTGAGCCGGCGGTAGCCGGCGGCCAGCTCGGGATCCTCCCGGTTGCCGTCGGGCAGCAGCCGGGCCACCGCCGGGTCGGACGGCGGCCGTGGGGTCAGCTGGGCCTCGAGCACGGCCATCAGGTCGTCGTCCAGGGACGCCGACGCGTTCGACGACACCCCGTCGCGCTCGTCGGCGTCGGCCGCGAGCAGTCCGTCGACGTCGTCCAGGAGCCGGCCGAGCAGGGCGCGCTCGTGGGCGTCGAGCTGCACCAGCACGCCGCCGCGGGTGCGGCGGAAGGGCCGGCTCATCAGGTGTCCTTCTGGAACGTGGCCCAGAGGCCGAACTCGTGCATGGCTTCGGTGTCCCGCTCCATCTCGTCACGGCTCCCCTGGGAGACCACTGCGCGACCCTTGCGATGGACGTCCATCATCAGCTTCTCGGCCTTCGCCCGGGGGTACCCGAAATACGACTCGAACACGTAGGTCACGTACGACATCAGGTTGACCGGGTCGTTCCACACGATGGTGATCCAGGGCACGTCTGGAACGGCCTGCTCCTCGACATCGGCCTTCTCGAGCTCGGCAGGGGCCACGGACACCCCTCCACTCTAGGGCCGCCCCGGGACGCCGCCGGATCACCCACAGCCCCCAGGGGCTCCCGCGACGGCGGCCGGCGCCGCTCGGGACGCCGGTCCCTCTACCCTGAGGCGCGTGGCAAGCGTTGACCCGTGCCCGCCGCACACCACGTCGGCCGTCACCTCGACGGCACTGCTCACCGACCACTACGAGCTGACCATGCTCAAAGCGTCGCTACGCAGCGGCGCGGCCTCCCGCCGGTGCGTGTTCGAGGTCTTCGGCCGTCGTCTGCCCGACGGCCGGCGGTACGGCGTCACGGCCGGCATCGGGCGGCTGCTGGAGGCCCTCACCCGCTTCTGCTTCCATGACGAGGAGCTGTCGGGGTTGGCGAAGACCGGGGTCGTCGACGACGAGACCCTCCGCTGGCTCGCCGGCTACCGGTTCAGCGGCGACGTCTGGGGCTACGGCGAGGGCGAGTGCTACGTCCCCGGATCACCGATCCTGATCGTCGAGGGCACCTTCGCCGAGGCCGTGCTGCTGGAGACGCTCGTGTTGTCCGTCCTCAACCACGACAGCGCGATCGCCGCCGCCGCCAGTCGGATGGTCGTCGCCGCCCACGGCCGGCCCTGCCTGGAGATGGGCTCCCGGCGCACCCACGAGGAGTCCGCCGTCGCCTGCGCCCGGGCGGCCTACATCGCCGGGTTCGCCGGCACCAGCAACCTCGAGGCCGGCCGCCGCTACGGCATCCCGACCATCGGGACCTCGGCGCACGCCTTCACCCTGCTGCACGACGACGAGCGCTCGGCCTTCGCGGCCCAGGTGGCGGCGCTCGGCGTCGACACGACCCTCCTCGTCGACACCTACGACGTCGCCCAGGGGGTGCGGACGGCGATCCAGGTCGCCGGGCCGGGACTGGGCGCCGTCCGGCTGGACTCCGGCGACCTGCTCGACCAGGCCTACGAGGTCCGGGCCCAGCTGGACGCCCTGGGCGCCCGGGACACCCGGATCGTCGTCACCAGCGACCTGGACGAGTTCGCGATCGCCGCGCTCAACGCGGCTCCCGTGGATGCGTACGGGGTGGGCACGTCGCTGGTGACCGGCTCGGGTGCGCCGACCGCCGCCCTGGTGTACAAACTGGTGGCGCGCCAGGACGTCCACGGCACGATGCAGCCGGTGGCGAAGCGGAGCGCCGAGAAGATCAGCATCGGCGGCCGCAAGTACGCGCTCCGGCGGCGCTCGCACGGCGTCGCCGAGGCGGAGGCGATCGGGATCGGACACCCGCCCGCGCGCGACGGCGACGACCGGCCGCTGCTGCTGCCGCTGGTGCAGGCCGGCGAGGTGGTCGGCGACGAGCCGTTGCAGGCTGCGCGGGCCCGGCACGCGGCGTCCCTGGCCGAGCTCCCCGCGACGGCACGCCAGCTGTCCCGCGGGGAACCGGTGATCCCGACCGTGCACGAGTCCTGATCCGAGCCCCACCCCGTCCGACCCGTCCCGATCCGGCAGTTTCACCCGAGTCCCGGCCCCGGTCCGCGACCGAGGGTCCGACAGGAGCCCCGATGCCCCAGCGAGCACTGATCGTGGTCGACGTGCAGAACGACTTCTGCGAAGGCGGGTCGCTGCCGGTCGACGGCGGGGCGGCTGTCGCGGCGGCCATCTCCGACCATCTGCGCGAGCACGCCGGCGACTACGTCGCCGTCGTGGGCACCCGGGACTGGCACGTCGACCCCGGCGCGCACTTCTCCGCCGAGCCGGACCACCTCGATAGCTGGCCCCGGCACTGCGTCGTCGGCACCCCGGGAGCGCAGTCCCATCCGGCGCTGGACACGTCGTCGGTCCAGGCCTGGTTCACCAAGGGCGAGCACGCGGCCGCCTACTCGGGCTTCGAGGGGGCGACCGATGCCGCGGGCGCGCGCGTGCCGCTCGGCGACTGGCTGCGCGGGCGCGGCGTCGATGCGGTCGACGTGGTGGGGATCGCCACGGATCACTGCGTCCGCGCGACCGCCCTGGACGCCGTCCGCGCCGGCTTCGACACCCGGGTCCTGCTCGACCTCACGGCCGGCGTCGCTCCTGCCACCACCGAGGCCGCGCTGACATCGCTCCGGGCGGCGGGCGCCGAACTGGTCGGCGCCCCGCACGTCACGCCCGGCCGCTGAGGCGCGCCCCGACCCCGGCCCCGGCCGGGCGACGAAGGGCGGTGCCTAGAAGTCGCCGGCCCGGCGACGCAGGTCGGTCAGCACCTCCACCAGGCGTTCGATGCCCTCCGCCGTCAGCCCCGGGTCGGTGAAGACGCGCGCGTTGAGCTCGTCGGTCGCGGCGCGGCCCCGCTCCCGCCCGGCCTCGGTCAGCTCCGCCAGCGTCGCGCGCCGGTCCCGCGGATGGGGGCAGCGCCGCACCAGGCCCTGGGCCTCCAGCCGGTCGACGGCGTTGGTGACGCTGGTGGGATGGACCTGCAACCGGTCCCCGAGCCGGGAGAGCGGCAGCGCCCCCGCCCGGCTGAAGAGGAGGAGCATCAGCACCTCGTAACGGGCGAAGGTCAGGTCGAACGGCCGCAGCACCTCCTCGACCCGGGCCAGCACGATCTGCTGGGCCCGCATCAACGAGGTGACGGCAGCCATCCCGGGCGCGGCGCCCGCCCAGCCGTGCGCGACCCACTGGCGGCGGGCCTCGGCGACCGGGTCGAAGGGCAGGGGCCGTGGGTTCATCGCACCTCCAGCCTACGGGCCCGGGACGGCCGCCCGCCGCGCGCCACCCCGCGCCCGGGGCGGGGGGAGAGTCCGGCCGCGTAGTCTGATCCGGGCGAGGGCGGTACCCGACCGTCGGTACTCGCGGGAGAAAGAGGTGAGGATGGGCGCGGACGCACCGACCGGAACGGCCAGCGGAATCGAGGTCGACCGGCTGACCAGCCAGTACCGGCCGCAGGACGACCTGTACCGCTATGTCAACGGCAGCTGGTTGCGTGACACCGCCATACCCGACGACAAGGCCGTCTACGGTGCTTTCCACATGCTCGCCGACAAGGCGGAGGCCGACGTGCGGGCGATCCTGGAGGAGGCCGCGGCGTCCGATGCCCCGGAGGGCAGCGACCAGCGTAAGATCGGGGACCTGTACGCCGCGTTCCTCGACCGGGAGGCGGCCGAGCGGCTGGGCGCCGACCCGATCGCCGCCGACCTCGCGCTGATCGACGGGGCGGCCGACCGCGAGGGGCTCGTACGCGTCCTGGGTGCCCTGGCGCGCGGCGGGATCGGCGGCGGGTTCCACTGGTGGGTCAACACCGACGCGAAGGCTTCCGACCGGTACATCGTCTACCTGCACCAGGGCGGCATCGGGCTGCCGGACGAGGCGTACTACCGCGAGGACTCCTTCGCCGCGGTCCGCGAGGCGTACGTCGCCCACATCGGCCGGATGCTCGCCCTCGCCGGCCGCCCCGACCCGGACGACGCCGCCCGCCGGGTCTTCGACCTGGAGCACACCCTCGCCGCGAGCCACTGGGACCGGGTCACCGCACGCGACGCGACCAAGGCGTACACCAAGCTCGACCGGTCCGCGCTGCAGGAGCTCACGCCGGGCTTCGACTGGGCGCTCTGGCTCGAGGCGCAGCAGGCCCGGCCGGATGCCCTCGACGAGGTCGTCGTCCGGCAGCCCAGCTATCTGGAGGCGTTCGCGGCGACCCTGGAGAAGACGCCCCTGGAGGACTGGAAGGCCTGGCTCGCGTGGCGGGTCGTGCACGGCACGGCCCCGTTCCTGTCGTCGGAGTTCGTCGACGAGAACTTCGCCTTCTACGGCACCACCCTGTCCGGGACGCCGCAGCTGCGGGAACGCTGGAAGCGCGCCGTCTCCACGGTCGAGGGCGTGCTCGGCGAGGCGGTCGGCAAGCTGTACGTCGAGCGGCGCTTCCCGCCCGCGGCCAAGGAGCGGATGGGCGAGCTGGTCGCCCACCTGACCGAGGCGTACCGACAGCGCATCAGCGCGCTGGACTGGATGGGCGACGACACGAAGGCCCGGGCCCTGGCGAAGCTGGAGCAGTTCACGCCCAAGGTCGGCTACCCGGACGAGTGGCGGGACTACTCCCGGCTGCAGATCGTCAGCGGCGATCTCGTCGGCAACCTCCGTCGCGGCGCGGCGTTCGAGCTCGAACGTGAGCTGGGAAAGCTGGGCAAGCCGGTCGACCGCGCCGAGTGGTTCATGACCCCGCAGACGGTCAACGCCTACTACAACCCGGGCCTGAACGAGATCGTGTTCCCGGCGGCCATCCTCCAACCGCCCTTCTTCGACCTGGCGGCGGACGACGCGGTGAACTACGGCGGCATCGGCGCGGTCATCGGACACGAGATCGGCCACGGGTTCGACGACCAGGGCTCGAAGTACGACGGCTCCGGCAACCTGGTGGACTGGTGGACCGACGACGACCGGGCCCGGTTCGAGGCCCGCACCAAGGCCCTGATCAGCCAGTACGACGTCCTCGAGCCGGAGCTGACGCCGGGCCACCACGTGAACGGGGCGCTGACGATCGGGGAGAACATCGGCGACCTCGGCGGCCTGGCGATCGCACTCGTCGCCTACCGGATCGCCCTGCGTGACGGCGAGGGCCCGGTGCTCGACGGGTTGACCGCGGCGCAGCGGTTCTTCCTGGGGTGGGCGCAGGTCTGGCGCACGAAGACGCGCGAGGCGGAGACCATCCGCCGCCTCGCGGTCGATCCGCACTCGCCACCCGAATTCCGCTGCAACGCCGTCGTGCGCAACATCGACGCCTTCCACGAGGCGTTCGGGGTCACCGCGGACGACGCGCTGTGGTTGGACCCGGCCGACCGGGTGCGGATCTGGTGAGCACCGTCGGCCGCAGCAGGACGTCGTCCACGGGCTCGGGGTCCCGCCGCGGCGGAGCGTTGAGCGGGTTCGTGGAGACCGCGATCATCCTGGCGCTCGCGCTGGTCCTCTCGCTGCTCGTGAAGACGTTCCTGGTCCAGGCGTTCTCGATCCCCTCCGGATCGATGGAGGACACCCTGCTCGTCGGCGACCGGGTGCTGGTGAGCAAGCTGACCCCCGGTCCGTTCCAGTTGCACCGGGGCGATGTGGTCGTCTTCAAGGATCCGGGCGGGTGGCTGCAGACCGTGCCGGACACCAGCACCGGGCTGCCGCACGCCCTCGCCGCGGCACTCACCTTCGTCGGGCTGATGCCGCAGGACGCCGGAGAGCACCTGATCAAGCGGGTGATCGGACTTCCGGGGGACACCGTCACGTGCTGCGACAGCAAGCACCGGCTGACCGTGAACGGGGTCGACGTCGAGGAGACCTACCTCCGGCCCGGTAACTCCCCGAGCGACCAGCCGTTCACGGTGCGGGTACAGCCCGGGCATCTGTGGGTGATGGGCGACAACCGGAGCGAGTCGCTCGACTCCCGGTTCCACCGCGGGCTCGGCGCCGACGGGCAGGTGCCGATCGACAACGTCGTCGGCAAGGCGTTCGCGATCGTCTGGCCGTTCTCCCGGTTCGGCGGCGTCTCGGAACCGCCGGCGGTGTTCGCCAAGCTCCCGGGCGGCAGCTCCTGACGGCCCGGGCGGCAGCGGTCGGCGCCCCACCCCGGCGGCGAGGTCAGATGGTGCGCCGGTAGACGCCGCCGACCTCGAAGAACGCCTCGGTGATCTGGCCGAGGGAGCAGACCCGGACGGCGTCCATCAGGGCCGCGAACGTGTTGCCTCCCTCGGTCGCGGCGCGGCGGAGGTTCTCCAGCGCCGCGCCCGCCTCGTCGGCGTGCCGTCCCTGGAAGTCGGCGAGCCGGACCAGTTGCGACTGCTTCTCCGCGTCGGTGCCGCGGGCGAGCTCGAGCGTCGACGGCGCGTCCGAGCCCGAGGCTGCGGGCGCCAGGAAGGTGTTCACCCCGATGATCGGCAGCGTGCCGTCATGCTTGCGCTGTTCGTACCTCAGCGACTCGTCCTGGATCCGGCCGCGCTGGTAGCCCGTCTCCATCGCGCCGAGCACCCCGCCACGCTCCGAGATGCGCTGGAACTCGGCGAGGACGGCTTCCTCCACCAGGTCGGTCAGCTCCGAGACGACGTAGGAACCCTGGAGCGGGTTCTCGCAGCCGGCGAGACCCCACTCCTGGTCGATGATCATCTGGATCGCGAGCGCCCGCCGCACCGACTGCTCGGTGGGCGTGGTGACGGCCTCGTCGTACGCGTTGGTGTGCAGCGAGTTGGCATGGTCGTAGATCGCGCACAGGGCCTGCAGCGTCGTCCGGATGTCGTTGAAGTCCATCTCCTGGGCGTGCAGCGACCGACCCGAGGTCTGGATGTGGTATTTCAGCTTCTGCGACCGCTCCCCCGCGCCGTAGCGGTCCCGCATCGCGATCGCCCAGATCCGTCGAGCGACCCGGCCGAGCACGGTGTACTCGGCGTCCATGCCGTTGCTGAAGAAGAAGGACAGGTTCGGCGCGAAGTCGTCGATCGCCATGCCCCGGGCCAGGTAGCTCTCCACGTACGTGAAGGCATTGCTCAGCGTGAACGCGAGCTGGGAGATCGGGTCGGCGCCCGCCTCGGCGATGTGGTACCCGCTGATCGAGACCGAGTAGAAGTTCCGGACCCCCTGGTCGATGAACCACTCCTGGATGTCGGCCATGCAGCGCAGCGCGAACTCGGTCGAGAAGATGCAGGTGTTCTGGCCCTGGTCCTCCTTCAGGATGTCCGCCTGGACCGTCCCCCGGACGGTCCGCAGGGTGCGGGCCCGGACGTCGTCCGCCTCGGCCGCCGAGGGCTGCCGGCCGTGCTCGGCCTCGAACGCGGCCAGCTGCTGGTCGATCGCCGTGTTCAGGAACATCGCCAGGATCGCCGGTGCCGGCCCGTTGATGGTCATCGACACCGACGTCGTCGGGGCGCACAGGTCGAAGCCCCGGTAGAGCTCCTTCAGGTCCTCGAGGGTGGCGATCGAGACCCCGGACGTGCCGACCTTGCCGTAGACGTCGGGCCGGGCGTCCGGGTCGCGGCCGTACAGCGTCACCGAGTCGAAGGCCGTCGACAGCCGCGTGGCCGGCTGCCCGGCGGCCAACAGGTGGAAGCGCCGGTTCGTCCGGAAGGCGTCGCCCTCGCCGGCGAACATCCGCGCCGGTGCCTCGCCGTCGCGCTTGAACGGGAACACCCCTGCGGTGAACGGGAACGACCCGGGCACGTTCTCCGAGCGCAGGAACGTCACCAGCTCGCCGTGATCCGCCGTCCGCGGCAGCGCGACCCGCGGCACCGACGTTCCGGAGAGCGTGCTGCGCCGCGAGCTGGCGCGGACCTCGCGCCCTCGCACGGTGAAGCGGTACTCCTCGCCGGCGTAGGCGGCCACGACGTCCGGCCAGCCGGCGAGCGCGGCGCGGGTCTCGGCGTCCAGGGCGGTCCGGGCCGCGGCGAGCAGCGCGTCCACGTCGGTGGTGGGCAGCCCCGCGGCGGCGAGCGCGTCGCGCGCGGTGGTCAGGTGCTGGCGGCGCCGGGCCGCCGCGGCGAGTTCCCCGGTCCGGCGGTGGTACGCGCGCACGGTCTCGGCGATCTCGGCCAGGTACCGCACCCGCGCCGGCGGCACGATCCCCATCACCCCGGTCGAGACCTTCGTGGACACCGCGGGCAGCCGCCCGGCGCCCACCGGCAGGCCGTGCCGGGCGAGCAGGCCCTTCAGGTGGTGGTACAGCGCGGTGACACCGTCGTCGTGGTACCGGGCGGCGCTGGTGCCGAAGACCGGCATCTCCTCCCAGCGGGCGCCGAACGCCTCCCGATTGCGCAGCAGCTGGCGCGCCACGTCCCGGCGGGCGTCGTCCGCGCCGCGGCGCTCGAACTTGTTCACCGCCACGACGTCCGCGAAGTCCAGCATGTCGA
The DNA here is from genome assembly GCA_036518955.1 of Kineosporiaceae bacterium. GTDB lineage: Bacteria > Actinomycetota > Actinomycetes > Actinomycetales > Kineosporiaceae > DATDMG01. The sequence goes on along the minus strand of DATDMG010000284.1, from coordinate 3,377 downwards.
TCTTCTCCAGCTGGGACGCGGCCCCGAACTCCGGCGTCATCACGTAGAGCGACACGTCGACGTACGGCACGATCGCCGAGTCGCCCTGGCCGATCCCGGGCGTCTCGATGATCACCAGATCGTACCCCGCGGCCTTGCAGGCGACCACGACGTCCGCGAGGTGCTCGGGCACCTCGCTCGCTGAGCCGCGGGTCGCCAGCGAGCGGTAGAAGGTGCGCCCCCGGTTCAGCGCCGTCATCCGGATCCGGTCCCCGAGCAGGGCGCCGCCGCCCCGGCGTCGCGTCGGGTCGACCGCGAGGACGGCGACCCGCAGCTTGTCGTCGCTGTCCAGCCGCGCCCGGCGCAGCAGCTCGTCGGTGAGCGAGCTCTTGCCGGAGCCGCCGGTCCCGGTCACCCCCAGAACCGGGACGGCGCGGGCGCCGGCCGCCTCGGCCAGCCGCTCGGCGAGTTCGCGCGGCGCGCGGCGCGCCTCCAGCAGCGTGATCGCCCGGGCGAGCGCGGCGTCGTCGCCGGCGAGGACGGCGTCCGCGGGCGGAGCGTCCACGGCCAGGTCGACGTCGCAGGCCGCGACCATCGTATTGATCATTCCGGCGAGACCCAGCCGCTGCCCGTCCTGCGGCGAGAAGATCGTGACGCCGCGCTCGGCGAGCAGCGCGATCTCCGGCGGCACGATCACGCCACCCCCGCCGCCGTACACCGCGACGTGACCCATCCCGCGCGCCGTCAGCTCCTCGCGCAGGTACGTGAAGTACTCCACGTGGCCACCCTGGTAGGAGCTCACCGCGACGCCCTGGACGTCCTCCTGGACCGCCGCCTCCACCACCTCGGCCACCGACCGGTCGTGCCCCAGATGGATCACCTCGCACCCCTGGGCCTGCAGGATCCGACGCATGATGTTGATCGAGGCGTCGTGGCCGTCGAAGAGGCTGGCGGCGGTGACGAACCGCACCGGATGGACCGGCACGTGCAGGGGCGGCCGGGCCGCGCCCACGGCGCCGGGACCGGACTCGACGTCGTGCTGCTGGGTCATGGCCCGCCCCTCGAAACAATTGTCGGAAATCAAATACTCGGACATCCTATTAATTCAGCGTAGCCCGGCGAGCCCCGAGGGTCCACCGCCGACGGGCGCCGGCTCGGTCGCACCGTCAAGCCGTGGCCACCGCCGGCCGAGGATTCGGGTGTCGCCGTCGAGGGTCCACGGACGGCGGACCGCCCACCCCGCCCGTCTCCTCGGAAGGCCGTCATGTCGAGCCTGACCACCGCAGCCGTGCCGCCCCTCGCGGAAACGTCCCGCGCCGCGACCCGGCTCGTCGATCACCGCCGGCTGGCCGACCTGCCGATCGGTACCAGGATCCTCGGCCTGGTGGGGTTCGGGGTGCTGCTCACGATCGTCGTCACCCTGACCGGACAGCACGGGACCGGGGTGATGGCCGGGCAGAGCGACCAGATGGTGCACCGGAACGCCCGAACCGCCCTCATCCTCGCGGACGCGGTCCAGGAGTGGGAGAACGCCAGCCGGAGCGCACTCGACATCGCGGTGCGGACCGATCAGGCGTCGATCGAATCGGGGATCACGGAGTTCGACCGCTCGGTGGCCGCCGTTCGCAAGAACCTCGCCGAGGTCGCGGCGGTCGGCCTCCCGGCCGCCGAGACGGACGTCGTCGAGCACCAGATCAAGGTCAATATCGACGCCGCGCTGAGCCTGTGGGACGCCTCGACGAAGGCGATCGCCGCGAACCCGAACGCCACCGACGCCCGGAACCGCATGCTCTACGCGCTGTACTCCAACCGGTTCGAACCGCTCGCGGACAAGGCTCTGGCCGGCTTCGACCAACTGCAGAACCTGGGCCACCAGTCGATCGAGAGGTGGCAGGCCGACCAGCACGCCGAGGCGCGGAACCTGACCCTGATCAGCTGGGCGGTCACCGCCGCCGGCCTGCTGCTCCTGGTGGCGGCCGGGCTGTGGCTCTCGCGCGGCGTGTCGCGACCGGTGACGGCCGTGCGCGATGCCCTGGAGGCACTGGCCCGAGGCGACCTGACCGCTGCCGTCCACACGAGCACCCGCGACGAGCTCGGGCAGATGGCGGCCGCGCTGCGGCAGGCCCAGGCGGCCCTTCGGGATGCGGTGTCGGAGATCGACGGGTCGTCGACCGCGCTTGCCGGCAGTGCCGAGGAACTGGCCGCCGTCTCGACCCAGGTCTCCGCGAACAGCGAGGAGACCGCCGCGCAGTCCAGCCAGGCAGCGACCACCGCCGAGCAGGTGTCCCGCAACGTGCAGACCGTGGCTGCGTCCACCGAGGAGATGTCCGCCAGCATCCGGGAGATCTCCGCGTCGTCCGCCCAGGCGTCGCAGGTGGCGGCGTCCGCGGTGACCGAGGCCCAGCAGGCCAGCCAGACGGTCGCCAAGCTCGGTCGCTCGTCGGCCGAGGTGGGAGACGTGATCAAGGTGATCACCTCGATCGCCGAGCAGACGAACCTGCTCGCGCTGAACGCGACGATCGAGGCCGCCCGCGCCGGCGAGGCGGGCAAGGGCTTCGCGGTAGTGGCCAGCGAGGTCAAGGAGCTGGCTCAGGAGACCGGCCGCGCCACCGAGGACATCAGCCGCCGCATCGAGACCATCCAGCAGGACACCGATGCCGCGGTGGCGGCCATCGAGCGCATCTCGCAGATCATCGAGCAGATCAACGAGTTCCAGACGACGATCGCGGCAGCCGTCGAGGAGCAGACCGCGACCACGTCCGAGATGGCCCGTACCGTCGCCGACGCCGCCGCCGGCGCCGGCGCCATCGCCGCCAGCATCGAGTACGTGGCCACCGCTGCGCAGTCCTCGAGCGCGGGCGTCGCCGAGGCGCAACGGTCCACCGAGGAGCTCGCCCGGCTCTCCGCTCAGCTCCGCGAGGTGGTCCGACGTTTCCGGCTCTAGCCGACCGTATGCTCGGCGGATGCGGTCCGCCCACGCCCTGCGGGATTGCCGGGATCGAGCGCCGACCCGGGTACCGGCCCGGCCGAGCCCGCCGTCCTCGCCCAGGACGGCGCCGAGAACGTGACCGTGGATGTCGCCGCCCCCGCGTTCGAGGTGGCCGGACTGGTCCGGGCGCTGGTGGACCGCGACCTGACCTTCCGGGCGATCGGACCGCGTGCCTTCCTGGCGGCGGTGCAGGTTCAGGACGCCGCCGCCGCGCTCGACGTCCTGGCCAGGCTGGGGTTGCTGGAGGACGCCGACCGGTGACGTCGGCGCCGTCGTGGCGGGGGCCGGGATAAGGCACTCTTGACCCGTGAGCGAACGAGCGCCCGGCTGGTATCCCGATGCGTCCGTCCCCGGCTACGAGCGCTGGTGGGACGGCGGCACCTGGAGCCATGTCACCCGGCCCGGGGCG
>DATDMG010000283.1:0-2165 GCA_036518955.1 Kineosporiaceae bacterium | reverse complement strand
GGTAGAAGGCGACCTTCTCCGGGTCGGGGGTCTGCTCGGCGGCGCGAAGGTAATCAACACGTCGGCAATTGAGGGAATACAATGATTGTGACTGGATACGTACCTGATTTGGGTACGCGGGCATTCCTGGCCGTGTGACGGGCCGGGTGGTGGTTGCCGGTCAGGCCGGGGTGGGGATCCAGGGGTTGCCGGTGGCGGCCTGGATGAGGGCGTCGAGGGTGTCGATGCCGTGCCGGGCGGCGGTGGCGATGTAGCTGCGGATCGCGGCGAAGTGTTCAGCGCCGGTCGTGGTGCGCATGCTGCCGGAGACCTTGACCCGTAGTTTCGGCATCCGGATCGTGCGCTCGCTCGAATTGTTGTCGAACGGGACGGCCGGGTCGGTGACGAAACGCAGGTAGTCGTCGCGGCGGTCGCGGAGCCGGACGAACAGGGCGTGGTACTTGCGTTCCAGTTTGCTGCCGCGTGCGGCGGCGGCCGCGACGCCGAGCACGACCGCGCTGTGCAGCACGTGCAGGTAGAAGGCGACCTTCTCCGGGTCGGGGGTCTGCTCGGCGGCGCGGGCGTCAGCGATCAGCCGGTTCAACCGGCGCAGCGCGGTGGCCGCCTGCAGGGCGTGGTCGGCGACCGGACCGGTGGCGGTATCGGTCACATAGATCAACTCACGAAGCGCGTGAGCATTGCACAGAGCGTGGATCATGTCCGTGTAGGTGTCGTACGGCGCCCACGCGTCATGCACCGCGACCCCGGTGAACTTCGGCAGCACCCCGATCGCGTCCATCGCTTTCGTGCCCCGCTTCGCGTGCACCGCCAGGAGTACGTCGGTGGCCGTGGACGCCGAGTGCAGCCAGGCCAGGCGGCCGGCCACGCGCATCCCGGTCTCGTCGAAACCGGCGACCGGCGCGCCCGCGATCCGGCCGGCGATCACCGGCAACACCTTCTCGACGATTCCCAACGCGGTGCGTTTCACCCAACCGGCCACCGTGCCTGCCGCGACCTGCACCCCGAACAGATCCTTGACCGCGGCAGCGGTCCGCGACACCGACAGGAACTGCCCGTGCAGCAGATACACCCCGATCCCGGCCAACCTCGGCCCGTACACGACCGGTGCCGTCGCTTCCGCCGGTGCAGCCGCGGTGGTGTGATGCCCGCACCGGCACTTGAGGGTGATCATCTGATGCTCGGTCACCTGCGGTTGCACCGGTGGCACATCCACCACCTGCCGCCAGGTCATATCAACCTCGTCCGCGTCGGCCAGGCTGTCCCCACACCCGCCACACACCGCGGGCACATGCCGGACCACCTGCGCATCCGCGAAGCGTTCCAGCGTGACCCCGTCCTGGCCCTTCGGCCGCCCCGGACCCTGACCCGACCGCTGGCGCAACGACTTCGGCGACGGCTTGGCCAACCCGTCCGACGACGGCGGCCGAGAGGAGTTCGACGACGACTGCTTCAACCGAGCCTCAAGCTCCGCCACCCGCGCCAGCGCCTTCTCCAGCAAACCGGTCAACTCCGCAACCCGCGCCAGCAGGTCGTCATACGACGGCGGCGGCTGCTCGGCGGACACGGTTGATCAACCTACCAACCTCCACAACGGACGTTGCCACCGCCCGGCCCACCTATCCAGTCACCGCGGAAGTAGCTGACCGGTCCGTAGTCGAACACGTGACCGCGACGGATTCTGGTCGTCTCCCGAATGCGGCGACGAGCTGTGCCAACCTTGGCGGCCGCTTGGGTGGCCAGATGGCCGGGTACGGTGAAGGTTCGCCGCAGCGGCGCGAGCACGCCGACCTCACGGAGCACCCGGAACAGGATCTCCGGCCGGCTCTTGGGCAGATGTTCGGGGCGTCGCGCGAACGGCGCCAGGGGCAGCAGCCCGCATGCGTAGAACTCGACGTAGAGATTCGCCTCCCCGATCACTTCGGCCCGGACGAACACGGTCAGCACCAGATCGCCGGACCAGGCGACCTTTTCCGTGCACAGGTAGGTCCGGGCGGTCGGCGTCGGTCTCTCGACACCACGGGTGATCATCTCGGGCGGCACGGTCGGGCGCGGCCGCTGGTAGCGATGAGGCAACAATCCGGGGACGGCGCCAACGCCGGCTCCCGGCACGAAGAGCCTGTCCTCAATTCGCAGGTCCGGCACACCGGATCTGCGGATCGATTCCG
>DATDMG010000282.1:0-21620 GCA_036518955.1 Kineosporiaceae bacterium | reverse complement strand
TTGCCGACCGCGCGTCGCTCCAGCCGATCGGTGCGAACGTCCAGCAGCCCCAGGCCCCCGGTCACCGCTCCTCCGACGCCGAGGAACGTCTCGCCGAGGAGCTGGTACCCGGCGCAGATGCCGAAGATCGCCGCGCCGCGGCGGGCCGCGGCGAGGATGCCGCCGTCCGCGCGCAGCTCGCGCGCGGCCGCCGTCTGCTTCGCGTCCTCGCCACCGCCCACCAGGTAGACGTCCCCCTGCGCGGGCACCGGCTCCCCCGGCTGGACCACCACCAGCTCCACCGGGATACCCCGCGCCGCGGCGCGGCGCCGGAGCACGATCGCGTTGCCGGCGTCCCCGTACGTGCCCAGCAGGTGCGGGTAGACGTGCACGATCCGCAGGGCCTCCCGGCCCGGGGCCCGCTCGGCGCGCGCGGAGAGGCTGACGGACGCCTCGTCGGAGATGTCCTCCTGGACGGCGGCCGCACGCGGCGAGCCGGCGGCGGGCTCGGCGGGCTCGGCCGGAGGGCGCACCGACGGTGGCGCGGCGTCAGGCGACATCGCGGACGACATGGCGGCGCAGCTCCCGGAAGGCGGTGTAGTTGGCGGCGACGGCCAGGGGGCCGGGCGGCAGGGACGCGGCGAGCCGCACCGGGTCGTCGTCCACGACGGGCGTAGCCCCGGCGTAGTGCAGCCGGAGGGCGAGGTCGTCGCGGCGGTCACCGACGGCCCCGACGGTGCGCCCCGCCAGTCGCTCGAACGGGACGTCGTACAGCCAGGAGGTGTCGGTCCCGTCGGCGATCCGGGCGTTGATCCCGACGACCAGCTGACTCTCGGGTTCGATCATGGCAAGGGCGGCCGCCCAGCCGGCCGGGTTCTTGGCCAGGAACAGCCGGGCCGGACGGCCGCCGAGGTCGAGCCGGGCGTACCGCCCGTCGACCGTGTCGACACCGGCCAGGCGCTCGGCCGCGACCTGGGGCGGAACCCCGAGCACCGCGGCGGCCGCCAGGGCGAACGCGGCATTGCCCCGGTTCACCATGCCCGGGAGCGTGAGATCGAGCCGGATCTCGACACCCCCCGGCACCTGCACCCCGGTCTCGGTGAGCAGGTAGTCCGGCTCGGGCATGACGAATCCGCAGTCGGAACTCCACCGCCCGGCGGTCCAGTCGAGCAGCTGGCCGCACCGCGGGCAGACCGTGGCGTCCTCGGTCCAGCGTAGACCCGGGTCCACCCAGACCGGGGTGCCGGCGACGGCCGCGGCGACGACGTGCGGGTCGGCCGCGTTGGCGACCACTGTCACCGGGCGCGCCCCGAACGCCTCCCCCCACACCCGGGAGGTCCGGCTGACCTCGTGAGTGCGGTCGAGCTGATCGCGGGTCAGGTTGAGCGCCACGACCGCCACCGGCTCGGTCGCCCGCATCACCGGCGGGACGTGCAGCTCGTCGGTCTCCAGGACGGCGATCCGCCCGGGATGGTCGTCGAGTGCCGACACGATGCCCGGCCCCATGTTCGCACCGGTCGCGTTCGTCGCGACGTCCCCGCCCAGCGCGGCGGAGATCAGCCGGGTGGTGGTGGACTTGCCGTTGGTGCCGGTGACCACGACGCAGCGCCGGCCGGCGGCCAGGGCGGCCAGGGCGCTGGGTGCCAGGGCGAGGACGACCCGGCCGCGGACGACCGCACCGGCACCGGCACCGAGCCGCCGGGAAAGCTCTCCCGCGAGGCGCCCGGCCCGGAGCGCCGCCGTGATCCGGGCACGCTGCAGGCCGCCGGACGAGGGACCGGCGACGGGGGTCATGGCCGACTCGGGAGGCGGGGCAGTCACCGGGTCAGAGTATCCGGCGGCGTCGGCGGCCGCCGGGTAGCCGCCCAACAGGGGCCGGCTCCGGCACGCCGGAGTGGGCCCGGGAGACCAGTGGCGCAAAAGACCAATGGAGCCGCCCCCTGGGCCGGGGGACGGCTCCACCGCGGTCAACGACGGTCAGACCACCCGGACCATCTCAGCCTGCGGGCCCTTCTGTCCTTGGCCCACCTCGAACTCAACGCGCTGCCCCTCGTCGAGGGATTTGTACCCTTCGGCCTGGATGGCCGACCAGTGCACGAAGACGTCGGCACCGCCGCCGTCCACCGTGATGAACCCATAGCCTTTCTCCGCGTTGAACCACTTGACGGTTCCCTGAGCCATGTCCTGCTCCAGTTGCTGTTCTTGCGTGGCTTCGGCCCGAGCTCCTGACACCCCGGACCGGGTCTCACGTTCGTCGGCCCCGGCCACAGGCGCCGGTTCCGATGTACAACGCGCGGGCCTCTAGCGTTGCGCAGGAGAGGACGTTGCTCATCGAACTGTTCGACCGGTCCACACAATAGCGGCTGAATGCAGTCCGTGGTGGATCTCAATCAGGTCCGTTCTCTAGCTGTAGTAAATTCACCCGCCTGCCTCGACACGCGATGCCACCTGCGCTGACGCCGGCCGCACCGAAGCGCTTACGCTGAACGGGTGAACGCCAGGATCGCCCTGAGACGGGTGGTAAACGTTGTCAACCTGTCCACCCCGCTGGGATTGCTGCTCGCCTGTACCGGGCGGGCCCGGCTCGCCCGCGGACCGCAAGGGGTGATCGTGGCACATGGATACCGATCGCCGATCCCGGCCCCCCGCGCCAGCGCGGTCACGGTCGGGGACGTCGTCCTGATGCGCCTGACCCCGGAACAGCTCGCCACCCGCCCGCGGCTCCTTGACCACGAAGCCCGGCACAGCACTCAGTGGGCCTGGTTCCTCGGCCCGGCGGGCTTCCTGCCGGCATACCTCGCGGCGTCCGTGTGGTCCTGGCTGCGTTGCCGGGACTTCGCGCGCGGCAACTGGTTCGAGGTGCGCGCCAATCTGGTGGACGGCGGGTACGTGCGGCCCGACTCCGCCGAGTGAGGCACGCCCCGGCGGCGACCGGGGCGTGACGGGAGCCGGGGGCGTGACGGGGGCCGGGCGCCAACGGCGCCCGAGGCGTCAGTTCGCCGCGGTCGGTGACGGGGAGCCGGCCGTCGGCGTCTCGGTCGGCGTCTTGGACGCCGCGGGCGTCGTCGACTTCGTCGCCGTGGTGGAGCTGCTGCTGGCTGCCTTGGTCGTCGTCCGGGTCTTCGACGAGCTCGCGCTGGTGGACGCCCCGGTCCCGCGCAGGTCGGGCCCGATGACGACGGTGATGCCGGCGCCGGCCTTGGCGGCCGACAGCTTGGGCACGCCGTGGCCGAGGCTCTTGACGATGGCCTGGACCGTGGCCCGCTGCTGCTCGGCACCGAAGTACACGGTCGTCTCGGCGACCGGGGCACCCGTCCAGGTGCCGACCGTGCCGAGGGTCCAGCCGGCGGCGGACAGCTTGTCCGCCACCTTCCGGCCGAGCCCGGTGGTGCCGCTGCCGTTGTACACGGCGACCGGGACGGTCGTGTCCACCGTGCCCGCCGCGGCCGTCGGTGAGGCCGGGCTGCTGGGCGCGGTCGAGGTGGCCGCGGACGGCGAGGGCGACCCAGAGGTCCGCGCCGCCGGGGCCGGCGTCACCTGCGCCGCCGGGTCGGATCCCGTGCCGAGCTTGCCGAAGAAGACGTAGACCAGGGCAACCGCGCCGACGACGAGTCCGACGACGGCAATCACGGGGAGCACAGCCATCACCGGGCTCACCCGGGCGCGATGGGCGCCCCGGCGACTCGCTTCGAGCGGGACGACGTAACGCTCGTCGTACCCGCTCGTGCTGGGAGCACTGGACCGGGTGCTGTTGCTCACCGGGCACCTCCGGCGTGGGGGGGACGGGACGGCGTCAGTCCGGCGTCCCCTCGCGCCGGGCGGACCGGGTTCGGCGAGCCTGCCGCAGGCGGCGCAACCGCTTCACGAGCATCGGGTCGTGGGCGAGCGCCTCGGGCCGGTCGATCAGAGCGTTCAACATCTGGTAGTACCTGGTGCCGGACAGGCCGAACAACTCGCGGACCGCCTGCTCCTTGGCCCCGGCGTACTTCCACCACTGCCGTTCGAAGGCCAGCATCTCCCGATCGCGATCGCTGAGCCCGAGCTGCTCGGCCGACGCTGCCGACGTGGGGTCGGACGCGTCGTCGAGGGCATGTGCGACATCCATCCAGACCCTCCACCCGTGCGACGCGCCCACTGTACGGTCGAAACCACATCGATGTCATTCCACCGTCCCCTGAGCGCGGCGTCACCGACCCTGCGGTGGCACCGTTCGTCTGCACAGCCGAGGAGTCTAGGGGCGTGACGGGTGATCCCGAGGCCGCGGAGCGCAGACGTGACCGAAAGATTACGCATGGTTGTGAGTGTCCTGAGCTGCCCCGACCCCGGCAATGGGTCGATCTCCCACCCCGGGTCGGTGCCGGGCGCGTAGATTGCGCGACGTGTCCCCACGACCTCTGGCCGAGCTCGTCGCCCCCGGCTGGGCGGGTGCGCTCGAACCCGTCGCCGACCGGGTGGCCGCTCTCGGGGAGTTCCTCCGTGGCGAGATCACCGCGGGGCGCGGGTACCTGCCCGCGGGCGATCACGTGCTGCGGGCGTTCACCCAGCCCTTGGACGCCGTCCGCGTGCTGATCGTCGGGCAGGACCCCTACCCCACCCCGGGCCACCCCATCGGGCTGTCCTTCTCGGTGGCGCCCGACGTCCGGCCGATTCCCCGGAGTCTGCAGAACATCTACCGCGAGTTGGTGGCGGACCTGGGGGTGCCCTACCCCAGCAGCGGCGACCTCTCCCCCTGGGCGGACCAGGGCGTACTCCTGCTCAACAGGGTGCTCACGGTTGCTCCGGGGGTGTCCGGGGCGCACCGGGGCAAGGGCTGGGAGGAGGTCACCGACCAGGCGATCCGGGCGCTGGTGACCCGCGGCGGCCCGCTGGTGGCGATCCTCTGGGGGCGGGACGCGCAAAGCCTGCGGCCACTGCTGGGGTCGGTGCCACGGATCGAGAGCGCGCACCCCAGCCCGATGTCCGCGGACCGTGGCTTCTTCGGCTCCCGCCCCTTCAGCCGGGCGAACGCCGTGCTGGTGCAGCAGGGCGGGGTGCCCATCGATTGGCGGCTGCCCTGACGCTACCGCCGGGCGGCGCACCGGACGCCGTCGGCGGCGGTGCGCCCGGGGTGGCCGCCGGTCGTTCCGGGTGGTTCAGCCGCTCTTGCGGCGGAACTGGCGCTGCTGCTGGGCCGGACCGTGCGTGCCACCGTGCACCTTGGCGTGCTCGCCGGCCTCGCCGGCGGCGGCACCGTCGGCGGAACGCCCCTGCTTGCGAGCCAACGCCTCCCGGAAGCGACGCTTGACGTCGTCCTGGTGGGCGGCCGGATCCCCCGGCGTCTGCCCGGACGTCGGTGAGGTTGCCATCGATGTCTCCCTTCCCGCGTCCGTGGGCGGCGTCGGCCCGGGACCCCTTCGGCGTCAGCCTTGCACGCCACCACCGCTCTCGGCCAATCCCGGTCCGGCGCGGGTGACCTGGCGGGGGGACACCTGGCCCGCTCGGGCGTCCGTCGGGCCGGCGCCCCCCGGGGTATCCGGCCCTCGGCCAGCCCCCGCGGGAGAGGCGTCAGCGACCCTGACCCCCTCCCCCGCCGTCCGGGGCGGTCCCGGTCCGCCACGTCGGGCGCGCCCACGTCGCGGACCTGGTGAACGCGCGGATCGGGGCCGGAAAACCGGTGGGACGGCGAGCGGCCGGGGGTGAGAATCGGTGGCGTGTCCCTGGCCGCATCCCCCGAGGTCGTGGCGCGGCTGCGCGCCGCCGGCTGCGTGTTCGCCGACGAGGAGGCCGCTCTGCTCGGGGAGGCTGCGACGTCCCCGGCGCAGCTCGAAGCCATGGTCGCCCGCCGGGTCGACGGGCTGCCGTTGGAGCACGTGCTGGGATGGGCGGAGTTCTGCGGGCTGCGCCCGGCCGTCGAACCGGGCGTGTTCGTGCCCCGGCGCCGGACCGAAGCGCTGGTCGAGGAGGCGGCGCGACTCGCTCTGCGCCGCCCGGTGGGCGCCCGGGGCGCCGTCGTCGTCGACCTGTGCTGCGGGTCCGGGGCGCTGGGTGTTGCCCTGGTGACGACGCTGCGCGCGGCCGGTCGACCGGAGGGCGCCCTCCATGCCGGGGACGTCGACCCGGTCGCCGTCCGCTGTGCCCGCCGGAACGTCGAGCCGCTGGGCGGCCAGGTCCATTCCGGCGACCTGTTCACGTCGCTGCCACCGAGCCTGGCCGGCAGGATCGACGTCCTGCTCGCGAACGTCCCCTACGTGCCGACCGAGGCGATCGCCCTGTTGCCCCCGGAGGCTCGCCGGCACGAACCGCGCACCGCCCTGGACGGCGGCGCCGACGGGCTGGACCTGCTCCGCCGCGTCGCGTCCGGCGCGCCCGCGTGGCTGGCCCCCGGCGGGCACCTGCTGGTCGAGTGCGGGCAGGGGCAGGTGCCGGCGGCGGTGCAGGCGCTGACGGCGGCCGGCCTGCAGGCCCGGGTGCTGAACACCCAGTCGCCCGTCCTGGTCGGCACCCGGGCCGGAGGGACGCCGTCCCTGCCGTCACCCGGGGGGAGGCCGTCCCTGCCGTCCCTGCCCTGACACGGTCACCAGAACCAGCCGCGCGACGCCAGCGCCAGCTCCTCCCGGACCCGCCGCTCGTGCGGCACCGGCTGGTACAGGCTCGGGACCTCGAACTCGAGCGGCTCGACACCGGCGAGGCGGCAGGCCTCGGCCAGCAATGCGTCGTACGCCGACTCTGCCACCCGGATCCGGTGCGCCTTGGCGAAGACGAGACCGTCCGCCTCGAGACGCTGGATCTCGGCGGCGAGGGCGGCCAGCCGGTGCTGCACGTGCAGCGTGTCGAAGGGGTCGTAGCAGCCGGGCCGCTCCCGGCGCCGGCGCCAGGCCTCGCGCAGACCCGAAGGCAGCCGCAGCCACGGCGGTGACTGCCCGAAGATCAGCAGGTCGAGCAGCACGAAGAACACCGCCGGCAGCACGATCAGGACCAGCCAGCCCATGCCCACCTCACCGGTGAAGGGACCCGGAGGCACAGTAGTCGAGCCGTGACGTGCCGTCTCCCCCGCCTACCTGCCGGCGACCGGTCCACCCGCTCGGCAGGTGGGATCGCCGTCATCGCCGCTGGGGAACCCGCCCGTACAGGGTGGTGCGCTCCCGCACCGGACGGTCGATGCCCCTGGCCAGGTCCGCCAGTTGCTCCACGGTCATCGCCGAACCGTGCTGCGACCCGGCCATCCGGGAGATCGTCTCCTCCATCAGGGTGCCGCCGACGTCGTTGCAGCCGGCCTGGAGCATCGCCCGGGTGCCGCCGACACCGAGCTTCACCCACGACGTCTGGATATTGCCGATCAGCCCGTGCAGCAGGATCCGCGCCAGCGCGTGCACGACGAGGTTCTCCCGCATCGTGGGCCCCGGCCGGGCCACCCCCGCCAGGTAGATCGGCGCGTTGTGGTGCACGAACGGCAGCGCGACGAACTCGGTGAACGCGGCGGCCCCGCCCTCCAGGCCGCGCCGCTGGAGGTCGGCGAGCAGCCGGAGGTGGGCGACCCAGTGGTGCGGCGCGTCGACGTGCCCGTACATCATCGTCGAGGACGTCGGCAGGCCGACGGCGTGCGCCGCCGAGATCACCTCGACCCAGCTGGACGTCGGCAGCTTGCCCTTCGTGAGCAGCCAGCGGACGTCGTCGTCCAGGATCTCGGCCGCCGTGCCGGGCAGCGAACCGACCCCGGCCTCCTGGGCCGCCACCAACCACTCCCGGATCGGCAACCCGGTCCGCATGCTGCCGTTCACCACCTCCATCGGGCTGAAGGCGTGCAGATGCAGGTCGGGAACTCGCCCCTTGACCGCCCGGGCCAGGTCGAAGTACGCGGTGCCCGGCAGGTCGGGATCGATGCCGCCCTGCATGCACACCTCGGTCGCGCCGAGCCGCCAGGCCTCCTCGGCACGATCGGCGACCTCGTCGAGGCTGAGCGTGAAGGCATCGGCGTCACGGCGGCGCTGGGCGAACGCGCAGAACCGGCAGCCGGTGTAGCAGACGTTGGTGAAGTTGAGATTCCGGTTCACCACGTAGGTGACCTCGTCGCCGTTGACCTGCCGGCGCAGGCCGTCGGCGATCCCGGCGAGGACGGCGAGCGCCTCGCCGTCCGCCCGTTCGGCGAGCGCGACAGCCATCGCGTCGGTGACCGAGGTCGGGTCACGCTCGGCCGCCCGGAGGGCGGCGGCCACCTCGGTGTCCAGCCGGGCCGGGGCGCGGGCCCCGTCGGCGCGGCTCGCGCCGAAGACGGCCTGCTCCCGCAGCACCGCCCAGTCGCCGTAGACGTCGTCGAAGTCACCGCGCCGGTCGTGGCTGCGCCCGGTGGTGTCGATGGTGGTGTGCAGGTCTGTCCGGCCGCTGCTGCCCCACTGCGGGTCGGGCTCCTGCCACGGCCGGCCCACCGGCAGCGCGGTCGGCGACGCCAGCCCGGTCACCGGGTCGGCGAGCGCGGCGACGTGCCCGGCGACCCGCGGGTCGAGCCACGGCTCGCCGGCCCGGACGAACTCCGGATGCGCGGTGAGCCGCTCGGTCAGCGTGAACCCGGCGTCCGCGGACCAGGCCGTCAGATCGTCCAGGTGCGGCCATGGCCGCTCGGGGTTGACGTGGTCCGGCGTCAGCGGGGAGACCCCACCCCAGTCGTCGGCCCCTGCTGCCAGCAGCCGGGCGAGTTCGGTCGGCGCCGAGAGGTTGGGAGGCACCTGGATCCGCATCCGGGGGCCCAGCACCAGCCGGGCCACGGCGACCGTGGCCAGGTACTCCTCGGGCTCGGGGTCGGGGACGCCGCGCATCGCCGTGCGGGGCTTGGCGCGGAAGTTCTGCACGATCACTTCCTGCAGGTGCCCGTACTGCCGGGCGAGGCGACGCAGCTCGAACAGCGACGCCGCGCGCTCGGCGAAGGTCTCGCCGATACCCACCAGGATCCCGCTGGTGAAGGGGATGGACAGCCGCCCGGCGTCCTCGATGCTGCGCAACCGGACGGCCGGCTCCTTGTCGGGCGAGCCGTGGTGCGCCAGCCCCGGAGTGGCGAACAGGCGTTCCGACGACGTCTCCAGCATCAGGCCGATGGACGGCGAGACCGGCTTCATCCGGGCCAGCTCCGGCCAGCCCAGCACGCCCGCGTTGACGTGCGGCAGCAGTCCGGTCGTCTCCAGGATCCGGACGGCGAGCGCGCGGACGTAGCCGAGCGTCGAGTGGTACCCGGCCTCCTCCAGCCACTGCCGGGCCTCCGGCCACCGGTCCTCCGGCCGATCACCCAGGGTGAGAAGCGCCTCCTTGCATCCGAGCACCGCGCCCTGCCGGGCGATCCGGAGCACCTCCTCCGGGGTCAGGAAGGGCGCCCGACCCTCCCGGCCGAGCTGGGCCGGCGTCCGGACGAAGGTGCAGTAGTGACACCGGTCCCGGCACAGCCGGGTGACGTCGATGAAGACCTTGCGCGAGTAGGTGACGACGCCGGGCCGGCCGGCGCTCGCCAGGCCCGCGTCACGCATCGCGGCGGCGGCGGCGGCGAGCCTGGCCAGGTCGGCTCCACGGGCGTGGAGCAGCACCTCGGCCTCGGTGACGTCGAGGGCGACGCCGTCGGTGGCGCGGCGCAGCGCGCGACGGATCGCTGAGCCGGTGGGGGCCGAACCCGCCGGCTCGACGGACCGGGAGCCGGCGGCGACGCTGGCGGGGCGGGTCGGGACGTCGGACATGCCGGGATTCCATCACGCGGGCCCGACATCCCGCCCGTCCACCTCGCCCGCCAGGACACTGCAGGTGTCCGCTGCGGGAACACCACACTGCCGGATACGGCTCTCGAACGCTCCCCGGGGGATAGTCTGGCTGACGGTCGAGGTCGATGCGCAGCGCCGGGCATGGCCTGCCGTCGCTGCGCGCCTCGAGAGGCTCGCCGCGGACTTGCACCCGGACACCGGAGGAATCGCTCGCCGAACTCCACCGGCGCCTCGACACCTCGGACGACTCAGAACCGGTACGAGCCCGGGAGCAGCTGCGCCGGAGCGGCGACACCGGCCCGGGGGCGACACCGGCTCGTGGTCGACGTGGCGGCAGTCAGGCCGGTGTCCGCGCGGCGGAAGCGCGATCGCCTCGGCGCCTGCCGCCGGGGCCTGGCCATGACGGCTGTGGCCTCCTCACCATCCGGTCAGGACGGCGGCGCCGGTGACCCGGTCAGCGGCGAGGTCGCGCAGGGCATCGGCGCCGCCGGCGAAGGGCCGGGGGTCGACCGTGGCGCGGACCCGCAACGCGGCGGCCAGGCGCAGGAACTCCTCGCCGTCCGCACGGGTGTTGGCGGTGACGCTGCGCACCTCACGCTCGGCGAACAGCTCCCGGGCGTAGTTCAGCACCGGGACGTCCGAGAGGTGGATACCCGCGATCGAGAGGACGCCGCCGCGGTCGAGGGCACGCAGCGCCACCGGCACCAGAGTGCCCACCGGGGCGAAGAGCACCGCGCCGTCCAGCTTCTCCGGAGGCGCGGCGTCCGCAGGGCCGACGGACGCCGCGCCCAGTTCCAGAGCCAGCCGCTGTGCCTCGGCCGACCGGGTGAGAACATGCACGGTGACGCCCTGGGCGATGGCCACCTGGGCGACGAGGTGCGCCGAGGCCCCGAAACCGTAGATGCCGAGCCGGCCGCCGGGAGGCAGGCCGACCCGCTTCAGCGCGCGGTACCCGACGATCCCGGCGCACAGCAGGGGGGACACGTGGACGTCGTCCACGGTCTCCGGCAGCCGGTAGCCGTACGCCTCGGGGACGACGGTGAACTCGGCGTAGCCGCCGTCAGCGTCCCAGCCGGTGAAGGTGGCGAGTGGACACAGGTTCTCCCGGCCCGATCGGCACCATCGGCAGGCACCGCAGGTGCCGCGCAGCCAGGCGACGCCGATCCGGTCACCGAGCCTGAACCGGCCGGCACCCTCCCCAAGGGCGTCGACGTACCCGACCACCTCGTGCCCCGGCACCATGCCCGGACGCCGCGGCGCGAGGTCACCCTCGGCGAGGTGCAGATCGGTACGGCAGACCCCGCAGGCGCTCACCCGCATCCGGACCTCCCCCGGGCCGGGCGTCGGGTCATCGCGCTCGACGAGCCGCAGTGGCCGGCTCGACGACACCGGGCCCGGCTGGTCGACGATCCACGCGCGCATGCCGCCTCGCTCTCACCCCGCCGGCCGTGCGGATCGCCGCGGGTCCGCCGCCGACGCCGGATCAGAAGAGGATACGGGGCCGGCCGGTCGTGTCCCCGGCGCCCTCGACGTCACCCAGCTCGGCCAGGGCGCGCCAGACCCGGTCCGGGCGCAGCGGCAGCTCGGTGAACCGGATACCGGTGGCGGCCCGGACGGCGTTGGCCACGGCCGGGGCGACCGGGTTGTACGGGCCCTGGCCGATGGACTTGACGCCGAGCGGGCCGAGCTCGTCGCAGGTGTCCGCGAAGAGCACACGGGTCGGCGGGACATCGGCCATCGACGGCAGGGGATACTCGCGAAGCCACCCGGTGGCCACCCCGCCGTGAGCATCGAGCCGGACCTCCTCGAAGAGCGCCGCCCCCAGGGCCTGCGCCACTCCGCCCTCGATCCGGCCCCGGCACTGCTGCCGGTTCAGGACAGCGCCGGCGTCCACGGCGTGCACGCTGCGCAGCACGCGGATCTCGCCGGTACCACGGTCGACCGCCACCCGGACGGCATGGACGTTGAACGCCACCGAGCGCGGCGACCCGCCGGCCACGCCCCGGCCCTCGGCCGCGATCCCGGACGCCTGCATCGCCCGCTGCACCAGCACCACGGGAATCGGGTCATCGGCGCACCGGACGACATCGCCGACGAGCCGGCACCGCGCCGGATCGACGCCGGCCAGGTCCGCGGCAGCTCCCTCGATCGCACGGGCGAGGTCCTGCGCGGCACGGACGGTCGCCGGCCCGGCCACGACGATCCCGGTGGACCCGTCATCGCCGGTGTCGTGCTCGACGAGATCGGTGTCCCCCTCCCGGACGTCGACACGGTCGAGGCCCACGCCGAGCACGGATGCCGCGAGCTGGGCGTACGACGTCGTCGCGCGGTTGCCGAGCCCCGCCGTCCCGACCAGCACCTCGTACCGGCCGCCAGGGGTGAGGCGCACCGTGGCGTGGCTGTGGTGCCCCCGGGACGGGATCGTCGCGATCATGGCGAGGGCGACGCCGTCGCCGATCTCCCAGCCTGCGGGGGCCTCCGGCTCTTCCGGGCGGGGCAGCTCGGCCAGCCCGGCGGCGGCCAGCCGCAGGCACTGGTCGAGGCCGTAGCTGCCGACCGTGAGCTCCTCCGGTCCGTCGTGGTAGGAGATCAACGCGTCACCGGACCGCACGACGTTCACTTCCCGGAAGCGGATCGGGTCCATCCCCAGGCCGAGGGCGAGCTCGTCGATCGCGGACTCCACCGCGAAGATCACCTGGCCCAGCCCGTCCCCCGGGAAGGCACCGGCCGGGGCATTGTTGGTGTACACCGAGTACCCGCTCACCTGCTTGTTCGGGCAACGGTAGACCGCGACCGACGCGGAGCAACCGTGGACGAGCGCCCCGGGACCGTGGTTGCCGTAGGCGCCGGTATCGGCGACCACGTGCACGCGCAGCGCCGTCAGCGTGCCGTCGGCGGCCGTCCCGGCGGTAACGGTCACGGCCATCGGGTGTCGGGTCGGCGTCGCCCGGAACTGCTCCTGGAGGCTGTACTCCAGCTGCACCGGGCGGCCCGTGACCAGCAGGGCGAGCACGGCGACGTCCTCGATGAGCAGCTCCTGCGTACCGCCGTATCCACCGCCCACGCGGCCGGTCACCACCCGGACGCGGTCCGGGGGGAGGTCGTAGATCGCGGCCAGCGCCCGGCGCGTCAGGAACGGTGTCTGCGTGGAGCTGCGGACGGTCACCCGGCCGTCGTCGTCCAGCCAGGCCCGACAGGCGAGCGTCTCCAGCGCGCCATGATCAAGCCGCTGGGACCGGTAGGTGGCCGAGTGGACGACGGCCGCCTCGGCCAGCGCCCTGTCGACGTCGCCGATCCCTCCGTGAAGCTCGGCGCACACGTTCGGGCGCCCACCCGGTCCGACGTGGACGACGGGGGCGCCGTCGGCCAACGCCTGGACCGGGTCGAGGACGACGGGCAACGGTTCGTAGGTGACGGCCACGAGCCGGCACGCGCGCTCCGCCGCCACCACGCTCTCGGCCACCACCACCGCCACGCGCTGCCCGACGTGCCGGACGACGTCGTCGAGAACACGGGTGTCGGCGGGATCGTCGGCGTCGATCTCGTGCCGGGCGCTGCTGTAGCGGCGCGGCGGCGCGTCCTGGTGCGTCAGGACACCGATCACTCCGGGCACGGCCAGGGCCGCGGAGGCGTCGACCGAGACCACCCGGGCATGGGCGTGCGGGGACCGGACGAGGCGCAGGTGAACCATGCCGGGTGGTGCCGACGTGTCGAGGGTGAAGGACGCCCGGCCGGTCACGACGTCCGCGCTCTCCGGCGCCCTCGGCGGCCGCCGCACCGGGTCGCCCCGTTGCGCGCCCCACGGCTGCAGGGCGCGCCGCACCGACCCGTACCCGGTGCAACGGCAGAGGTTGTCCTTCAGGGCGCGGGCCAGGTCTGCACGCTGGTCGTCGCGGAGGGCGGCCGCGGTCATCACCAGGCCCGGGGTGCAGAACCCGCACTGGAAGGCCTGCCCTTCCAGGACCGCGACCTGCACCGGATGGAGGGAACCGTCCGGGGTGGCCTGGGTGCCGGCCAAGCCCTCCACCGTCGTCACCCGGCGGCCGGCGGAACGGGCCGCCGGGTAGAGGCAGCTGTGGACCGGGAGACCGTCGACGTGCACCGTGCACGCACCGCAGTCGCCGCTGTCGCAGCCCTTCTTGACCCCGAACCAGCCCAGGTCGCGCAGGTAGGTGCGCAGGCACTGGCCGGGGCCGGGCGCCTGCGGCGCCGGCGTCCCGTTGACGACGGGGACGCCACCCGCGGCCGGGCCGGGCACCGGGGGCGGGTCGGCGTCTGCGGGCGGCCACACCCGGATCTCGTCGACGCTCACCCGGCCTCCCGCCCCACCAGTTCGGCCCGGACCTGCTCCCCGAGGGTCAGGGTGAGGTGCTGCCGCCAGTCCGGGTCTCCGTGCACGTCGTCGTGGTACAGCTCGGGTGCCACGCCCCCCTCCAGCGCCGCCCGGAGCTGCGCCGAGTCGGGTCTCGGCGACAGCGTGAGCGCCACGGGCCTCTTCGTCGCCGCGGTGACGACGAGCACCAGCCGGCCCGGCTCGGCGCGGCCGACGAGGAGGGCCGCCGAGCGCCCGAGCGGGCGCAACGACACCTGCCGGAAGGCCGTCCGGGCGGTCAGGGCGGCGGCGGGGAGGTGGACCGAGCGAACCAGCTCCCCGGGGCGGAGGGTCGTCCGGTGCGGCCCCACCACGAGCTCCGCCACCGAGATCGAGCGGCGGCGACCGTCCGGCGCCCAGATCGTGCACGACCCGTCGAGCGCCGCAGCCAAGGAGATCATCGGCCCGGCCGGGAGGGCGGCGCACAGGTTGCCCCCGACGGTGGCGACGCTCCCGATCTTGAACGAGGCCAGGAACGCCTCGCAGCACTGCCGGATCAGCGGTGCCGCCGTCCATTCCGGCGGGCAGCGCAGCGCCGCCAGCTCAGCGATGGTGCACGTGGCCGCGATCTCCAACCCCTCGGGGCGCACGGTGAGCGCGGGCCAGCCCAGCGTCGTCAGGTCGATCAATCGGGTGACGTCTGGCTGCGGTTCGGAGAACAGCCAGGTACCGCCCGCGAGCCAGGCGTCCCCCGGGCGCCAGCCGGGCAGCGAGGCCCGGCAGTGCACTTCGGTGACACTGTTGAGGTCCATGCCCCTCCCAGCGAGCGTGCGGGGCCTGCCGTCCACCGGTGACACCCCGGTCTACCGTCGTCGCCGGCGGAGCCATCCCCACGCCGGGTGGGCCGGTTGACGGCACAGAACGACATCGACGCGACATTGACGCTAGGTGCACAACGTTTCACCCGAACAACACCTGTGAGTCACCGCGATTGCGCGCCCTTGGCGTTCGGGTGATTCGCGCCTCCTCCTCACGCCAACGGATGCCGTCGCCAGAAGCTCCCGCCCCGATCTTCCGGGGCCTCTGGCCCGGGCGGCTGCCCATGGTCGGGTGAGGGATCGGCATCGGCCGGCGCCTCGACGAGCGCTGCCAGACTGTCCAGCACCTCCCGCCAGACATCGTCGAAGGGCTCCGACCCCGCCCGGACCGCGTCCAGGGCCGCCGTCAGCCGGCGCCACGCAGCCTCGGGCAGGTCGGCCGGTCGGGACACGGCGGCGAGCCACGTCGTCAGGTCGGCGAGTGCCTCGCGTCGGCGAATCACGGGCTCTGCCGACAGCTCGCGGAGCCGGCCCAGATCCCGGATCAGCAGGGCCTCCAGAGAGTCGTCAGCACGGGAGGACCGTGCGTCCACCGGGTCGCGGGCCATGGTCGAGTGCGCCCCGGCCCTCACCAGGCTGTCGGCCTCCTGCTCGGCTGCCTGCTCGGTCATGGCTGCGAACACCGTCGGGCGTCTGACCGGGCCACTACCCACGGCCGGATGCCGCGGCGCCGACCCGTCCGCGAAATCCGCGAAACCCGCCGACAACGCCACCGCCGTAGGCGGCGCCGTCGGCCCCGCCCAGCCCGCCGGGTACTCGACCGGCTGGACCACCGTGCGCGGCACCCCACCCTCCGTCACCACACGCTCGTCGACGGCGACGAAGGCCGTGAACCGGCAGAGGACGCCGAACGCGAGCGACGTCTGCACGATCCGCTGTTCGAGAGCGCTGGGGTCGGTCGGCTCGGAGACCGCCCAGCCGCCGGCGCGGGCGACGTACCGATCCTCGAGATCGCGGACGTGGCCGCGGGCCCAGGTCGCCGTCACGGCAGGGGCGGCGGCTGCGCACGCCTGCGCCGTCACCGACCACGCATCACCGCCGGCCGTCGTCCCACGGACGGTCGCCCGGGCGGTGCCGGCGGCGCGATACCGCCCGCGCACCACCCACGGCACCTGGGGAAAGACATCGGGCAAGTGCCCCTCCGGGTAGGTGCCCGGCACCAACGTCACGCCGGACGCCTCGATCGTCGGCGCGAGAACCACCGGGGACCCGATCCGCTGGTGGATCCGAGCCATCGCCTCGTCGAGCCTGTCCTCGCTCTCCACCAACTCGCACCGGCCGCGCCCCCAGCCCGCCAGGCGGGCGAGGAATCCGGCGTTCACCGCCTGGTCGATCCCGACGGTATGCACCCGGACCGCGCCCAGGCCGGCGGCGTGCAGGCGCAGGATCTGATCCTCGTTGCCGACCTGGCCGTCCGTGACGAGCACGAGCACGAGGGAGCGCTCGCCCCGCCGATCCGGCCCGACGTCACCCGCCGGGCGCTCGGCGCCGCCCGGCTGGAGCAGGCTCAGGGCGAGCCGCAACGGCTCGGCCAGCTCGGTGCCGCCGCGGGCGTCGAGCCGGGCCAGGAACTCCACCGCCCGGAACCGGTTGCGGTCCGTTGCCGGCAGCAGCGCGGCCGCGTTCCCGGCCGGCGTCTCGATGACCGTGTCGAACGCGAGGGTGGCGAAGCGGTCGCGATCCGTCAGGGTGTCGATGATCCGGGCCGCCGCGCGCCGCGCGGCCACGACCTTCCAACCGGCCATGCTCCCCGAGCGATCCAGCAGGAGGACGACGTCGCGCGGTGGCGGCGCGGTGGCCGGTTCGGGTGGGACGATGACGAGCTCGAAGGTCCCCTCCGCCCGGTACGGATCGGTGGGCGCCGGGGCAGCGCCCGCACACCTGACGGCGTCCGGGGCCGGGACGGCGTCGGGGACGAGTGTCATCACCGCGGCCGGCTCACCGCCCACCTCCAACGGGATGCGCAGAACCACGTCTCGGTCGGGCCGCTCTCCCGGACGGAACACCACCCGACCAGGCTCCACCTGCACCGCGTGCAGGCTCGAGCGTGGCGTACCCATCGGCAGGCCGGCGGGGTCGATGGTGACGGCGATGCCGAGGCGCACCGGCTGCGGGAAGCCGGGGAGCAGAACCGGCGGGGAGATCCTCGACGCGTCCGGCACGGCGTCGGTGTCCGGCTGGTACCCCGCCCCCACCGCGTCGCCCGGCAGGGGCGCCCCCGGCACGTAGCGCGGCGCGACCACGAGCGGGAAGCGGAAGGTCGCCTCGCCGTCCACCACCGGCAGCACCCCGACCAGGGTGAGCTCCACGGTCACCTGTTCGCCGGCGAGGATGTTGCCGACCCGCACCGTGAAGACGTCGGGGCGTTCCTCCTCGGCGATCGACGCGCGTCGGCCGGCGACGACGGCCGCGTCGTACTCGGCTCGGGCCTGACCTCGCTCGCGCAGGCGGGCGACGACCGTGCGACCCGCCGCCGTCAGGCGCATCCCGGTGACCGCACCCCGGTCCGGAAGCGGGAAGACGTAGGTCGCCTCGAGCGGCTCGCGGTGCGCGTTCAGGTATCGCTGGGTGAGCACCACCCGGGACACCAGGCCGGTGATCCGCGCGTCGACGTCCAGCGAGACGAGCGGCAGGTTGCCAGCGGCGGTGCTGAGGCAGCCGAAGCCGGCCTCCGGGTCGGCCGCCGACCGGTCGCGCTCGGCGGGCGTCAGGGTGGCGAGGGCGACCGGAGACTCGGGCAGGGGTCGGGGCGGGGCGGGCTGGGTCATCGAGCAACTCCCGGGGTCGGGTCGGGCACGAGCCCGAGCGAGGTCAGGGCGGCCAGCAAGGGCGCGGCGGCCTCCGCCAGGACGGGAAGGTCGGCCGGGGACGGCTGCCGCGGCAGGACGAGCACGACGCCGTTGAGCAGCTGAACCCCCCCGAGCAGGTGCACGAACGGCGGATCGAGCGCCACCGCACCCGAGTCCAGGGTCGGCACCGCACCGTGCGAGTCGACGGCGGCCCCCGGAGCAGCGGCGACGGGTGGACGGTGCGCCGGCTGAGGCCCGATCTCGGGGGGAGGGCCCGCGGTCGGCAGCCAGAACTGGGTGTCGACGCGGACCTCGCGGCCGGCGGCGGGTGCGGACGGAGCGCGCCCCTCCGGGTCGAGCGGCACCGCGCCCGGTGACTGCTCGGCCAGCGGCGCGAAGGCCGCGGCGGGGAGTTCAGCCAGCGTCGCCAGCGTGGCGTCGTCGGCACCGGCGAGCCGGGCCTGGATCTCGGCCAGGCTGAGGCCCTGGCCCTGCAACCGCCGGATCGCCACCAGTTGGCGGAGGTGACGGACCCCGTACCGCGCGCCCCGGCCGCGACCCCCGATGGGCCGGTCCATCAACCCGGTGCTGACGTACCACCGGATCACCCGCTGGTCAGGCGCCTCCCGCGCCCGCACTGCCCCCGACGCGCCGACGGGCGCCGCAAGCGCGACGGCCACCCGCCGTGCCAGCTCCTCCAGCCGCCATTGCGGCTGACGACCCACCGAACAGCCTGCTGCATCTGCTGTGTCGTCATCTGCCCTGTCGTCATCTGCTGGGTCGTCAGCCGCCTCGAGCATGAGGCCATCATCATGGCACATTACGACACTGTCAATGCCACTGTCATTATCCGCACTCCCGGGTCGCCGGCTGCTCGGGCAGATCGTCGACGAGCAGGTCCCGGCCGCCCTGGACCTGGGCGCCGATCTGGTGAGCATCATCGGCGGGGGCAACGACGTGCCGCTTCCCGGCGTCGACGTCGACCGGGTGACGTCGGTGCTGGAGGAGGCCGTCGCGCGGCTCGTCGCGTCCGGCGCGACGGTCCTGATGTCGACCTCGTACGACCCGCGCATGGCCCCGCTCGTCCGGCGGACCCGAGGGCTCGCCGGCATCTTCGCGGCCAACGTCTGGTCGATCGCCCGGCGGCAGGGTGCGCTGGTCCTCGACCTGTGGGGAACGGCGGCGCTCCAGGACCGCCGGATGTGGGCCGAGGACCGGATCCACCTGACCTCGCAGGGCCATCGGCGGGTGGCGGGCCAGACCCTCGAACTGCTCGACATCCCTGGCGGCGAGGGGTGGGACGTGCCGCTCGCCCCGGGTCCCGTCCGGAGCCGCCGGGAGGCCTGGACCGAGGACGCGGCCTGGCTGCGCGAGCAGGTGGTCCCCTGGGTGGGCCGACGCATCCGCGGCCGCTCCAATGGTGACGGATTGTCACCGAAGAGCGCCATCCCGATGCAGGTCACCGCCCCGGACTCCGAACCGCAGGCCAGCTCGGTTCGTACGGAACCGGATGACAACTCCTGGATGAGGAAACCTTAATCCCCTCGTCGTAGTTTTGGCACAAGCCAAGGGTGACTGACGGGAAGCGCAGCGCCTGACTGGCCAGCAGCCACCGTCGGGCTCGGGGCGACGGTGGCGCGGCCACCGGACCGGGTACGACGGTGGGGACAGTGGTCATGACCGTCGCCCCGGCTGGTGGGAACACAGGACCATGGCTGGCGTCGGCACCGCGACGTCGGCCGGGCGCACCTGCGCGTCCGGCCACGCAGGATGCGGCCGCCATGGTGAGGTCCGGTGGTCAGGTCCGGTGTGGGTACCGCGTCAGGCGACGGGTGGGGCGCCCGCCGTCCGGGCTGCCGGCGCGGCACGGCGACCGCTGGAACCCGGTCCCCGCGGCCTGCCGCTCGGGCCCGGTCCCGGTCGATCGGGACCGGCTGGACGTCGCCCCGGTCGCACCACTCGTCGACCGGAGGCGACCGAGCGCCGACGCCTTCGCCGGCGAGGGCACGTCAGGGGGCACGTCAGGGGGTATCGCCATGGGCAGGAGCAGGGACGCGAGCGCAGAGTCGGCCACCCTCATGATGGTCACCGGGGGCGACCTCTTCGGCCGCAGCGGCACGGCAGGCAGTGCGGCAGGCAGTGCGGCGGGCGGCACGGCAGGCAGTGCGGCGGGCGGCACGGCGCTGCGCGAGCGCAGCCTCAAGGACCTCGTGGTGGTGGCCGAGACGTCACTGGCCGGTGGAATCAAGGCTCACCGCGCACGGGATCTCCCGGCGGCGGCGTCGGCCTTCCGTCGCTCTCGAGAGGCCGCGGCGCTGGTCGCGGTCCGGGCGCCGGACCGCGTGGAGGGACAGCGGCTGCAGGCCGACGCACTGTGCCAGCTGGCCGACGTCCAGCTCGACCTGGGCGACCCGGGCGCCGCCCAGGCCGCGCTCGACGCCGCGGAGGCGCTGTACTCCCAACTCGGCGCAGCGGGTCTGCCTGGTGTGGCCGACACCCGGGCTCGCCGCGCCCGCGCCCACGCCGGCCGGGGCCGCGGGCTGTCGGCCCTGGTGGACGTCCAGTCCGCGGTGCTCCACCACGTCCAGGCGCTCCCCCCGAACGCCAGCTGGGACACCGAGCGTGCCCTGGCCGACGCGCTCATCTGCGCCGCAGAGGTACAGGCCGTGCACGGTTGCTCCGGGCTGGCGCTGACGGCGGCCCAGCAGGCGGCTGCGCTGCTGGCCGGTACCGAGCCCGGGGCGGAGGTCGCGCCCCTGGTGATCCGGGCGCTCGAAGCCGAGATCCGGTTGCTGCGGGCCCTCGATCGCAGCACCGAGCTGGTCATGCCGCTGACGGCTCTCAGCGCGCTCGCCGGACCGGACCATGCCCAGCAACTGCTCGACGAGGCGCCGCTGCCCGCGCGCCTGGGCCTGGCTGCGGCCGCCCAGCACCAGCGGGTGACCTCCGACACCCGGCTGGCGATCGAGCTGATGTTGGACCGGCCGATGAGCACGGTGAGCATTCCCGGCCTGCTCGTCGAGCCCATGAACCTGCTCGAGGCGGCCCGGGAGGGGGCAGCCACCGCGCTCGAGCTGGCACCGCACGAGCCCGCGCTCGCCCTCGCCGCCGGCCGGGACGCTGCGTGTCTGTACGCCTGCGCCGAGGAGCTCGGCCTGGTGGAGCACCCCTGGCCGCGGGTCCGGATCGAGCTGGCCCGTTGGCTCTGGCTGCTCAGCGAGCTGGGGTGGCTGGCCGTCACGACGGGCGACCTGGCCCTCGCCCGGGACCTCGCGGACCACGCCCAGCATCCGCTCGTGCGCGCCGAGAACGGCCGGCACCTGCCGGCGTCCATCGCCCGGAGCGTCTCCGACTCGGCGACCCGGCTGAACCAGCTCCGGCGCACCGTGCAGTGACGCTGGACGGCGGGTTGCCCGGCGGACGGCCGCCCGGCCTCGACATCGTGCCGTTCGGCCCGCGCGCGCTGCCCACCGGGCGCAGCCGGGACGGACGTCCCGGTCATCCCCGGGACACCGGGTGTCCGCTGGTCGAGGGAACGGCGCAGCGGCCGGGCAACGCGCCCCCGAGCACAGCGACGAGGAGGTCGCCATGCTGACCACCACGACCTGGTCGGTCGAGATCCAGCTCTTCGAGGGCGACGACGACACGGCGGCGAGGGCCACCCTGATCTCCGGCGAGGGCGTGGCCAGGCGGCGCACCGTCACCGGGTCCGGCCGCGCGCACCGGAACGAGACGGACGTGCCGGTCGCCGAGATCGGCGCCGAGATCGCGACCGCCCGGGCGTTGCGTGACCTGGCCGAGAAGCTGCTCGAGGTGGCCTGGGCGGACATCGCCGCGATCGAGCACCAGGACGTGCACCCGCGCCGCTGACCGTCGTCCTGCCCCACTGATCCCGGGCCGCGCCGGAGGCTGCCGGGAGGCGTTCCGGCGCGCCCCGGTCGGACTTCGG